>CAYZLB010000007.1:0-23738 GCA_964479235.1 uncultured Desulfohalobiaceae bacterium
TCAGGATCTTGGCCAAAGATATACAGCCGGAGAAACAAAAGAATGAATCAATATATTAGCTGCTTTCTGCCGGTGGAACAACAAGGACCGGGACTTTAGATCTTCTCAAGACCACTTTGATTGTGGACCCTATCCGCGCATCATGTCCAAAAATTTTCTTCTTCCCAGCCATTATGATCACATCGCATGAATGTTCCTGTGCTTGTTCAAGGATTGTTGAAACTACCTCTCCTTCCCGGATGAGAAACTGGGGAGGCGTGAAGTTGCACTCAATATCGAATTCACGACCAAGATCTAAAAAGAATTGGTTCAATGTTTGCTGAATGAGCTTGTTGGTAGGCTTTTTCCCAATGAGGACAGATCGGGCTGAGTCCTCGTGCGCCTGCTTGATCTCCTGCCATTTATCATCTCCCAGAACGGCTTTCAGGTAGCTCTCAGTGTAACCATCACGACTCTCCATAACATGCAGGATATGAATTTGGGCTTGATAGCGAGCTGAGAGGGATAAAGCAAGATTGTAGGCCTGTGCGCAGTCTGCAGATAGGTTTGTGGTGAAAAGAATAGAGCGAAACTCTTGGATCATAAATTCTCCTGTGGATTCCGGCTACTCGTTCTTGCGATCCCGGCATTTGCTTGCAGCAAGAAGCTTCTTCGCATGTTTCAAGGATAAATCCTCAAGCAAGTGCCCAAAGAAGCATTGTTTGAAAGTATTTTACGCGCATTTCCTGCTCCAGTCAAGTGCGGATTTCCAGGGTGACACGGATGCACTCTCCGCAGGCTTCGGGTCTTCTGATGCACGGCCTCCTGCAGGGCCTTGGGGACGGCCAGGTTAACCACTTCTTCTACGTGTTCTGAATTGTGGCGCAACAGGCTGATCCGGGGCTTGTTCATCCCAGGTGTTCAGGACAAAATAATATGATTCATCGTGTTTGTACCGGACAGGCGTACGCTTCCCTTTTCGCCGGTCATTTCCCTATTCCAAATACAAGGGACCTTGCTGGTTCAAAGTTCCAGGTTCACGGTTCACGGTTATAAGAATAAAGTGAACAAGATGGAATAAAAATTGCAATTTCCGGCTTGTCTTTCGATTATCATTAATAAAAACAGATACCTATGTAATAACTTTTGACTGTCGAGTAGAGACTGAAAATGCCAATTTTCTGGATATGCTTAAAGTTATTCTATCTCATCCGGAAGTTCTCTGTCCTCTTCATCGTTTTCCGGGATCCGATCAAAGCACACCACGGTGCCCCTGTTGTCCATGCTGACCAGCTTCACCCCTTGGGCTGCCCGGCCGCAGATGCGCACATCACTGACAGCAAAGCGGATCATCTTGTTTTCGCTGGTCAAAATCAGGACTTGCTCCTGGTCTGTGACGGTCATTCCGCCTAAGACAGGCCCGGTTTTCTGATTTGGCTTGAAATTGATGATGCCCTTGCCTCCCCGGGCTTGAATCCTGTAGTGGTCCAGGGGGGTTCGTTTTCCGAAGCCGTGTTCAGTCACGGTCAGGATTTCAGTGTTTTTGTCCTGGCCGATAACCAGGCCGGCGACCACCTCATCCTGGTCGCGAAGAGAGATGCCCTTGACTCCAGAGGCCTGCCGGCCAGTCGGCCTGATGTCCTGACAAGGAAACCGGATGGCAAAACCAAGGCGGGTCAGGAGCATGAGCTCATCCTCCTCTGTAACCTCCCGGACTGACATGAGCTCATCGTCCTTGCGCAGACTGAGGGCAATGAGTCCATTGGCCCGCAGATTTTTGTACAGTTCTACCTCAGAGCGCTTGATCATTCCCCGCTTGCTGATGAACACAAAATAGTTGTTCAGGTTCAGATCCCGCTGACTCAGGGCTGTGGCCACGTACTCGTTTTTCTGCATATCAATGAGATTGGAGATGTGGGCCCCTTTGGCCCGGCGGCTGGCTTCCGGGATCTGGAAGACCTTCAGTTTGAATACCCGGCCCAGATTGGTGAACAGCAAAAGGTTCTGGTGGTTGCTGCTGGTCAGCAGGGCCTGGATATAGTCGGAGTCACCCAAGCTGGAGCCGGACATGCCCTTGCCGCCCCGTTTCTGCTGATTGTAGCTGGAGATCGGGGTTCGTTTGATGTAGCCCTTGCGGGACAGGGTTATGACCACTTCTTCGTCGGCGATCAGGTCCTGGATATCGATCTGGCTTGGGTCATCGGCCAGGATCTGTGTCTTGCGGGGTGAGGCATAGTTTTTTTTGATCTCCCGCAGTTCGTCCCGGATCACCCCCCGCAGGACATCGGCGCTGTTGATCACGCTCTGCAGGAACTGGATCTGCTTGAGCAGTTCCTGATATTCTTCCTGAATTTTTGACTGCTCCATGTTGGTCAGCCGCTGCAGGCGCATGTCCAAAATGGCCTGGCTCTGTACATCAGTCAGCGAAAACCTGGCCGTCAGCTTTTCTTTGGCCTCGGCCGGATTCGATGATCCGCGGATGATGGCCACGACCTCGTCGATATTGTCCAGGGCAATGCGCAGGCCTTCCAAAATGTGGGCCCGGTGCTCAGCCTTTTTCAGCTCATACCTGGAACGGCGAAGGACCACTTCCTGGCGGTGTTCTATGAACAGCTCCAGGTATTCCTTGAGGTTAAGGAGCCTGGGTCGGTTCTTGACCACGGCCAGGAGGTTGATGCCTATAGAGGTCTCCAGGGATGTGTACTTGTACAAGGAGTTGATGATTAAATCGGAGACCGCGCCTTTTTTCAGATCAATGACAATGCGGATTCCGGTCCGATCGGATTCGTCCCGCAGATCGGCGACCCCCTCGATCTTGCGATCATTGATCAAGGCGGCGATTTTCTGGATCAGATTGGCCTTGTTCAGGGCATAGGGTATCTCGGTCACCACGATGGACTCCAAGCCCCGGGAGCGCTGTTCTGTATGCAGTGTGGAACGGAGCTTTACGCTGCCCCGTCCGGTCATGTATGCCTCGCGCAGGCCCTTGAGCCCGAACATCTGGGCTCCAGTGGGGAAGTCAGGCCCCTTTATCCAGGTCATCAAATCGGCAATCTGCAAATCCGGATTGTCCAACAGGGCCAAAGTGGCATCAATGACTTCAGCCAGGTTGTGGGGAGGGGTGTTGGTAGCCATGCCCACGGCGATTCCAGCCGCCCCGTTGACCAACAGGTTGGGCACCCGGGCGGGGAGGACTTCCGGTTCATACAATGTATTGTCGTAGTTGATCCGGAAATTGACCGTGTCTTTGTCGATATCGGCCAGGAATTCGCCGGCCAGTCTGGACATGCGCGATTCGGTATAGCGCATGGCCGCCGGGGCATCGCCGTCAATGGAGCCGAAGTTTCCCTGCCCGTCCACCAGGGGCTGGCGCATATTGAAATCCTGGGCCATGCGAACCAGGGCATCGTAGACCGCAGCATCCCCGTGGGGATGGTATTTACCGATGACATCACCCACAATCCGGGCCGACTTCTTGTAGGGCCGGTTGAAGGTATTGCCCAAATCATGCATGGCATACAGAATACGCCGATGCACCGGTTTGAGTCCGTCCCGGACATCAGGAATGGCCCGGCCGATGATCACGCTTAAGGAATATTCAAG
Organism: uncultured Desulfohalobiaceae bacterium; assembly: GCA_964479235.1. GTDB lineage: Bacteria > Desulfobacterota > Desulfovibrionia > Desulfovibrionales > Desulfothermaceae > Desulfovermiculus. Next base: position 3,583 of record CAYZLB010000007.1, read on the forward strand.
ATATGATTTCTTGATTTCGTCTTCTATGTTGACGGTTGGTTGCACGGTTGACCTCTTTTAAGGATCAGATGTCATCTTTGCCTCCGGCAAATCTGACCTATTTATGGGCCAAAGGGCCCAAAAAACGTTATACCGGGTTGGTCAGTGATGAAACTTGCGGACGTCTTTATCCGTCGTTTCACTATTGCCCGGCCCGGATTATACGACGAAACCGACATCATGCTCCCCGGGCAATCTAGGGGAAAGCCTTTCTATCCACTCTGGATTCTCGCCTTCGCCGGAATGACAGGCAAACAAGGATCCAGTTTCATACGAGCCCCGCCTCTGGCGGGCTCGTTATTCGTTAGAAACCGCCAGTTTGATCAAGGGTGAAACGTACGGTTTTTTATCGTTCCCACGCTCTGCGTGGGATTTTTTTTGACCGCTTTACGCGGTCTCTTTGTGGACGCGGAACATCCAGTGGACGTTCCCACGCAGAGCGTGGGAACAATAGTAATTTTTTTGGGCTCTTTGCCCAAAAAAATTAGATATCCAACTCTTCCACAGCCAGGGCGTTTTTCTCGATAAATTCCCTTCTGGGTTCCACATGTTCACCCATCAGCTTGCGGAATAGTGAGTCGGCCTCTTCGGCCTCCTCCACCCGGACCTGAAGCAGGATTCGATGCTCAGCATTCATGGTCGTCTCCCACAGCTGTTCCGGGTTCATCTCGCCCAGTCCTTTGTAGCGTTGGATGTTCAGGCCTTTGTCCGCCAGGGAAAGGATGGATCTGAGCAGGGCAAAAGGGGAGTCGGCGGGGTGCTTTTCCTTTTTGGCGTCTACAATAGTAAACGATTGGTCCGGGCTGATGGCGAGGAGATTGTGCCACAGGCTGAATGTCTGCCGATAAAGACGGGAATTGAAGAACTCGACCCCAAGCTTGACGGTATGCAGATTGCGGTCTGTAAAATGAAGGAACAACCGGGTCACTTCTTCCTGTTCTTCCTGAACCACCTCCAGATCCTGTCCGTGTTCGGACATCAGCCTGCGGAAGGCTGCTTGCTCCGGACCTTCGGACTGGGCGTCAAAAACATCGGGTCCAAGCTGATCTTCGGTACTCAAGATGGCTGTGAACAAGTCGTTTTGCAGGCCGATATTGATTGCCTCTTTGAACCGGTTCTCCAAGTCCATGATCTGATGCAGGAGCTGGACCAGATTTCGGCCCCGGTATGGGGAGGCGGATTCGCTATCGTCCGTGGCTGACCCGGGATAGACGCTGATTTCTTCGCTGATTCGGTCCAGCAGGTAGGCCTTGAGTTCTTGATCTGAAGCAATAAATTTTTCAAACTTGTTTTTGTGCACCCGGTACAGGGGAGGCTGGGCAATGTAGAGATACCCTTGGTCAATGAGCTGGAAGTATTGGCGATAGAAAAAGGTCAAGAGCAGGGTGCGGATATGAGCGCCGTCCACGTCCGCGTCAGTCATGATGATGATCTTGTGGTAGCGCAGTTTCTTTAAATCCAGCTCATCATCGCCGATACCTGCGCCCATAGCCGTAATCAGATGCTGGATCTCTTTGTTTTCCAGCATCTTGTCAAAGCGGGTCTTTTCCACATTTAAAATCTTGCCCCGCAAGGGGAGGATGGCCTGGCATTTGGGGTCCCGTCCCTGTTTGGCCGAACCTCCGGCCGAGTCGCCCTCAACTATGAACAGCTCGCTCAAGAAAGGGTCCTTGGTCTGGCAGTCGGCCAGCTTGCCGGGCAAGGCTGAATCGGACAGAGCGCTCTTGCGTCGGACCAGGTCTTTGGCCTTGCGGGCTGCTTCCCTGGCCCGGGCTGCATCCACCACTTTTTCAACCATCACCTTGGCGTCCTTGGGATTTTCCTGCAGGTAGACGCCCAGGATTTCGCCGCAGATGGCGGACATATAACCGGATACCTCGCTGTTGCCCAGTTTTGTCTTGGTCTGGCCTTCAAACTGTGGGTCTGGAAGCTTGACGCTGATAACCGTGGTCAGTCCTTCCAGGATGTCCTCTCCTGAGATGCGCTGCTGGAGCTTTTTGGGCAGATCCGGCGAGTTTTGGATATAGGCGTTGATAGTCCGGGTCATGGCGGTCTTGAACCCGGAGAGGTGGCTGCCGCCTTCCTTGGTCCGGATATTGTTGGCAAAGGAAATGACGTTGTTTTTGTATCCACTGTGGTATTGCAGGGCGAATTCTATAATCACGTCATGCATTTCTCCGCGGCCAAAGACTATGTCGTGTAAGGGGTTTTCCGATTCGTTCAAATGCCGGACAAAGGATTTGATCCCTCCCTCGAACTGAAAAGCGTCTTCCTCTCCGGAGCGCTCATCATAGAGGTGGATTATCAGGCCGCTGTTCAAATAGGCCAGCTCTTCGAAGCGCTTGCTCAAGGTTTGATAGTTGAGAACCAAGTCCTCGAAAATGGATTCATCGGGCCGAAAATGGACGCTGGTTCCTGTTTTTTCCGTTGTACCCTTGTCCTGCAAAGCGCACATGGGTTGGCCCTTGGCATACTTCTGATAATATTTGTGCCCGTCCCGGCGAATAGTCACCTCCAGGGATTCAGACAGGGCATTGACCACAGAGATACCGACCCCGTGCAGACCCCCGGATACTTTGTAGCTTTGGTTATCGAATTTGCCTCCGGCATGGAGGACAGTCATGACCACTTCCACCGCCGGCCGATTCTCCTTGGGATGCATGTCTACAGGGATCCCTCGGCCGTTGTCGGTCACCGTGATGCTGTTGTCCAAATGGATGGTCACATTGATCCGGTTGCAGTATCCGGCCATAGCCTCGTCTATACTGTTGTCAACAACTTCGTACACCAGATGGTGCACCCCGTTGGTGTCTGTACTTCCGATATACATGGCCGGGCGTTTGCGCACGGCGCTTAAGCCCTCGAGAATGGTGATGCTTTCAGCGTTATAGTTGTTGGCTTGCATATTAGGTTATTCCATAGGTTCGTCTGTATAGTACGTTTCTTCGTCAAGCTGAACCGGCATGATGATGACCAGATAGTCGGGATCGTCCTCTCCGGTGATCCGGCACGGTCCGTTGGTGTTGGTGTATTCAAATTCCACGACTGGAGACTGAAAGTGGTTCAGGACATCGATGACGTTTTTGGTGGGAAAGATGATTTTGTCCAACTGGCCCTTAAATTCAATAGGTAATGATTCGGTAGCCTCTCCGGTGTCCGGTCCCTGGGAGTAGATGATCAGTTCCTGATCGTCGAAGACAAAATAGGAGCAGCGCTGGGTTTCTGTGTTGAAGATGAGTAATCGTTCCAGAGAATCCAGCAGTTCTTCCTTGTCCACCAGCATTCGGGATGTTTCCCCCTCAAAAAAAGTGAAAAAGGCATTGTAATTTGGGTATTGATCATAGTTCAGCGGCAGGCTGAAGATTTCAGTACTGTTATGATTGGTGAAAAAGAGACGTTTTTGATCCACAGTAAAAGCAATGTTTTTCTCTGTGAGCCATTTTTTAAGTTCAATCAGATAAGGTTTGGCAATGAGAACCCCTTCTTCACCCAACTGGGGATGTATTTCCGGGTGTTCCAAACTGACCATGGCGAACTGGTGGCCGTTTAAGCCGCAGACCTCAATTTTATCCGAGTCTGGCAAGGGAGTTATCTTTAAATAGTACATACTGTCTGTCTGATCGTCGGCTATACAGAATAAGATGCGGTCGATGATGCTGCGCAGCTCGGCCCCAGACCAGGTGGCGGCGTTTTCAGCCGGAAATGGAGAAAATGGCTGGAACCAGGTGGCATCAAACGTGGGTAATTTGTATTTGCGCCGTCCCTGTTCCAGGAGCAGGGTGTCCTCGTCGGTTCGAAGGGTGATCTCCCCAGGGGGAAGACGCCGAAACAAATCGTGGAAACTGCGGCCCTGAACACCGACCAGCCCTTGCTCCTGGCTTTGGACTGGATAGGAACCAAAAAATTCCAGCTTGGAGTCTGTGGACATGATATGTAAGACAGAATCTGTATTCTCCAACCAGATGGTGCGCAAAAAGGCGGCCCCGGTCTTGGCCGGGATGATGCTGGCCGCTTTCTGGACCCCTTCCAGTATGGCCTCCTTGGTTACTGTAAGATGCATGGAACAGGATCTCCTTGTCACGTGTTGGCACATTGTTTGAGCAAGGTCTCTATCTGGGATTTGACTTCCGGACGTTTCTTTTCCAGAGACTGAATTTTTTTCAAGGCATAGATGATTGAGCTGTGATTGCGGCCGCCAAACAGGGCCCCGATCCGGGTAAACGAGATTTGGTGCAGTTCGCGGCAAATATAAATGGCTATTTGCCGGGCCAGAACAACTTTCTGCTTTCGGCTGGCGGAGATCAGCAGATTCGGGGAAAGAGAAAAGTGTTTGCCGACCAGGGCAATGATTTCATTGCAGGGCAAGGGCGTATTTTGGGAAGTATCCGTTTGGGATATGCCTTTGACTATGTCCTTTGTTTTTCCGGATATACGCAGGCTGCTTTGGGCAGCAAGGCGGAACAGGGCTTGGTTTAAGGCCTGAAAATCCAGATACTGCCTGGCCAAAGTCAATTGGTCATTTTCGTGTAATTGCAGATGATAGTGATCACTTGCCTGCTGCACATACTGCACCCGCAGGTCCAAATCCGGCCTTTTCAAGTGCACAATAGTCCCCCCGGTCAAGCGAGAGCGCAGGCTTGGAAGAAGTCCTTTGTTTTCTGTAATTCCCTCCTGGGAGGTGAAGATCATGGGGGTCTCTGCTTCTTCCAGATGATCAAAGAGGCGGACGAATTCTTCCTGCTGGGAGGGAACGTATTCCAGCTGGTGCACATCATCGAGCATGAGCGCTTTGGCCCTGCGGAGTTCCCGGCGGGCCTGATACTGCTCCTGGTCAGCTAGATGGGTGATGCCAGTCAGGTCTTCGCAGGATAAGGCCAGCACAGATCCGGATGGATAATTTTCCTGCATGGCATTGGCCAAGGCGTATAGGAGATGCGATTTGCCGCAGCCCCGAGGGCCACAGATGAGCAAAGAACTGGCCGGCCATTTGGTCTGCCGGCTCAGGGCCTGGGCCGCCATAATCTGTTCCCGGTTTCTGTCGTTATAGAGGAAGCGGGCAAAGATGCGCTGTTCATCGCCCTGGAATGGAGAAAAGATCTTCTTCCGGCTAGAAGAGGAATGTCTTTGTTTCTGATAGGTAAAACCGGATATTTCGGGAAAGTTGTTCAAGATAAAGGCTTCAAAGTCCTCTTGCAGATATTGGATGAACCACTCCTGAAAATAGGTATGGGGAAAGTACACAGCCAGTGTCCCGTCAGTCTGCGGCTGAAATGCAACTGATTTCACCCACGATGGATTGGCCCTGGTCTGTGAGGGCTGAAAATGGGTTTGGATCAGGGAGCGCAGGGTATTCTGGTTCCAGTCAGCCATAAAAGCACCAGGATAAAAGAGACACAAATCCTTCATGAGTGTCCAAAGACCAGGTCCGCCAGCTGAGGAAGAACGTCTTCAGCCGGGGCATTGAAGCGGACGTCGGTGATGTCGGCATAATGGGTCGGTCCCAGATTGACTTCAATGATCTTTCCGCCGCTGAGCTTCACTTGCCTGGGAAAGACATTGGCCGGGGCGACCTCGCCGGAGGTCCCAACTACAATGAGTACATCTGCTGCTTGAATGAGCTCCATGCTCTGCTGATGCGCCATAGATGGGATGGCCTCGCCGAAAAAGACCACGTCCGGTCGGACAAGACTCCCGCATGATGGGCACCAGACCGGTATAGACCGGGAACACTCGGCCATGACTTCATGCTCAGAACATTCCCGGAAACAGCCCCGGCAGTAAAAACGCTGGAAGTTTCCATGATATTCGACGACCAGACTGGATCCGGCCCGCTGGTGCAGATTGTCGATGTTTTGGGTTATGATTCCGGTCATACGACTATTTTTTTCCAGTTCAGCCAAGGCTATGTGGGCCGGGTTGGGCTGACTGCGGCCCAAAAGATCCACAGTTGCAAGCATAAACTCCCACACTTTGCGCGGATTGTTTTCCAGGGCATGGGCAGAAGCCACCTCAAAGGGATCGAATTTGGTCCATAGACCACCTGGACTCCGAAAATCGGGTATACCGCTGGGTACGGATATTCCTGCACCGGTAAAGGCAACAACGCGACGGGCCTTGTTGATAATGGATGCAGCTTCTTGCAGCTGGTTGGGATCCAATGCACGGGCCATAAAAAACTCCTTCAAGGACAAAGGGGAATCAACCGTAACACATTTTAGAAATAGCAAAAATCGGCAAAAAATACAAGTCTCCACGATATTGAAAGAGCTTGAAATGTCGTGGAAAATGTGAAAGAATTTTTTTCTGCACGATGAAACGGCTTTTGGAGCAAAAATGATTATGGGAGGAAGAGGTTATGCAACACGTCCTGTTGGTCCTGTTAGGGATCGGGGTGGGGGTGGCGGCTTCGTTTACCGGGCTTGGAGGCGGCTTTCTCATGGTTCCGCTTTTGCTGTTCATGGGCTATTCGGCCCAGCAGGCAGTAGGGACGTCCTTTGCGGCTATCCTGATCATCTCTCTCTCCGCCCTGATAGCCCACAACAAGTTGGCCAATGTGGACTATTGGGCCGGGATCATGCTGGGACTGGGGGGAATCCTCGGGGCCCAGGTTGGGGCCCGCCTGGTTGAGCATATCTCGACCCAGGGCTTTAAAAGGATCTTTGCCTTTGTTTTGGTGGCCTTGGCCGTGTATATGTTTAAGAAATAGCAGCCGTGTAGGCCTCCTGGATACGCTGTGCCACATAGTCCAAATCTTCCTGGTCTGAAGGAATGAGATCAAAACAGTACCCGTCGTGGCCCAAGAGTCCCTCGGGCACAATATCCCCTTCTTCCTTGGGGTCGGTGATCATCTCGGCAAAGAAACAGACTGAAAGCCAGCGGGCCTCGGGATTGTCGTCAATAACATCGATCATGACCATGAGTTCCCGGCTCTGTCCCTGCCGTTTCCCGCGCAACGAATAGGTCACTCCAGGTCTGGCCTTGAATTCAAGGTCCACATCAGGGTATCCGGCCAGTTGCTGGGCCAGAAGGAGAAAGGTATCCTTCATGTCTTCATCCGGCCATTGATTCACAAATTCATTCATTTCCTGCGGATAGGTTTGGGTCATTTTTTATCTCCTTTCCTTTGCATTCGTCAGAAAATCAGCGTTGAGCAAAACTGGTTATGTCTTGGTGGTAGGTCTTGATGCCTTGGCCAACGCCCCAGGCCATGCGTTTGAGATAGGCGTAGTCCTGCAGTCTTTTGCGCTCTGTGGGATTGGTGATATATCCCAACTCGATGAGAACAGCCGGCATTTGGGCCCCCATAAGCACATAAAAGGGAGCACGGCGCACACCATGATCGTTTATTTTGTAAAACTGTTTACTGTAGTCCAGGGTGGAGTCCATGACTCGTTGGGCCAATTTTTCCGATTCCTCAATCTTGGAGTTGAGCATGAGATCGGATAAGATAAGCTGTAAATCGCTGATCTTTTTTTCTGATACTGCGTTTTCCCGGGCTGCGACCCGCACAGCCTCTTTGGAGCTGGCCAGGTTGAGGTAGTAGACTTCCAGCCCGTGTACTTTGGAACTGCGGTGGGCGTTGACGTGCAGGGAGATAAAGATGTCCGTGGTCTTGGCATTGGCCTTGGCCGTTCGTTCCTCCAGGGGGATGAACGTGTCTGTGGTCCTGGTATACAACACCCTGTATCCCTTGTTTTCCAGGATTTCTCCCAAGATTTTGGCCAGGCGGAGATTGATGTCTTTTTCCATGATCCCGGAACAGACCGCTCCAGGATCTTTTCCTCCATGTCCTGGATCGAGCATGATGGTCTGAATGTCCAGGCCGAGCTGTTCGATAAGGCTGCCGGAAACGGATTGTCCACCTTCTCTGGCTGCCTCTGCCAAGGCCTTTCGGCTTTTCTTCTCCTCCTCGGATTGTTCCGGGGCATGCACATCGACAACCACCCGGTCAGGATTTTCTAAAGTAAATATGCGGTAGGTGTCCAGGGAGTTGACATCCAGGACTACCCGGATTTGATCCGGCCGAAATTGCCCGGTTCTGACCCGGCGCAAGATGCCGTCGTTGATGTTCAGCGCTTTCTGAACCTGATCGCCGAGCCTTGAATTGTGGACATCCACAACTACTCGGTAGAACGGTTTATCAATGCTCGGGTCGGGTTTGAGGAGCATGTCCTTGTAGTTGGCCCGGGCATCAAGATCCAGGACAACCCGGGTATAGTCGTCGCTGCTCCAGTGGCGGATGGTTTGCAGGTGGGCAGGATCTGACGCCGCCGCGACATTGTCAGATCCGGAAGCCTTGGTTTTGGGGCTGCGGCAAGCAGTTGACCAGGCATCGACTTGGGATGGGAATTTGGCTTCTATCTTTTGGCGCAGGGCCTTGCTGTCCGGGATTTTATCTCCCTGGGGATAGCTTGTTTCAAGGTTTGTAAGGACCTGATACGCCTGTTTGGGCCGGTCCAAATGATCGAGCAGGGTCTGGGCTTGGAAAAGCAAGGCATCGTCGGTCCAATCGTGAGCAGGAAATTGTTGTTCAACTTGTTGGAAATATTTTACGGCCTGGGCAAAATCTTCCTGCACGTAGGAGCGTTTCCCCAGTTCTTGATACGTGCGGCCCAAGTAGTACAAGGATTTTGGGGCGTAAGCCCCCTGAGGGTCAGCTGTGTAGGCCTGCTCGAAATGTTTGGCCACCTGCATCCAATAGCTGCGGTATTTGGCCTTGTCCGGGTCTTTGCAAAGATCGTGGAATGCCCGCCAGCCAGCCTGGAATTCCTGAAGCGGGCTGGAAGCCAGGGCAGGAGGGCAAAGCAGAAGGATGGCCAGGAAGATCTGGCACAGAATGAAGAGCTTGGTAATGGACATAGGCGCGGATGTATTGTCCTCCAGGCATTGACCCAGTGTTTTAAAATTTTGTCCAGGGTAGTAAAAGACAGGGCTGGTGGCAAGGGCAGATTGGATAAAGGACCGGGATTTTGGGGAGCTGATTTTTGGCTAAAGCAAAGACCCACGTCTCTTGCCAGAGAATAAAGCGGTTGTTAGTGTAAAGCCTTCCTCTAGATTGCCCGGCGAGTCAGATTACGATGTATTCAGAAATCGGGGCCGGGCAATGACGGAAGCGTGGTATCCTCAAGTTTCATATTCGATCAAACCGGCAAAACGCTTTTTGGGCGCTTTGGCCCAAAAATAAGTCAGATTTGCCGGAGGCAAAGCTGACATCTGAAACCTGAACACAATGACTTTCTTACTGTCTTGTCATCAATCATCTGTCGCAATGCAAGAAACATCCCCACCCCCTCAAGGGAGACGAAGAAGAGAGAGCGATAGATTAAGGTTGACGTATCACTACTCCACGGTCACGCTTTTGGCCAGATTGCGGGGTTGATCGACGTCTTTGCCCAGATAAACGGCCATCTCATAGGCAAAAAGCTGGAGGGCGGGCAAGAACAGGAAACTGTTCAACGGGCCCCATACCTTGGGCACTTCCCATACAGTTTCCAGGTTGAGCCCTGAGCCTGGATGGGTCAAACCCAGAATCGGGCCGCCCCGGGCGTGAATCTCCTGGAGATTGGCCTGCAATTTGGGAAGCAGCTCATCGACCGGGGCCATGGCAAAGGTAGGAAAATCCGGATCGATAAGGGCGATGGGGCCGTGTTTCATCTCGCCGGCGGCGTAGCCCTCGGCATGAATATAGGAAATTTCTTTGAGTTTCAGGGCTCCTTCCAGGGCCAGTGGCATATACATTCCTCGTCCAAGATAGAAAAAGCTGCGGGCCCGGCTGAAATCCCGGGCCAGTCTTGCCGCTTGTTCCTGCATGCCTGGGAGAGCGGCCTGCATGATTTGGGGGAGCTCATCCAACCCGGTCACTGCATGACCGACAAAATCCGGACCCAGCAAAGACTGCTCCTGCCCCCAATACAGGGCCATGATCAGCAAGGCTACCATTTGGCTGCACATGGCCTTGGTGGAGGCCACACTGATTTCCGGGCCTGCCTGGGTATAGAGGACGGCGTCGGCTTCTCTGGCCACACTGGAGCCTAAGACATTACACAGACCCAGAACCTTGACCCCTTGCTCCGCTGCTATGCGCTGTCCAGCCAGGGTGTCGGCCGTTTCTCCGGACTGACTAATGGTTAAGACCAAGTCTTTTTCCCGCAGAATGGGACTCCGGTAGCGAAACTCAGAGGCTATGTCTATCTGGACGGGTATCCCGGCCCATTTTTCAATTAAATATTTGGTCCAAAGACCGGCATGATAGGACGTGCCGCAGGCCACAATGTGCACGACCTCGGGGATGGGCAGGTCTTTGAGTTCCTCCAGGATGATCCGGCCGTTTGCCGGGTCGATCCGTCCGGCGGTACAGTCACGGATTACCTGGGGCTGTTCCATGATTTCCTTGAGCATGAAGTGCCGGTACCCTGTTTTTTGGGCTGCCTGGACATCCCAGGAAATATGCTGTGGGGTCTTGTTTATTTCCTGCATGTTGTGGAGATCAAAAATCTGCCAGGAAGAGGGAGTAATCCGGACCAGTTCCCGGTCTTCAAGGAAAACGACTTCCCGGGTGTAGGGCAAAAAGGCGGGGATATCCGAAGCCAGAAAGTTCTCCCCGGTCCCAAGGCCCAGAATCAAAGGGCTGGAGTGGCGTGCCGCCCATACTTCATCAGGGGTATACACGTTGATGACGGCCAAGGCGTATGAACCTTCAACCAGGTCCAGGGTGGTCCGGATGGCCTGTGGAATACTGTGGCCCTGAGCGACACTGCGGCTGATAAGGTGAACCAGGACTTCAGTGTCGGTTTCAGATGCAAAGACCACACCATTTGATTGCAAATCTTCTTTTAACGAATGGTAATTTTCAATGATCCCGTTGTGGACTAAAGCCAGTTGGCTCTTGGTATCCCGATGGGGATGGGCATTGTGCTCTGTAGGCAAGCCGTGAGTGGCCCAACGGGTATGACCAAGTCCGGTAGTGGCATGGACCACGTCGCAGGACTCTATCTTGGCGGCCAATTGATCCAGTTTGCCCTGGGCCCGAATGGCGCTCAGCTGCTTATTTTGGATATAGGCCACACCTGCTGAGTCGTAGCCTCGATATTCCAGACGGCGTAGTCCGTCCATGATCACCGGGATGGCCGGTCGGTGTCCACTGTAGCCGATGATTCCACACATGGGAGATACTCCTTAAGAATTGCTGATCGCCATTTGCATTTCCATGGCTCCTTCCTGATCAATACGTTTTTTGGGGCTTTGGCCCAAAAAAATATGTCAGATTTGTCGGAGGCAAAGCTGACGCCTTAATTGAAGTCTGTCGTGTGTGCAAGCCTTATTTGATGAACGTCTTGGCTGCGAAATCCGGCCAGAGCCGGATGAGTTCGCGCAGGGCCCGGCCCCGGTGACTGCGGGCGGATTTTTCCTCCCGTTCCATCTCAGCGGCTGTCCTCCCGGAATCCAGATCCACAAACACCGGGTCGTATCCGAAACCGTGTCTTCCCCGGGGGTGCTCGGCTATCCGCCCCTCCCACGTCCCTTGTGCGGTGATGTGCTCACCACCGGGGGTACAGGCGATGAGCACGCATTTGAACCTGGCCCGCCGCTCCTCGGGGGGCACGCCGTTCAAGGCCTGGAGCAGTTTGGCGTTGTTGTCCTCATCTGTGGCGTTTTCCCCGCTGTAGCGGGCAGAGTACACCCCCGGGGCTCCGTTCAAGGCGTCCACTTCCAGTCCGGAATCGTCGGCCAGGGCGATGAGCCCGGTGTGATCACAGACGGCTTGGGCCTTGGCCAGGGCGTTGGTGTAAAAGGTCTGCCCGGGCTCCTGCAGGGGCCCGAGGTCCGGGAAATCGTTCAGTCCCAGAACATGCAAGCCGGGGTCCTTGGACTGGAGAAGATCTTTGAATTCTTTGATCTTCCCTTTGTTCGAGGTGGCCAAAACAATATGCATAGAACTGCTCCAGATGCCAACGGGTCAAGAATATTCCGGGGCCTCGGCCTCCGGCTTGGTTGTCTGCCGGTCACTACTTGGGCTGAAGCCGGCGGTCAAGGCGTCCAGGCCGTGGACGGTACGGATGTGCACGTCGCGTTGGGGAAAGGCGATTTCTATCCCGTACTCTTTGAAAATCTTGTTGATGTCGAAGCGGAGGTCCGATTCGGTCATCCACCCGTAATCAATGGATGCGTAGAAATACAGCGTAAATTCCAGGGAACTACTCCCGAAGTCTGCAAACCGGACAGAGGGGGCCGGGACTTTCAAGACATGCGGATGGGTGTCGGCGATGTACATCAAGAGACGCCGGACGAGTTCGATATCCGAACCGTAGGCTACCCCGACGATCACCTTCCGGCGCAGGGTCTTGTCTTGCCGGTGGGTCCAGTTGGTGATCTCTTCACTGATCAGCTTGGAATTGGGCAAAAGGATGGTGGCCCGGTCAAAGGTCTGGACCTCAGTGGTCCGAATGTTGATCTGTTTGACTTCCGCCCACAAGTCCCGAATCTGAACCACATCCCCGGGCTGGATGGAACGGCCGAACAGGAGAATGATCCCGCTGATGAAATTGTTGAAAATGCTTTGCAGCCCAAATCCGATACCCACACTGAGCCCGCCGGCGACAACAGTCAAGCTTGTTAAGTCAAGTCCGAGAAAGGCCAGGGCCAGGAGGATATAGATGCTCCAAACTCCATAAGTTATTAAGATATTTAGTGAGCCGACGGTCCCGCTGTCCAGGGAACTGTGCAATTCGGAAGCGCTTTTAAGCAGGGATTTGAGCACAACCAGACCGGAGCGGGCCAGATAGAAGCCGATAAGGACTATGATCAGCCGAAAGAGGTTGATGGACAAAAACCCCCAGCCCAGCTTGAGCTTGGAAAAATCTTTTACGAACTGAAAATCCCCCAGGATCATGCCCAGCCAGAGGATGATGAAGGAAAAAGAAAACAGCCAGATAACAGGCACTCCGGCTCCCTGAACCAATCCGCGGCCTAAAAAACCCAGGGTGTTTTCCGGAAACTGACCGATTTTGTTGCTTAAGAGGCTGGTGGTGCAGTTGCCTAACTGCAGGCAGATGCAAAACACGAACCACAAGGAGGTCAAAAGCAAACTCATATGCACCCATCCGGCCAGGGTGACCAGGATGAAAACAGTGAACAAAAAGATGGTAATCCGGTACAGAGCCCGTTCCAGCTTCACATTGATACGGGTTTTGTGCCGTTTAAAAAAAATAATGAAAATGGCCAGCAGGAAGATCCAGATGACGGCGGTCAATATCGTAGGGAGGATGACGTTTTGCAAGGCCAGGGAGGAGGCAAAGGGAAACCACATCAAGCGTAAGGGATTGGAATAGAATTCGGATTCGTCTTCAACCATGGAGAACCGGATCAACCACAGGAGCAGAATAAATCCCCAGCCCAGGATGATCTGAGCCAGGGTTTGGAAGATCAAGGATTGAAAGCTGCTTTGAAAGAAGGTATTGGCTATCAACAGAGCCAGGGCCAAGGATATGAACAAAGGGGCCGGGAGCATTCGCTTTATGGACAGGGCACCCTCCCGGCGTTTGACCAGGACCATAATAAGCAAAGAGAGAATAGAAAAAAGGGAAAAAAGGGTCAGGGCCTGCAATAAAAACAGGGGCCAGTTGAGGTTGCCCAAGACGAAAAGATGGGTGTAGACGGGAAGGTTCTGCTGCCACTGTGAAAATTGGTCTTTGATAGCCCCAGTGCTGAGCTTAAACAACGAAAAACTGGGCTGCAGGAAATATTCTCGCCAAGATACCTGCAGGTCTTGGGTGATCAGTTTTTCGAATTCCAGGATTTGTCGTTCCATCTCCTGGGCTGGTTCTTTGCCCTGAAGCAACGTGTTTTGCAACTTATTGATGCTGTCCAGAATCGTCCCGATTTGGGCAATTTCCGTTTTGGCCTTTTCCGGGCCAATGGCCTGAGGGGACAGTGAGAGCTGATTACGTAAGTCTTTCTGCCTGGCCTGAATACTTTGTTCCAGGGAATTGAGCTCCTCTTGGGTCTGGACCACGGGCTGCATCGTGGATTGCAGTTCTTGTCGGAGTTGGTTGACGTTTCGCTTGAGGATAACCAGCTCTTTGAAGTTCTTTTTAATGAATCCCTTTAATCTGATCAGAACATTGAGCCGGCTGGATAAGCGCTCAATATCCTGATGTAAGGTTTTCAGGACATCAGGGAGTCTGGTTTGCAATTGCTGTACGTGGTTTTTCTGTTCCCTTAAAACCTCTTGTTGGGCCTGGAGCAAAGACTCCAGGGATTGTTGCTCCTTGTCTGCCTGCTGTTCGTTTATCGACTTTTTTGGGGGCGACTGGCTGTCACCCTTGACCTCTTCACTCTGGGCCCCTAGCTGGATTGGAGTACACAGAAGGACCAGGGAAAAAAACAGAAAAAAAATGCTGATGCCGACCAAGAAGAAAGGCCTGGTCTGGAAACCTCCCCACTGGGAATATGGTGATCTCCCTTTGGCCTCCCAGGTGTGCAAACGTTTGCAACATGCACGCACTGCTCTTTCCTCCTGCATAGAATTCTTCTGATTGCTTCTTGGTAATTATCGTTTTTCTGGTATGATATCAACCTGAGGAAATGCGATCTGCTGAAAAACTTGCTGGTTGAAAGTTCCAGATTCACGGTTATATGGATGAAATCAATAAATAGCATAAAAATTGATGCTTCTGGGTTGTTCTCTGGTTATCGTGAACAAAAATAAATATCTAGTTAGGAACTTTTGCCTGTCGAGTGAAAAATCGACGAATGTGGCCTGAAACCGGCGGAAATGACAGTATGCGGCAATGAGGCGGTTAAAATGTCTGCAATGATCAAGGTGTATACGATCAGCCTGGGATGCCCCAAAAACCGGGTGGATACGGAAAACATGCTCGGACAGCTGGGTAGGGCGTATGCCCCGGCGGAAAGAGTTGATGAGGCAGATGTGGTGTTGATCAATACCTGTGCCTTTATTCAGCCGGCTGTCGAAGAATCTGTGCAAACCATTTTGGATATAGCCCATGACATCGGCGGTTTGTCTCCCCGGCCTTTCCTGGCCGTGGCAGGATGCCTTCCGGCCCGTTATGGTCAGCAGGAGCTGGCTGCGGAGTTGCCCGAAGTAGACATATGGCTGCCCATGGCGGTTCAATCAGAGTTTGCTCATTGTTTGGGAAAGTATTTTGACCTTCCTCCTTCCGCTCAATCCAGGCTGCTGACTACACCTCCTGGATTTGCATATCTCAAAATCAGTGAAGGGTGCGAACATCGGTGTGCTTTTTGCACAATACCTTCCATTCGAGGTCCTTTGTCTTCGACACCCCGGGAAAGGCTGGTGGATGAAGCAAAGCTGATGCAGTACCAAGGTGTTCGGGAATTGTGTTTGGTGGCCCAGGATCTGACCGCTTACGGGCGGGATCTGGGATACGGGAAAAAAGGCCTGTGCTCCCTTTTGGAAGCCTTGGGTGAGGATACTGACCTGGATTGGATCCGGCTCATGTACCTGTATCCAACGGGCGTCAATCGAGAACTGCTGGAGTTTATTGCCCATGCCGGGCTCCCTGTGCTGCCCTATATAGATGTTCCCTTGCAGCACGCCCATCCGGATATCCTGCGCACCATGGGCCGTCCTTTTGCCCAGGATCCCCGCAGGGTTGTGGATCGGATCTCTTCCTGTTTGCCCCAGGCTTGTGTCCGGACCAGTATCATAGTGGGCTATCCAGGAGAGACTGAGGCCCATTTCCAGGCCCTGCTTTCTTTTATTCAGGAAGCCAGGTTTTGGCATGTGGGTGTATTTTCCTTTTGTCCGGAAGAGGGCACTGCCGCCGCCAGCCTGCCGGGACAGGTGCCGAATGCGGTCAAGGAACAGCGGCGAGAGGAGCTTATGCGCATTCAGGCCGATATCAGTCAAGAGATCATGGCCCAGTGGGTGGGGGAGAACCTTAAGGTTCTGGTAGACTGTCCAGAGCCGGAGTGGCCGGGTTTGTTTCAGGGCCGGACCTGGTTTCAGGCCCCGGAGGTGGACGGCCTGACCTATGTCAGTTCCCAGGCAGCAGCACCCGGAGATATGGTTTGGGCGGAGGTGGTCGACAGCATGACCTACGACCTGTCCGCCCTTGGGTCTGACTGTGATTCGGATCAAGGATGAAAAATTATTTTTTTTTCTCTTCTTTCAGTTGCATTGCAGGCCACGATCTGGTAGAACTGGCCAAATTTTTCCGTGCTAGGGGGTATGAGTTTGATGCACACAACGCAACCAGAGTATTTAGGCAGCCAGGACATGAATTCAGAAAACAAAGAAATGTCCATGAATGACATGTCCATGGACGAGACCGATTTTGAGGCCGCGCTGGAGAATTATCTGCATTCGGACTTCGGCGAACTTGAAGATGGGAGTATCATCACTGGGACAGTGGTCAAAATCGGAGACGAGCACATCCTGGTGGATGTGAACTTTAAATCCGAAGGACAGATTTCAGCTGATGAATTCAAGGATCGGGACGGAAATATCACGGTCCAGGTCGGGGACAAGGTCGATGTATTCGTCGTCCACAAGGACGACATGGAAGGGACAATTTCCCTCTCCCATCGCCGGGCCAAACGGATGAAGGTCCTGGATGAGCTTGAGGCCTTGCAGGGACAAGAAAAGAACGTCAAGGGAACCATCATCCAAAGAATAAAGGGCGGCTATACTGTTGAGATCCAGGGTATTGAAGCCTTTTTGCCTGGTTCGCACGTTGATCTGCGTCCTGTGCCGGACATGGACGCCTTGGTCAATCAGGAGTATGAATTCCGAATTTTAAAGATCAACCGGAAGCGAAGCAATGTCATTGTTTCCCGCCGTGTGATTCTGGAAGAAGAGCGCGAACATCAGCGCGATCAGCTCTTGGAGACCTTGGAAGAAGGTCAGGTCCTGACCGGCAAGGTCAAAAACATCACAGAGTACGGGGTTTTTGTCGATCTTGGCGGACTAGACGGTCTGCTGCATATCACGGATATGTCCTGGAAGCGGATCAAGCATCCCAAGGAAATGGTTCAGATGGGCGACAGTCTGGAACTGAAGGTCCTAAACTACGACCGGGAAGGACAAAAGGTTTCTCTGGGCCTAAAGCAATTGGTGCCCAACCCTTGGGACGGCATTGCTGAAAAATATCCGCAGGAACAGCGTGTTACCGGCAAAGTGACCAATATCGTCGACTACGGGGCCTTTGTAGAACTTGAGCCAGGGGTTGAAGGCCTGGTCCATATTTCTGAGATGTCCTGGACCAGGAAGCTGCGGCATCCTTCGCAGATGGTGCATGTGGGCGATGAAGTGGAAGTGGTCATCTTGAGCGTGGACGCGGAGCGGAAACGCATTTCCCTGGGCATGAAGCAGGTTCGGCCCAATCCTTGGGATCTGGTGTATGAAAAATATCCGGAAGGAACGATTCTGGAAGCTCCGATCAAAAATATCACCGACTTCGGAATCTTTATCGGGATTGAAGACGGAATTGACGGGCTCATCCATGTCTCTGACCTATCCTGGACCAAAAAAATTCATCATCCCGGCGAAATGTACAATGTTGGGGATATGATCCAGTCCAAGGTTTTGACTGTGGATAAGGAAAATGAAAAATTCACCCTTGGGGTCAAGCAGTTGACTGAAGATCCATGGGCCCAAATCCCGCAGATGTTCCCGGAGGGAACGACTGTCAACGGAACCATAACCAATATCACTGATTTTGGTTTATTCGTGGAAGTCCAGGAGGGAATCGAAGGTCTGGTGCATCTTTCCGAACTCAGCCCCAAAAAAATCAAGACCCCGAGCGAATTGTACGAAGTGGGACAGGAAGTGACAGCCAAGGTCATTCGGGTCAGTGCGGACGAGCGGCGTTTGGGATTGTCCATCAAGGCCTATCTGGAAGAAGAAGAACGTAAGCGAGCCCAAGAGCAGCGCGGCAAAGGACTTCCTCCGACTGGGAGCAACCTGGGCGATTTGATCCGGCAAAAACTTGAAGGCGAGGAAAGTACCTCCAGCGATGAAGAGTAGGTTCAGCCAAAAGCATCCCCTGCTGTTTGGCTTAATGCTGATATGTGCGGCCGTAGTCCTGACATTCGGGGCTGCGGCCTTTTTCGTCAATCTGCGCAGCGGGGATTTGGCCTGGTTTTCGACCAGGATCGGCATTGTCCATGTCAAGGGAATGATAGAAGACTCCCGAAAGATTACCGATTGGATCCAGCACCTGGCCAAGGATGAGGCAGTGGAGGCCGTTTTGATTCGCATAAATTCTCCCGGCGGCGTCGTTGCCCCATCCCAGGAGATCTACGAGGCAGTACGGACCTTGGCCCGGGAAAAGCCGGTGGTTGCTTCTATGGGCGCTGTGGCTGCCTCCGGAGGGTATTATGTCGCCTGTGGCGCAGACCGGATCGTGGCCAATCCAGGGAGCATAACCGGCAGCATCGGGGTCAAAGCACAGCTCCTTTCGTTTGCAGGTCTCATGCAGCGTATGGGGGTAAAGGATCAAACAGTGAGCAGCGGGAAACTCAAAGATGCCGGCTCGCCGACGAAATCACTGACCCCAGCTGAAAAAGCATATTTCCAGGAATTGGTCCAGGATCTCCATGAACAGTTTGTCCAGGTTGTAGCTCAGGGCAGGGACATGGAGGTGCAAAAGGTACGCGAACTGGCTGATGGACGGGCCCTCACCGGTGCTCAAGCCTACCAAGCTGGCTTGGTTGATTCCTTGGGCAGCATGCAGGCCGCTTTGGGGCAATTGCAGGACATGGCTGGTATTGCCGGGCGGGTCCACTATGTGGAGGGACCAAAAGAGTCGACGTCCCTTCTTTCCTGGATATTGGGTTTGGCCGCGGATATGTCCCTCGTGGTTCCTGAAAGCTGGAAACGACCCATATTTTCTTATATCTATTCTTGTTCCAAATTTCCGATCATGTCCTCTTCGCGGCTCTTTTTCTGTTTGTCCGCAACTTCCAGGACCGGATCGAATCCAGACTTGAGAAACAGGGAGTGGTAGTATTCTCCATACTCTCCAGCGTCATGCATCTGAAAATTAAATGGCGAGACGATAATTTCGGTTTCTATGTGCTGTTCATTCACAAACGGGAGGATTTGTTCAGCTATATCCAGGCCCCAGGCGAAACCTTGATCATTGTAGACATTGAGGTCTTGGGTAATGCCTGGATCAGCCAGATGGCAGACCATATCAACCTCGTCGTCCTTTAAGGGATCCCGGGGCGTGTCCGAATGGACAAAGACTTCAATGACCCGGTCATCCAGGTCTGCGATTTTTTCAGCCACAACCTTCAGTTTATCAAAGCTTTCCTTCATAGACTACCCACCTTGTATTTTACTGAACGCGTTGTCGTTTTGATTGCCGAAATCTGACCACCATGCGTTGCCTAAAAAGTCAGCCAGGTTTTTGGAACGTATCTTCCAATAGATAAGTGCCTGACCCAACCGTTGTCCGAGACCAAAAACGTGGGCTGGCTGGACATGGTCCTTGGGCAACGACCCAAGACATTTGAATCTAATCCAGTTTTTTTTTTGAGGCAAGAGGTGACGGCAAGAAAGTTATCCTTGATCCATCTTTTGCTGATCGGCAATTGCCTTCATGATCTGGTCAGCAGCCTCCTGGGGATCTGCCGGAGCTTTTGTTTCGTAGAGGGCTATCTGGAGGTTCACAGCGCGCTGAATGCTGGGTTGATCGGTATTAAAATATAGACGCCATACCTCAATGGCCTGATCAAGCCGGTTCTGTCGAGCAAAGTTCACTCCCTGGTGGAGCAGAGCAAAGGGATCGTGGGGTAAATGACGCAAAATGCCGGAAAAAATCTTTTCAGCCTCTGCCAAACGACCGATCCGGGTCAAACAGAATCCAAGCTTGCGCTGGGCCTGGATATGATCGGGACTTTTTTGCAGTAAGCTCTCCAGCTTTTTCGTTGCCTGCTCATAGTCGCGAATGTCTATGAGGTGATCGATGGACCTGGACAAAGGGTCAATACCAGTTTGCAGGGCGGGTGTTGCGTCCTGCTTCATGCGTCCGGCAAAAACCTTCAATATGTCCCGTCGGGAAAAGCTGCGTTTGGAGAAGGCAAAGGGCATAAGGCTCCCTGGGATTGAAATGATGCGTGCTGCCACG
>CAYZLB010000007.1:23838-43426 GCA_964479235.1 uncultured Desulfohalobiaceae bacterium
CTCGGCACTCCATCTGGAAGTGCTACATTGTGCCCTGAACATTGCCGTGATTTTGTCATGAGTCATAGCAAATATGTGCACTGCGAAACGGGGTTTTTACGTTTGATGAGACGTTATGAAAACTAATGAGACATATTGAATTTTTTTTGACAAGGAAAAAGAAAAGCTTTAAAGCGAAAGAAAAGAAATTGTGTAAATATTCACAAGCCTGGGGAGGACAATCGAGCGAAGAGGGGTGGCTATGCAAAAATACTCATGAGCGCAAGGAAGGGTGGAAGAAGGTATATCGGCCATTGTTCGAGCTGGGTTACCTGATCGACAGAAAGAGGCCGGCTGAGTGTACAGCCTGGCTGGAGGCGGTCAGGAAAAATGAATGACCTGCACAGTAAATGAAAATGCATGATCTGAAGGAGAAGATGCATGAAAACGTTTCTGGCCAAAAGGAAAACCATTCTCAAGGGATTGGGTTGGGCCTTGCTTATTGCCTTGGCTGTGGTGGTCAGTGTAAGCACCATCCATGCCTCTTCCGGCATTGAGCCTATGGGCATGAGCCCGTTGATGTTTTTTGTCGGCATGCTGTTCATCTGTATAGCAATTGGTGTGTTTGCCGTGTTGGCCGGTGTTGGCGGTGGGGTTATCTTTACTCCGTTGTTCATGGGGTTCACCCCTATTGATTCCTATATCGTGCGCTCCACGGGCTTGTTTGTGGCTATGGCCGGAGCCCTGGTTGCGGCCAGGCCTTTTCTCCGCCGGGGCATTGCCAACATTCGGCTGTTGTTTACAGGAGCGGTCCCCTATACCGTGTTTGCGGTAATCGGAGCCCTTCTGGCCGGGTATATCCAGGCCCATACGGGCAAGGGCGGGGAAGCCTTCATTAATGGAGCTCTTGGGCTCATCGTCATCGGCATCGGCATGCTGTTTATCTTTTTCGGCGGGAAGTCGGAATATCCAGAAGTCACCCACATGGACAAGTTTTCAGCCAAACTCGGTTTGGCTATGCCCTATTATGAGGCCTCGCTGGGCAAGGTAGTGGACTACAAGTTGACCAGGGTGGCCTTGGGAATGGTCCTGTTCTGCGGAGTCGGACTCATTTCCGGACTTTTCGGTCTGGGCGCGGGTTGGGCCATGGTTCCGGTGTTCAATCTGGTCATGATGGCCCCCTTGAAAGTGGCCGCAACCTGCAGCAAGGTCATGATCTCCCTGGGCGATACGGCCGCTGTATGGCCCTATATCGTGGGCGGAGGCATGTTTCCCTTGTTTGCCGTTCCCAGCATGATCGGCCTTATTGTGGGCACCCTGATCGGGGCCAGGATCATGCTCAAGGTCAAGGCGGGATTTATTCGCTACCTGATCATTGCGGTCATGCTGTTTTCCGGAATCAGGTTGGTACAAAAGGCAATCGGGATGCTTTAGGAGGACGTCATGACAGAAGAAAGACAAATACCAAAACCATTGCTGTCAGGCATTATCTACGGTGAGATCGCCTATTGGATCGCATTGATCGGCATGGGCGTGTCCATTATCGGCATAATTCTCTATCTTATCGGCATGAACCAGTTTTTCGATCCCCAGGTTGTCCTTGACGGCCTGTTTGCAGGCAAGGATACAACGGTTATCTGGCAAGAAGCCGCCAACTCGAAGGTTCTGCACGGACATTGGTATCTGGAAATTCTGGCCAAGAGCGATGCCATTGCCATGCTGGGCATCAGCATCTGTTGTTTTGCCGGCGTGCTTGGAGCTTGGGGTTCGGTTGTGGGCATGATCATAAGCAAAGAAAAACCTTACATCTTTTTGGTTTTTGCCCTGATCATCGCCGTCATTTTGGCTATGTCCGCCGGTGGGCTGATTTCCGTGCATTAAAAGATAACTGCCCAGTCCGCACATGCGGACTGGGCAGCCAGGTGATGTCATGACTCCAAACGCTGAAAAGGCTCGACTCTTTGTGCATGGCCTCGCCGAACACCCCATTCCATTTTACCGCCTCCTGAACAGAATACCTGCCAGTGTAGCCCTGCTGGACAAATCCAGGCACATCGTTTTTATCAACCGCTCTCTTGAGGTCCTTACTGGATTCACCAATCTGGAGGCCAGAGGGATACCTTGTCGACATATCATGCGCAGCAATATGTGCGGGGTGAAGTGTCCGTTGTCTGCCATGAGTGTGGATACTGAGCCGGTATGTCAAGAAGGGGACATCATCGACCGCAATCGGGAGCGGATTCCGGTCCGGGTCAACTTTGCGCCGGTAGCGGATGTCCAGGGTGAGTTGGCCGGCTGGTTAGAGTCATTTGAGGATTTACGACCCAGCCGGGCCCAGGATACCTTGCGCAGCGAGGCCTACAGCTTTGGGGCATTGATCGGCCGTAGTCCGCAAATGGAACAGATCTTTCAGATGGTCCCAGGTATTGCCCAGACTGACTCTTCGGTGCTGATTACCGGGGAAACCGGGACTGGCAAGGATATCCTGGCCGAGATGATCCATGAGCATTCGGCCAGGAATAAAGGGAGCTTCATCAAGGTCAACTGTGGGGCTTTACCTGAAGCCCTCTTGGAGTCTGAACTGTTTGGACATCAAAAGGGAGCATTTACCGGGGCAACAGAGAATAAGCCGGGCAGGTTTCGATTGGCCCATAATGGCACCCTCTTTTTGACCGAAATCGGAGACTTGCCCTTGTCCTTGCAGGTCAAGCTCCTTTCCTTTCTCGATGACCATACCATTTATCCCTTGGGCAGTACCAAAGGGATTTTTGTGGACGTACGCATTGTTGCCGCTACACACCGGGATTTGCAGTCTATGGTCTCCCAGGGTAAGTTCCGGCAGGACTTGTTGTACCGGCTCAACGTTGTTCGTCTGCAGCTTCCACCTTTGCGGGACAGGGAAGGGGATGTACAGCTCCTCATCGATCACTTTCTGACCTTTTTTACCGATAAATTTCAAAAAAAAATCAAGGGATTCAGTCAGGAAAGTAGAAATTGTTTGCTGAGTTATTCATTCCCGGGCAATGTGCGTGAGGTGCGGAATGTTGTCGAATTCGCGGTCAATATATGTACAGGAAGGCTGATCGAACTGGGCCACCTTCCATCATACATGTTCGAGCAGAATGATGAGCAAGACGGAGATCGTCCCGTGGTTTCGGCTCAGGAAAAAGGGGAGACGATCCGGAAGTCTCAGCCGGCTGCCCAATCCTGGCCGGAAATGGAACAGCAAATGATTCTGGATGCCTTGTATAAGGCCAAGGGGCGCAAAAGCTTGGCCGCGGAATTTCTCGGATGGGGTCGAAGTACGCTCTGGCGCAAAATGAAACGTTATGGCATAGACAGCTGAAGCAGAATGATATGATATGAAACACATGAAACAGGTTCTTTCGTGCAAGCCTTTGACCTATGGCGGTTTGGTTCCTCCAATACACTGTGTATGCTGAATATTTGTATGGCAGCAAAAAATGGCAAAGATTTTGATACCAATGTCAGGTGAATGCATTGCTCCCAGGTTTGATCTGTGTACCGAGGCATGGATAGGAAAAGTGAGCGATCAGGGCAGGATCGAGCAGGAGAGGATCTTGGTCCTGGCGCACCCTTCGGCTGAAGATATGTGTCAACTCATTCTGAGTGAAGATGTGGATACAGTTATATGTAACGGGATAGAGGGTCAGTATTTCGATTATCTGCAATGGAAAAAGGTGCAGGTCGTTGATTCTGTGATCGCCCCGGTTGATCAGGCCTTAGAAGCTTTTGCCCGGGGCCGGCTTCAAAACGGCTCTATTCTCCTTGGCCGGTGACAGCTATTGGGATGTATGTGGATTGAAAGGTTCAAAAAGAGATGCAGCCCAAAATGAGAATTTTTTACATTGCTCAGCGATTGTTCACACTCCCCGATCAGGTGAGCGAGGACAGATATGTCAAGCTTCGCCGGAACATGGCTGTGCTCATGTTTCTCGTGACCCTGATTCCTCTCACCATTATGCTCTTTATCAATTATCATCAGTATCAAAGCGCCATTCGCAACGAAACTATTAACCAACTCAGGGTATTGGAAAATAAGACCAAGCATTCATTCGAGCTTTTTCTGCAGGAACGGCTCAGCGCGGTCAAGTACATCGCCAATGCCTACAGCGTAGACCAGCTCAGTCAGGAAGATGAGCTGAAAAATATCTTTTATACCATTCAGCAGAATTTCAGCGGGTTTGTGGACCTGGGAGTAATCAATCCCGAGGGGGTGCAGGTCAAATACGTCGGGCCGTATGACCTGGAGGGCAAGGACTACACCGGCATGCCCTCGTACCAGGAAGTGCACATCAAGGGCTCCTATATCAGCGATGTCTTTCTGGGGTATCGCAAGTTTCCGCACCTGGTCGTAGCAGTCGAGCGCAAGGATCCAAGCGGCCAAAATTGGGTTGTTCGGGCTTCTATCGATATCGGTACCTTCAACGATATCATCGCTTCCATGAGTCTGGAGGCGGACAGCGACGCTTTTTTGCTCAATCGAGAAGGCATCATTCAAACCCCATCCAAGTTCTATGGGGGGGTCCTGGATAAGTGCCCCATTGATCTTCCCCCCAAGACCTTTCAGCCTGCGGTCATTGAAATGACAGATCCACAAGGACGGGAAATATTTCTATCCTACGTCTACTTTTCCAAGCAGGAATTCGTTCTGTTCCTGGTCAAGGAGTGCAGCCTCCTTTTACGTTCCTGGTATGCACTCAAGGGGCAGATGCTGGTTGTATTCGGTTTAAGTGTCATCCTGATTGCCTTTATCATATTCCGGTTGACCGGGGTCCTGGTTCGACGGATCAAGCATGCGGACGAACGGAGAGAGCTCGCTTTTCGAGAACTGGAACACAGTCAGAAATTGTCTTCCATTGGTCAAATGGCGGCTGGGGTGGCCCATGAGATCAACAATCCTTTGGCCATTATCAATGAGAAGGCCGGGTTGATGCAGGATGTTCTGGAGAGGACAGATGACTTCAAGCACAAAGAGAAGTTCTTGGGCTTGGTTGCCTCCATTATCAGATCTGTGGAACGAGCCAGAGGCATTACCTACCGTTTATTGGGATTTGCCCGACGGCTGGAAACCAACTACGAAGTCTTGGATGTGAACGAAATCCTGCACGAAGTCCTGGGATTTCTGGAAAAGGAAGCTGAAGACCGGAATGTAGACATAGAATTGGATTTGGCCCAAAATCTGCCCAAAGTGCATTCGGATCAAGGTCAGTTGGAACAGGTCTTCTTGAACTTGATCAGCAATGCCCTGTCTGCAGTTCAGGATGGGGAAGGGCGAATTCATATTCGCAGTTGGGAGATCAATGAAAATACTCTCGGGGTTTCTGTTGACGACAACGGCTGTGGAATGACAAATGAAACATTACGACACATATTTGAACCATTTTTTACCACCAAAAAAGGGTACGGGACCGGATTAGGGCTTTCCATCACCTATGGGATTATCAAAAAACTCGGTGGGGATATCAAGGTAGCCAGCAAAGAAGGTGTCGGGTCCACATTTACAATTTATCTGCCGGTAAAAACCGGGAGTGCTGAGGGGACTGTATGACCACCATGAAAGTATTGTTGATTGACGATGAACAGGAGTTCACCGGGGCCTTGGCTGAACGGCTGGAACTACGGGATTATACGGTGCAGACAGTGGATAACGGTGAGGATGGACTGTCGGCTGTAGAAAATAATCCGCCCCATATAGTGGTTTTGGATCTCAAGATGCCTGGACTGAGCGGAATTGAAGTTCTCAAGCGCATTAAGTCCCGGCACCCGGATTTGCCGGTGCTTTTGCTCACTGGGTACGGATCTACAGAAGACGGGATCAAGGGCATGCAGCACGGAGCCTTTGATTACATGATGAAGCCGCTGAACATCGATGAACTTATGGCCAAACTTCAAGAAGCGGCAGGAAAGTAAAAATGACAGCCAACACAGACAATAGGCATCCAGATCCTCATGTGGTGTTTTTGGGCCGGGTGGTAGCCAGTTATTCTCACGAAATCAGGAATATTTTGGCCATTATCAATGAATCTACTGGATTGATGCACGATTTATTGAATCTCAAAAAAGAGGAGCTGTCCGGGCATGCCCAGCGATTTACCAAGACCCTGGAAGATATCGGACAACAAATCCAGCGGGGGCAGGAGTTGAGCACATTTCTCAATACCTTGGCCCATGCCCCGGACAAGGAAGTGGGTGGTGTGGATATTGTTCACACAATGCAGACAGTGTTTGCCTTAAGCAATCGTTTGCTGAAAAATAAGAAAATGGGGTTGTGCTTGGAGGGAAAAGACATCAAGCTGCAAGTGACCACCCGGCCCGTGGAGTGCATGCATTGCTTTTTTTGCGCTTTGGAGTGGGCTATGACCCACAGTCAGGCCGATGATGAGATTGTATTCCAACCACTGGACTCAGAGCAGGAGGTACATATAAATGTTTCCGGCTGGAGCTTAGATCCAAGCACAGATGCAAATGGCCTGATGACCCGTCTGCAGGATTTGGTTGCTGCTTTGCAAGGGACATGTGCCCTGCAGGATAAGAAATTAGTGATCACCCTGCCTAAGCAGATCGAATCCTAAGTTCAGAATCCAGCTTTACCTTGGTAAAGCTGGATTCTGAACACCTCAAATCTCCAAGCCTTTGACCTCCTCCAACTCAGCCTGCATCCTTTCCCAGTACTGCCGAGCAGTATGCTCGTTGTCCATGATCATATCCAGCTGCCGGGTATGAATGATCACATGGCCCAGAATTTTGAGCCGTTGAAGCAAGAAACTCTGCTCATAATTATCCATTCTGGCCACAAGGCTGTCTTCACGCAGAAGCACTTGGAAACCGTATATTTCCAAAAGACGACCGACGAATTCGGTTCTCTTTACTCTCCGGAAATAGTCTGCCGCTCCTCCTTTGAACTGAAATCGGATGTAGTTTTCCCTGATCCTCTGCCCCACCAATGCTTCCACTGAAGAAAAATGGAAGCCGAAACGAGAAAACAAATTGCAGAACTCTTTGGAGATCATAAAGTAGTTCTTGACTTTGAAGTTGGAGGCTGCTGCCTCGGTCAACTCAGGATTGATTGTGGCTTGGTACAAAACCGAGGCAAAGCCTTTTCGGTCCAGTCCCGGCGGGCCTTGCCATGGAATAGCTGTGATGCCCCTCCACAGGGCGAGCATAGGCACGGACTGAATGTGATTGAGGTGTACGTAACGACCTTCGACCTCCTCTCGAAATCCATCCTCAAGATTTAAAATCCACCACTGCATGGGAACTGTGGTTTTCAGTTGTTTGCCTGCCCGGGGGGAAAACTGATGGCGGACACCGAATTCAAACATTTCCTGGACTGATTTTTCATGGGCGAATCGGGTGATGTCGTGCAGAGTTCGGCAGTTTATGGCTTGAAAATCCGTGCTTTCCGGATCAACCAGATACAAGGGCAAGATATGTTCTGTCACCCGCTGCAGCAAAGCATAGACCGGATGGCCCTGCATTGGGTGGGCATTTGGTGCATGCTGCTCAAGCAGTTCGTCAACTTGACCCTCGAAAACCTGCTGAGCATCAGCAACCAAGGTAACAATCTGCCCGTTCATCAGTTGCTCGGTAGCTCCTTTGAGTCCGACGATGGCTGGAACTCCGAATTCCCTGGCGATGTTGGCTAAATGTCCGGCCACACTGCCGTGTTCAGTGATTATGCCTGCAGCTCGGGCCAGAAGCGGGGCCCATTTGGGCAAGCCTTTGGAGGAAACGATGATGGCCTGGTCTGGAAAAAGGACGAGATCCGCATCGTTTTCTACATGGAAGACTTTTCCGCTGCCAATCCCGGGACTGCCGGTAAGTCCTCCCTGAAGCAGTGGAGGTACCTTGGTTTGGATTTGCTTTTGAGGGCCATGACCCGAGGACAGTGGCCTGGTCTGAAGGAAGACCAGACGGTCGTCTGGAGTAATCACCCATTCAATATCCTGGGCGGCAGCAAAATGGGTCTCGATCTTTACGCCTGCTTCGGCAAGCCTGCGGATTTGGTTTAAGTTCAGGCACGGCCGTTCCTGGAAGTCGTGCTGGACAGGAGTGCTGATTACCCCAGCTGTTTGGCTGGGTACGAACTGCTCTGTCTTGTGAGCTATGTGCTGGGTATGAAGCTTTCGTGTGTTCCGGTCCAGCACAAAGGTGTCAGCCGGCTGACTGCCGTCAACTACTCCCTTGGGCAGGCCAAAGACAGCGGTTATGATAATCGAATCGTCCTGGCTTTTGGTTGGATTGCAGGTATACATGACCCCGCTGACTGATGCGGGAATCATCTCCAGACATCCAACGGCCATATGTACGCTGTCGTCCCTGATTCCCCGGTGATACCTGTAAGTCATGGCCTGTAAAGTGTATTTGCTGGACAGCACATCTTTATACGCCTGGGGGAGTTCTTCACGGTCCACATTGAGCACAGAGCGGTATTGGCCGGCAAAGGAGGAATGGGCTGTGTCTTCACCCAGGGCGCTGCTGCGAACTGAGATTCGAATATCGTCTTGCCACCCAAAATGATGTGTAAATTCTTCTCGAATTGCCTGGAGCAGCTGGGGAGGGAGCTCGGCGTGTTGAATAAGGTTTTGAATTTGGGAGCTCAATTCCAGCCATGTGGTATGCTCTGAGTGTTGCTTATCTTCCAGGTCCCCTTGAGCTTGGCCGCTTAAGTCATATGCAGCTGACTGAATTCTGGAGTTTATCTCATCCTGCAGGTCGTTTTGTTCAAAAAATTGTGCATACCCGGCAGTGGTGACCACAAATCCTTTGGGGATGTCCAGGGCCAAAGCAGACTTAAGTTCCCCTAAGTTGGCCATCTTTGGTCCCACCAGGTCACAATGTTTCTTTTGAACCTGATGCAAAGCCATGGTCAGCTCATTGCTCTCAGGGAGCTTTCTGCTTTCCAGGCTGTCTTTTATTTGCTGTTCAATACGATCGAATGCAGTGCTCAAGTCGTGATAGGTGTTTGGGGCCAGTCGATCCAGAGAGCGGATAATCCGGTAGATTGCCGTGAGCAGGGCTATGCATCTGGAACGGATGAAGACCATGCCAAAAGGTCGGTTTTCATGCAGAACCCGCTCCAATTCATGCATGATATCCAGGGCCCGAATATTTGCAGCCAGGAGAAAGCGGAATTCAGCATACCGGTTTTGGAAGAGTCGTATCAGTTCGGTCTCGTCCCCAGTCTTCGGTTCCTGCCGTGAAAAGAAAAGTCTCTGTTTGAAGGCAGCTATGGCTTTGTTCAGCAATGTTGTGGTCATATTGCACAGGTTCAAAGTTCCAGGTTCACGGTCACAATGTATTATCAATAAGATCGGGGCGAACTCTTGTCTGCTCAAGACCTATTATTAAATCATACTATGAAACTGCAAGAAATAAAAGCCAGATGATGCCATTGCTGTTGTTTTTTGGCCGAGAACAAAAAGACCGCGGCAGCAAAGGTAACTATCCAGACCCTGCCACCGCGGTCATATTATTGCATGATCCTGGTCAATGTTATTTAACGCGTTCTTACACTTCCTTTTTGGCTCCTGAGCTCATTCGTAACCCCAGACCTTCAAATAAAAAGAAGATGGAGAAACCCCACCAGAGGGTATACAGGACGTAGAAGACGAGAGAGAAAGTAAGAATACCGGCCTTGTCCGTAGCGCTTTGGCTGGATATGCCGTAAAAATTATAACCAACCTCTACCCCGCGTTTGTTCGCCCTGCCCACAAATTTGGCGGCCTTAAAGTCGCCGGCCTTGGTCAGACTCTTTTCCAGGGCATTGAAAATATGCCACCAGACATACGTCACTTTTCTCCCCTCAAGGCCATATACGTTCATCAGTTGTTGTTCCTGGTTTTTGAACATGGCCTGAGCATCAAGAATGCCTGCTTCCAGGATGTGACCCAGTTGGCCTTGAACAGTGATTTTGGTATCCACAGTTTGAACTGAAACTCCTGTCCTCTGCAGCAGTTCACTCCCCTTCTCGACCACAGCATCATTTGAGAGATTAATTGTCAGGTTGATGCTGTGATCCATAAACTTTTTGTTTTCTTCTAAGAGTGTTGGGAAATAATTCGTGGAGCCCTTGGCTATGGAATTAAAAAGATTATCCGATGCCTTGAAAGCGTTAATCTTTTCTCCAGGAACCCGGCCTTGAAAAGTGTTGGAGAACATGAAAATAAGAATGCCGGCGTAAATAATGGTCATGAGCACACCCCAGGTCATGTGCTTCTTGTCATGAACGATCATATGTCATACCTCCATTCAGGTTGACGTTTTTTTGCATTTCGATGTCTTATAATTTTTTAACTTTGACTTGACCCCGAAGGGCAGGAATATTGCCCAAAAATTTGGCAAACACCCAGATACCGAAAAATCCGATAATGACGAAAAAAACCAGATTACCGACAGTGGTCAGAGAAGAGGTCAAACCATGGGATATGGAGATGACCCCCATCTCATTGAGGTTATTGGGTAGAGCAAAAAGCCGGTTGATAAAACCGGCCAGGATGGCGGTTGCGTAAAAGCCCCGGATATAGATGCCCTTGACCACCTTGGTGGTCAGAGCGCCGACCTGGATGCCGAACAAGGAGCCAATGAGCATGCCCATGGCCAGGGTGTAGAAGATAAAGCCGTAAATTGCGTACTGGGAGATGGAGGCGAATCCCGCAGTGAAGATGATTTGCAGGATGTCTGTGCCCACAGTAGTAAAGGAAGAGACGCCCAGGACATAAACAAATATGGGAAAGGTGGCGAAACCTCCGCCCACGCCCATAATGGCGGCCAAAAAGCCCACTGCTCCTCCGCAGATGGCCACAAAAACGGCCGGAATCTTTTTTCCGCCAGGAACCAGGTCCTCGTCAAAGGTGATCATTGGGGGGATGTGCGTGGATTGCAGTTTGTTGGCCAGGGCAGTTGAGCCAGTGCTGGAAGGCTTGGATTTTCCGCCATGGACGGGTGTACTTTCGGCATTTTCCGCCTTGCGCAGCTTGAGAAAATCCAGTAAAGCATAGCTCCCCAAAAAGCCCAGAAGAACCACATAGACAATGCTGATAAACAGATCGCTCATCACTGGATTGATTTCATAAATGAACCTGTTCAGTATCCCGCCGCCAAAAACTCCGACAAAGGAGCCAACTAAGAAAGCCAGGGCCAGTTTGACCGACACATTACCCAGCTTCTTGTGCACCGTAGTGCCCATAATAGCCTTGGCAAAGATGTGAAAGAGGTCTGTGCCAACAGCTAAAATACCTTTGACCCCAGCGCTCATGAGGGCCGGGGTGATGATGAAGCCGCCGCCTGCCCCAATGCATCCGGTAATTAATCCGGCTAACAGCCCTATAAGGATGGAGGCGGAAAATATAAAAGGGGTGTAATAAGCCGGGGCATAGGCCTTATGTCCACCAACTATTTCTGGTAAAGGACCGATGTCTGCGGCCAAAGAGACAGAGACCAACAAGGCGGGGATAAGGAGAAGACAGAGGATGCAGAGGCGTTTACGGCTGTGGAGTATGGTCATAGACGTTTCATAGTCCCATCTGGCCTGATGTTCTGCGGCTGCGTACATACCGTGATAGATTTTTCGTGCCCAAGACATATGGACCTCCGTTTGGGGGTTGATGTTTAGCTCCAATGAAAAAAATCCTATCAGAGGAAAAAATTATCGAGCATTTACAGGCTGGGCTGGTCTTATTCTTTTTGTGCCATTGGAGCACCTCCTTTCAGAGATTTGTGTTTTGCGGCGTCTTCTATCTTGTGCACCAGTTCGTCCAGGACCACAGGCTTCATCACGTAATCAAAGGCCCCGGCCTGCAATCCTTCCTTGGCCACTTCAATCTTGGCGTGTCCAGTGAGCAGGATGACTTCAGTGGCTGGATTGTTTGCCTTGATGCGGCGCAGGGTTTCCATGCCGCCTATCCCCGGCATGCGCAGGTCCAGGACTACAACATCCCTGGGTTCTACAGCCAGGATGCGTAGGGCCTTCTCTCCGCGATCGACTCCGGAAACCTCAATGGCCCGATGTCGCAAGCGCTTGAGTAAGACCTGCAGAAACTCCGGTTCGTCGTCCACAATCAGAACAGAATAGCTCATGAGCGACTCCTGGGATGGGAGGAGGGGTTAAATTTTTGTTCCCTGAGTTGGCTTATGTTGTTGAGTAATTGCTTGATACATAGCAATGCATATGCCAGGGAGAATGAAAAGGATTTGCAATATAACACGCTTGAAATACGACAAATTTTACAGATAAGACAGTGTCTGCCGATAGAAAATAGCTTCCTCCTGTCTGTTTTTTTTACATTCTGTAAAAAGAGCAGAAGAAATCTCTGGAAAGAACCCTGGGTACGAAAAAAAAGAGAATCGGGATACAGGGAGAGGTGTGCAGAATCAAAACGTCTCTTTGATGTCATGCTTGTGATCAGTTGCATCTTATGATGAGGTTGGATGTCACCCTTGATTATCTGCAGATGATGAAGTGGAGGCCCGTTTCTTTTCCACAGCCTGACTGATTTCGGCCAGGAGCTCCTCAAAGGCGCAGGGCTTGGTCAGGTAAGCAAAGGCCCCTTGGGCCAGGCCTTGTTCAGCAGCCTTGGCCGAACCGTGCCCGCTCAAGATGATAACCGGCAGGGAAGGGGCCAAGGATCGCATGACTTTTAAGACTTCCAGCCCATCCATATCCCCGAGTTTGAGATCCAGAACAGCCACATCATACATATTCCAGCGCAGGGCTTGGATCGCTTCATGTCCACTGTAGGCATGGGATGTCTGTATGCCGCGTCTGGATAGACGCTTGCTCAAGACCCGGACGTATTCCTGTTCATCATCGATGAGCAGCAACTGGATCTCTGCATGCGTATTGGTCATGTATTCTTCTCCTGCCGGCATTCGGCCGCCGAAACGGGCAATTCGACAATGAAGGTGGTTCCGGCCCCAACCTCGCTTTGTACCGAAATATGGCCGTCCATTTTTTCTATAATGCCATAACAGATGGACAATCCCAGACCAGTCCCCTTGCCCACTGCTTTGGTGGTGTAAAACGGCTCAAAGATCCTTTCCAAATCGTGTTTGGGAATACCCGGTCCGGTGTCTTGCACCTGAACCACAACAAAATCCCCTCGCCTAAAGGCCTGGATGGTCAGTTGACCGCCCTGCATATCCTCCATCGCATCCAAGGCATTGTTGACCAGATTTAAGAATACTTGCTGCATCTCGGTAGGTGAGGCCTGTAAGTGGGGAAGATCTGGCTGAATTTCAGTCTGGACCTGTACAGCAGCCAATTTAGCCCTCTGTTCGGAAACCCCCACGA
The DNA here is from genome assembly GCA_964479235.1 of uncultured Desulfohalobiaceae bacterium. GTDB lineage: Bacteria > Desulfobacterota > Desulfovibrionia > Desulfovibrionales > Desulfothermaceae > Desulfovermiculus. The sequence goes on from CAYZLB010000007.1 coordinate 37,133, forward strand.
TTTCTTCAATAAGTTCGGGAATATTTAACTCCTGGATGTGGGCATCTGTTTTGCGGGCAAAGCTGAGCAGCTTATGGGTTATGTCTTTGCTCCGCTTGCCCTGGATAGCAATTTGCTGCAGGGCCCTTCTGATTTCCTGCTCATTATCCGCATTGGACAGGTGTTCCTCTTCCAGCAAGTCTTCCACCCACCCGGCCTCTTCGATCATGATAGCCACAGGGTTGTTGATTTCGTGGGCAATGCCCGCAGCCAGTTCTCCTACTGCGGCCATTTTGCCCGCTTGAACCACCTGCAGGTTCATGATCTCTTTTTCCTGGGTAATGGTTTGAATTCGGGCGATCATACGGGAGGAAAGGATGTATCCTACAGAGGTAATACCCACAATGCCCAGAAGAACAATGCCTGCAACCAACATGAATGCTTTGTACAAATCAGCTAAGATTTCGCCTTGTTGTTGTTGATAAACAAAAAACCATTGCCCGTTTTTCAGAGGCGCGATTGCCACCATACACTCGCCATGGGAACCGATTTGGGCCGGGGTGACAAAGGCATTTGATTTCATATTATGAGCCAAACGCAGATACGTCTCTCCCTGCGGCTTGAGGTCCGCAGGAGCCTGGGTTTGCAGTTCCCCTTTGGTATTGATGATAAAGGCAAAGCCGGTCTGTCCGATACGGATATTCTGTACCCGGTTGGTGAATGCACCAAAGTCTATAGTCGAACGTAAAATCCACTCCTTGCCCTCCTGGATCCGGCGGACGGTGACGATAAAATGGGGAAATCCGCGCTTGCCCAGAAAAACATCGGAAATCGTGGACTCGTTCTTCTTGGCCTGCTGAAACCATGTGGCCTGCCTATAGTCCGTTCCTTCCAGTTCATAGGGACCGGCGTAGGCCACCTGACGTCCGGTTGCAGCAACCAGGCCGATATCAACGAAAAGGTTTCCGTAAACCCGTTGTAAGTTCTTTAGTTCCTGCTGCAAGCGAGTACTGTCCTGTAAATCATTCAAACGGCTTTTAGTAGACAATGCTTGAATGTCAGCCAGCCGCTCCTGAAGGAAGCTATCGATATTTTGGGTATGCTTTTGGACCAAGGCAGCTAAGTGGTCCTGGACCTTGGCTGTATACGAAGTGTAAAATTGATACAGGATGACGGCGCTGACCAGAATGAGGGGAATGCAGGAGGGCACAAGTATGCTGGCCAGGATCTTGCGCCGGATGGATTGGTAGACGTGATTCTGTTTCTGACCTCCTTTGATCTCAGGTGAAGGCCTTGTACGCTGCATATTCATTGATTCGCCTTTAATTTATTCGTCTTTTTTTGATGAATGAGTACGGTTTCTTCACATGGCAAGTTTTGCAATCGCTGCTCCAGTTCCTGCACTGTGCAGACCATAAAGGCCTTGTATCCGTCGCGTAGAAGTTTCCGGTACAGGAATTGGCGGACACGCGGATTGCCGTCTGTGACGAAGAGGCAAACAGGGTGCAGCATATGGCCACTTCTTTATATTACGTTGCATATTTGTGTTGCCAAAGCGAATTATGCCGGTGCATGGTCAGAGATATGGGAGATAGACTTGAAATGGCTACAGTTCATACACATTGGCTGACGACTTTTGTCGGATGTGTGTATCGGTATTGTGGGTATTGCAGGTTTGGGTCATTACAGAATGCTCCTTGCTTGTCACACGATGCTCTGTCGTGAAGTGAAATCATCAAGAGTCGATTGTGGCCTTTTCTCCGACTAGATCGACATGTTGGAGGTCAATACTCAAAATGAAGTCTGTGCTTCCCCGGTCACGCTTGATGTCAAAACCGAGTTTTTTGCCCAAGGCCAGCATTTGGGTATTTCCGGACATGACACACCCCCAGACCTTCTGCAATCCGCGTTCCTGGGCAATGATCAGGCAGTTCTTGAGCAGAGCCGCTCCAATGCCCTGTCCTTGCCAAGAGTCGCTGACCAGTACCGCAAACTCTCCGCTGTTTGTATGGTGCTCCTTGATCACCCTGGCCGCACCGAGCATTTCTTCCCCTCCCTCCGACTCATGCAGTGCAACCAAGGCGATTTCCCGGTCATAGTCGACCTGGGTAAAACGGACGAGCATGTCTTTGGGCAGATGTTTCATGGAATGGAAAAAGCGAAAATACACTGTTTGGGGTGAGAGGGTCTTGAAAAAATCTGTCAACAGGGGGGCATCTTCGGGCTTGATGGGGCGAATAAATATGTCCAAGCCGTTTTTGCTCGTGGCGTAACTTTCGTATTGATTGGGATAGGCGCTGATGACCAGATGGAACGGAGTGGGCGCTTCCGGCTCAGGATTGAGAACCACCCTGGCGTCCAAGGTCACGATCTCCTGGCCTATGCAAATGAGGGGATTGATATCCAATTCCTCTATGTATGCAAAGTCGGAAGCCAGATGGGCTAAGCGGATTAAAGCCTCTTCCATGGCCAGGAGATTTGCGGCCGGGATGCTTCGATATCCACGCAGCAGGCGATATACCTTTGTCTGCTTCATCATCCTTTTGGCCAACAGACGATTCAATGGAGGCAGACCTATAGATCTATCCTGGTATACTTCGGTGAAGATTCCACCCATACCAAAGATGATAATAGGGCCGAAATCCCGGTCTTTTCTAACCCCCAAAATGATTTCATACTCAGGCTTGGGAAGCATCCTCTGCACAGTAACCCCTTCAATGCAGGCTCTGGGATTGTAATGTGCAGCACTGGCCAGGATATCCTTGTATCCTTCCACAACTTCGGTGTCGTTGCGCAGGTTCAGGAGGACGCATTTGGCTTCGCTTTTGTGCAGGATGTCTTTGGATTGGATCTTGAGGACCACAGGATAGCCAATTTCGCGGGACAGATGCACGGCCTCGGTTGGGGTTTGGGCCAAACGGGTGGTATTAACAGGGAGTCCGTACGCCGCCAGCAGCCGCTTGGCGTCTAGCTCGGTCAAATAGGGAATGCGGCTTTCGCATCCGCTGCGGATGATTTCTTCAGCCCGTTCTCGGTCTACATCAAGCTTGCGGGGAAGTTTGGGGGGAACTTCTTGGATAGCTTCCAGATTTTGCGCGTAGCGATAGAGATCCATAAAGGCTCGAACTGCCCGCTCTGCTGTATCAAAAGTAGGAATGTTGGCATCGTGAAAGACGGTTCTGGCCTGTACACTCTCATCACCGCCGATCCAGGCCGTGAAGACAGGAAAATTGGTCCCGGCAAAGACATCGACCAGCTCTTCAGCCACATGCAGAGGCTTGGATATGGCTTGGGGGACATGAATACAAAGCAGGCCTTGAACTTCTTCCGCCTGAAGAAGAACTTCAGCTGACCTGCGATAACGTTCGGAGGATGCATCGCCCAGAATATCCACCGGATTACACCGGCTCCAATGGTCCGGTAGAAATTCATTGAGTTTTTCAATGGTCTCCGGGTACAGCTGCGCAGGTTCCAGTCCATAATCGGCCAAGGCATCCATGGCGATGACACCCAAGCCTCCGGCATTGGTCATAATGGCTAGCTTAGGACTGGGAGGCCTGGGCTGTTTGGCCAAGATCTCTGCACAGTCAAAGAGCTCTTCAAAGGTCTTGACCCGGACAATGCCAACTCGCTCAAAGGCTGCGTCATATATAGCGTCCACTCCGGTCATGGCTCCGGTGTGGGATCTGGCCGCCCTGGCTCCTACCTCGCTGCGCCCTGACTTGAGAACGATGATCGGTTTTATCCGGGCCACGGAGCGGGCTGCACTCATGAATTTGCGAAAGTTGCTCAGGCTCTCTACATACATGACAATACTGGACACATCGGATCGGGAGCCCAGAAAATCGATCATATCTCCAATGTCCACGTCCAGCATTGACCCCAAACTGACGATATAACTGAATCCAATATTTTTGCGCCTGGCCATATCCACAATGGTCGTACATATGGCCCCGCTTTGGGAGATAAGGGCCAGTTTGCCGGAGAGGGGAATCTGATTAGAAACGGTTGCGTTGAGCTGAGCCTTGGTGCTGACGATCCCCACGCAGTTCGGGCCGATGATGCGCACCCCGCAATAGGCGGCTGTGCATCTGATCTTGCTTTCGATCTCCAGGCCCTTGTTCCCCAATTCTTTTCCTCCGGAAGATAGGATAACAGCCCCGGCACAGCCAATGGCTGCACATTGTTCCACTGCTTTCGGTACTTGAGCGATGGGAATGGTGATTACCGCCAGATCAATATTTTTTCCAATATCCTGTACTGAAGGGACAGACTGCAGTCCCAAAACAGTTTTCCGCCGAGGATTGACTGGATAAATCGTACCGGGAAAACCTGTATTTTGAAGGTGTTGGAGAACAGTACGTCCTACGCTTCCGTCTCGTTCCGTTGCCCCGATCACAGCCACGGAATTGGGGGCGAAAACCCGATCCAGGTTATATATAGACATAGCACGCTCCCTTCAGATTAGCCCGGACAAATCTGAAATATTCAGGGCCAAGGCGCGCAAAAAATACCGGAATATTCATGAATAGATCTAAACAGCCTTCTTTGCTGCCATGCTTTGGCCACGAGTTAGCCACCTTCGTGATTTTTATGGTCCAGTGTCCAGCTCAGCCAAGAGCCTGTGGATATATCTCCGGCTCATACCCCTGTCATCCGGGTGCGGTCATAGTCCCCGTTGCGGACACTGAGAAGGGAAACAGGGCAATGGCGAAACACTTTTTCTGCCGTAGTCCCAAAGAATACACTGGCCAGATTCCCACGGCCTTTGGGCCCCATAGTGAGTAAGTCCACATGCTCTTCCTTCACGACCCAGATGATTTGTTCAAAAGGAACTCCTACCTTAATCAAAACTTTGGCATCAGTTGGATCCCATTTCACCTCTTGAAGTAAAGAGGCCAATTTTTCTTGTCTTTCTTGAGTTGCGCGCTGAATATAGTCTTTTGTTATATTGTGATGTTCTCATTGAGTTGTTCAGCATAGCGAAAAGCATCCACATCTCGCTGATTGATGATATTGATCAGGTTCAGATTGTATGTTTTGCATCATCAAATCCTCCTGTGAAAAACAGCTTGAACACCGTATTCTCTTTCATAAAGCAAGGTTTGTACCAAAGCCATCATAGGGCTCGGAGATAAAAACAGCATACGTATCGGCTGGATTATCTTTTTGGCTAACGTCGTAATATCCCGCGAGATGCATGATATAATTTGCTCCGCCACTGTTGTTATTATCTTTTATGACCTGTAGGGTGATTTGCATCCAGGTTCTTCAGCTCTCCATCAGGGATCATTTGCCCAGTCTGCATAAGATTGCGGTGCAACTCATAGCAGTTGTATAAATCGTGTCTGATGTGTCCGGTTGATGCATTGTGTAAATATTTCCACAAATATTCTTTATACAGAGGATGAGCGCATTTTTCGATAATCAATTTGGCCCGTTGCTGAGGGCCAAGACCGCGCAGATCAGCCAGACCCTGCTCAGTGACGACGATCTGGACCGAATGTTCGTTATTATCCACATGGGGAGTCATGGGCACCACTGCTGAAATTTTGCCCCCTTTGGTGATGCTTGGGGTCATAAAGATGGAGAGATAGGCATTGCGGGTGAATTCTCCGCTGCCTCCGATGCCGTTGACCACCCGCATGCCGAAGATATGTGAGGAGTTGACGTTTCCGTAGATGTCGAATTCCAGGGCCGTGTTCAGGGCTATGACTCCCAGTCTGCGGATAATCCCGGGATTGTTGGATATTTCCTGGGGGCGGAGCACGATGCGCGGAGCAAAAAAATCGAAATTACCGATAAGTTCTCGAAGCTTGTCCGGTGTGATGGTCAAGGAGCAGGCTGAGACTCCCCGGATTTTTCCCTGGAGCATAAGGTCAATCATGGCATTCTGGCAGACCTCGGAATACATATAAAAGGGAGGAATATCCTCAGCATCACCCAGGGCGGCCATGACCCCGTTGGCCACGTTGCCCACTCCGGCTTGCAAGGGAAGGAAGTCCGGAGGGATGCGCCCGACCTGTATTTCATCCAATAAGAAATCGACCACATGGGATGCGATCTGCTTACTGACTGCATCCACCGGCGGAAATGCTTCTACAGAATCCGGCTCGTCATTTTCCACGATGCCTATCACTTTCTTGGGGTCCACCACTGCATAGGGAACTCCGATTCTGCTCAACGGCTCGTATATTTGGATGGGATAACGGTGCGGAGGCAGGGGGATGATGGTGATATCCGCCAGCTCCCGCAGGCGCTGGGAATGGTTGCGGTTGATCTCGATGATAACCTTGTCTGCATATTTGAGGTAGG
>CAYZLB010000008.1:0-16374 GCA_964479235.1 uncultured Desulfohalobiaceae bacterium
TTCTGGTCGGAGCCCACCGGGTCAGCATCACCAGGGCCATGAAGGCCCTCAAATCTTCTGGGCGCATCACCCAGCAGGGCAAGACCATGGTCATCCACTTTGCTTGATATCAAGGTCTGTCTGTCATGGCCAAAGTCGTCTAAGTCAACACTTTGTATGCTTTGCTCGTGCCTACCAGCACCTCTTTCTACCGGCAAGTTCCTTCCAATCAAATCAAATGCTGGAACACCCACTTCACAATACCCTGACTCTGTTTATTAAGTATATCAATTGATTCGGCCATTGGTGTTAAGTCTTGGATTGTAAGAATTCTGCTCCATTGACGACCAAGAGATGGAATATTCGAGTACAGAGCCTGTGCAACCCAACGGGCTTCTATGATCACTTGAAGGAATAATAGCAACAGCCGGAGGAGACGCAACATGATCACAGAAGAGCACACCCGCAACAACCTGAATAAGCCTAAGAGATGTTCCATAGGCCACAAACTGTTTCTGATCTTTCTGCTTGTGGTTTTCAGCGGTTGCTCCATGGCCGCAAAGGATCACAGCTTTGCCCAAACCCAGAACCCATCCTTGAATTCAATATTCCGCCAAGTGAATCCTGCTGTGGTGGAGATTAAAGTGATCTTGGACCAAGCCGGGCAGGACAATTCCGATTCCGAGGGTGTCTTGGGATCGGGCGTGGTTGTTTCCAAAGATGGCCATGTTTTGACTTCCTCCCATGTTGTCTGTCGACTCTGCCGATACCATCGTGGTTCGTTTCCTGGACAAAACAACATCCAGGGCTTCGATTGTCTCCTCAGCAGCCCAGGCTGACGTGGCGCTGCTGCAGCTGGATAACGTACCCCCCGACCTGAGCCCTGCCATGCTGGGAGACTCTGACGCGGCAGAGGTTGGAGATCAGATCTTGATCATCGGCGTCCCGTACGGGATCAGGCACACCATGACCGTGGATTACATCAGCGGTCGCAGGCAGTCTCAATCTCCTTGCCCCAGCATAACTCCGTGGATGATGTCCGGATCGGCAATCAGCTGCTGGTAATGCTGCATCCTGATCTGGATAAAAGCCATAAAGGGCGACCGCCGGATCGCCCCTACACACCATCACGCCAGCTCGGTGTTGATTTCTACATAGGGGTCATCGAATAACTCGTAGGGGCGACTGGCAGTCGCCCTTTTGGGAATCCCGGTATCCCCACCACACGTTTCATCCTTGATCATTCCGGCAAATTTCCTCTGGCCAGCGCGATGTCCTCCGCTGTAACTTCATTTGGATATATTCATGGTTCGGTATCAGATGCTGCATCTAACATAAAACAATCACTTGATCAATCACTTCCAAGTCGTCTTCCAAATCCAAGCCTGACAATGGCTTTGAATTTGGCTGGAAAATCAAAATTTTTTGTAGCGTTATTTTATGTTCTTGTGTAATGATTACCCCCAGGATTCGACAGAGTGATAATTTGAAGTTCCACAAATTACCTATTTTGAAGGAGGTATGCATGACCCAGATACAGGTGGTATTTTACAGCATGTACGGACATGTCTATGAGATGGCCAAGGAGGTGGCCAACGGTGTCTCGGAAGTGGCAGACACGCATGTGGATCTCTATCAAGTCCAGGAGCTCATCCCGGATGATCGTCTGCAGGCCAGCGGGGCCAAAGCGGCCAGAGAAGGCTTTGCCCACCTGCCGGTCATTAAGCCAGCCGATTTGGCTTCAGCAGATGCCGTCATTTTCGGCACACCCACCCGGTTTGGAAATATGTGCGCCCAAATGCGCAACTTTTTGGATCAGACCTCGCAGCTCTGGATGCAAGGCGGTCTGGTGGGCAAAGTGGGAAGCGTGTTCACCAGCACCGCCACCCAGCATGGGGGTCAGGAGACTACAATTACCAGCTTTCATACCACGCTTTTGCACCATGGGATGATCGTCGTAGGAGTTCCCTATACCGAACAGCGTCTTATGGAGGTTGGAGAGGTCAGCGGAGGAACACCGTACGGGGCATCCACAGTGGCCAGTCCGGACGGATCCAGATGGCCTTCAGACAATGAACGGGCCATAGCTCGATTTCAGGGCAGACATGTGGCTGAAATTGCATCAAGGTTAAAAAAAACGTAATTTCAATTCTGGGCCGCTCCAGCGGCCCAGAATTGAAAGGAGTGCTTTGTGGGCAGGTTGGACAGGATCCACATCTTCCCTTGTCAGAAGGACATTTCTAAGGCCTTGGCCTCCAAGGTCGCTGAAGTGGCCGAACAGGCCACCACATCGCGCGGCCGTTTTACAGTCGCCCTCTCCGGGGGCTCGCTTTTGGACATTCTCAGCCCGCCACTTATTACAGATCCGCTCCGGTCACAGATACACTGGACATTCTGGGAGGTCTTCTGGGCAGACGAGCGATGTGTTCCATTATTTAGCCCTGACAGCAATTTTGCAGCCGCAAACAGGTTGCTCTTCACCCATGTGAACATTCCCAGACATCAGATCCATGAAATAAACGATAGCCTGAGCCCTGGAGAAGCGGCTCAGGCCTATCAGGAAACAATAAACAAGATCTTGCAGCCAGAAAGCGGCCAGCTGCCCATATTTGATCTCATTTTATTGGGCATGGGCCAGGACGGGCACACCGCCTCCCTCTTTCACGGACATGAGATCCTGCAGGAAAAGCAGAAATGGGTGGCACCGGTACTCAACGCTCCCAAGCCGCCTCCGGAAAGAATCACTCTGACCCTGCCGCTCATCAATTATACCCGGGAAGTCATTTTTGTGGTCACAGGAGCGGAAAAGTCTTCCGCACTTAGAAACGTTTTTCAGAACCATGATCAAAGTTTGCCGGCAGCCCTGGTCAATCCAGTACACGGCCAACTGATGTGGCTTGTGGACGAGGCAGCCTCTCAGCAACTGGGATCCTGCTCAACTCCCAAATAATCACAACCAGCAATGGAGATATCTATGACCAAGATGCAGGAATTGGCGGAATTGGATCAGTCTGTATGGTATGACTATATCCGCAGAGATTTTCTCAATTCAGGTGCATTGGAGACCTTGATCAACCAGGGTCTCAGAGGCCTGACCTCCAATCCGGCCATTTTTGAAAAGGCCATTGCCCACAGCACCGACTACGATCAAGCCATCCAGAACCTGGTCCGTGAGAACCGATCGGTGCAGGAGATCTACGAATCTCTGGTTTTGGAGGACATTGCCCGGGCTGCTGATATTTTTCAGCCCGTTTATACCCAAACAGGCGGCCAGGATGGCTATGTCAGTCTGGAGGTCAGTCCGCATTTGGCTCAGGACACCGAAAACACGGTGGCTGAAGCCAAGCGGCTTTTCACCCAGCTCAAGCGCCCCAATCTAATGATCAAGGTCCCGGCCACAAGCGCCGGCCTGCCGGCCATCACGGAACTTATCGGCTCTGGAATCAATGTGAATGTGACCCTGCTTTTCAGTGTCACCCGCTACCAGGAAGTGGCCCGGGCCTATCTGCAAGGTCTGGAAAAGCTTCTGGCCCAAGGACCCTCTGTGCCTGGCGGGCACAATCTGGATGGGGTCGCTTCTGTGGCATCCTTCTTTGTCAGCCGCGTAGACAAGGCTGTGGACCAGGAACTGCACGACATGGGCCGTCAGGACCTGGCCGGCCGGGCAGCCGTAGCCAATGCCAAACGTGCCTACCGGACCTTTATGGCAATGTACCAGGGCTCCGAGTGGGATGACCTGCGCAAGCACGGCGCAGGACGGCAAAGGCTGCTCTGGGCCAGCACAGGGACCAAAAATCCAGACTATCCGGACACCATGTATATCGATCAGCTCATAGGGCCCAAAACAGTCAATACCATCCCTCCGGACACCCTGAAGAGCTTCCTGGAGCATGGCACAGTGCAAAAGACCCTGACCCAGGGCATGGATGAAGCAGAAAAGCACCTGCAGCAGCTTGCCGAGCTGGGGATTGACCTGGAAAAAACCGCAGACAAGCTCTTAAACGACGGCATCCTGGCCTTTGATCAACCATACGATGCCTTACTGGCGGCCATTGAGCAAAAACGGGACCAGTTTTCTTCCTAAAGGCAACGCTCGTATGAACATATCTGCGTGACGTTGTGAGAAAGTATGCCAAAATCAATCGTACAACATACTGATATATCTAGATCCAACTGAGTTTTGGAAACATAGCTTAAACGCCTGGCCGCTTCAGCCGCCAAGCGATCCAGATGACGATATTTTCCCTTCATTGATTTTTTCCGTATTTTTCGGTAGCAAACCGTGAATGGCACTGAGATGCTTTTCTGCATTTTGGGTACTCTTGTGTTTTTGATCATCTTTGGAGTGGCTTATGAGACGGATTTTTTTCCTCTGTTCTCTTTTTCTGGTCTGCATCATGTCGTGGCCTGGGGGAGTGGTTGCTCAAACCACCTTGAGCTACAGCACGTTTTTCCCTTCAACACATATTCAGGCCCAGACAGCAAAGGCCTGGTGCAAGGAGGTGGAAAAGCGGACTGAAGGCCGGGTCACAATCAATTTCTATCCCGGCCAGACCTTGACCAAGGCAGATCAGACTTACGACAGCGTCATGGATGGGATCTGCGACATTGGAACCTCCTGTCTGGCCTATACTCCGGGGCGTTTTCCCGTCATGTCGGCAATGGATTTGCCCTTTGGCTATCCCTCTGCTGTGATGGCCACGAAAACCGCCAACATCCTCTATGCCCGGATGAAGCCTGAAGAGTTTTCCAAAACCGCGGTCATGTACTTCAATGCCCATGGACCAGGATATATTCATACCCAGGGCGAACGGGTAAGCAGCTTGGGGGAGCTTCAGGGGCTAAAGATCCGTTCGACTGGCATGAGTGCAGAGGTTATCAAAGCCCTGGGTGCTTCTCCGGTGAGCATGCCCATGCCTGATACCTATCAGTCTCTGCAGAAAGGTTTGGTTGAGGGCAGCATCCATCCGTTAGAAACGAACAAGGGCTGGAATATCGGGGAGGTGGTTGACTATATGATCCAGACCGATGCCACCGGCTACACCACTACCTTTTTTGTGGTCATGAACCAAAATAAATGGAACTCCCTGGAGCAGAAAGACCAGGAAATCATTTCGCAACTCAATGAAGAGTGGGCCCTCAAACATGCTAAGGCCTGGGATGAAAGCGATGAAAAAGGTATGGACTTCTTCCTCCAGGAGGGGGGCGAGGTGATCGAGTTGTCCGAGGATGAAAATACCAAATGGAATAGGGCCGTAGCCCCGGTTATTGATGCCTACAAGCAAAAACTCGATGAGCAGGGCTATGACGGTGATGCGGCGATCTCAACAATTCAAAAATCTTTGCGCCAGGTGAAATAGGCTGACGAAAGGTTGTGCAAGCCAACGCAAGGACGAAATCATGATCAGCCGTTTCCTGGATTGGATATTTCAGAAACTCGTGTTCATAAGCGGATTTTTTTTGGTGGCCATGGTGGTCTTGACTTGCCTGGATGTCGTCGGCCGTTTTTTTGATCATCCCTTCTTTGGGACCTATGAGTTGGTGAGCCTGATGGCTGCATTGGTCGTTGTCGGAACTCTCCCTGAGTCACATCTGAAAAAGGGGCATTTCGGCGTCGAGATCGTGGCCAATAAGTTTTCGCCACGGATCCAGAATATCCTTGAACTGGTAACAGATAGTCTGAGTCTGGCCTTATTCTGTGTGGTTGCGTGGAGAATGATGCTGTATGGGGCAAAGATCCAGGCTTCAGGCGAAGTATCCATGAGCCTCAACCTTCCTGAATACATAGTCATTTATATGGTTGGGTTCGGTTTTGTCTTTTTTTGCTTGGCCATCCTCAAGAATATCGTTCGAATACTCGGGAAAATACAACAAGGTTGAGCAGAAAATGAGCCCACCAATGATCGGTGTCCTGGGCATTCTGGCCATGCTCCTTTTTTTCATGACAAGAATGCCCGTTGCGTATGTTATGACCCTTGTCGGGTTTGCTGGATTTAGTTATTTGGTGACCTTTTCTGCGGGCTGCAATCTTTTGCCCAGAGAAATCTATTCCACCTTTGCCAACTACGATTTGACCACCATTCCTTTGTTCATCTTCATGGGCCAATTGGTGTTCAGCGGAGGGATCAGCAGCCGATTGTATAATGCTGCCTATACCTGGTTCGGTTCAATCAGCGGAGGCATGGCCATGGCCACGGTCACCTCCTGTACAGCTTTTGGCGCGGTCTGCGGTTCAAGTCCAGCCACTGCAGCCACCATGGCCACAGTGGGCGTTCCGGAAATGCGGCGGTTTGGCTACAAGGATGCCTTGTCTACGGGTGCTGTGGCTTCCGGTGGGGGGTTGGGGATGATAATGCCCCCCAGTGTGGTGCTCATCGTTTATGGCATTTTGACAGAACAGTCGATTGGAAAACTCTTTATCGCCGGGATCATGCCCGCCCTTCTGGTCACCCTTGTGTTCATCGCAACCATCTGGATGTGGTGCCTTTGGGCTCCAGACCAGGGGCCGGCCGGAGAAAGAGAGCCCTGGTCGGCCAGACTGAGATCATTACGGGACATGGGTGAAGTCATCTTGATTTTCCTTCTGGTCATGGGCGGGTTGTTTTGGGGGTTCTTTACCCCGACAGAGGCAGCCGGAGTCGGCGTTTTTGGTGTTTTTGCGGCAACACTGTTCCGCAGACAGATGAGCTGGAAAATATTTCAGGACACAGTGATTGAAACATTACGTTCCTCGTGCATGGTCATGGTCCTGGTGGCTGGGGCAACGGTCTTTGGGAAATTCATGGCCGTGAGCCGGATACCTTTTGAGATTGCTACCTGGATCGGAGGATTTGATCTTCCCGGCTATGCAGTCTTAGCCATTATTGTTCTGGTCTATTTTTTCGGGGGATGTATCATGGATGCCCTGGCCTTGATCATGCTCACCATTCCCATTTTTTTCCCTGTCGTCCAGCAGCTGGGCTATGATCCGATATGGTTTGGGGTTATCGTTGTCCTGGTCACCCAATTAGGAGTTATATCGCCACCTGTGGGCATAAATGTCTATGTGGTCTATGGGGTGACCAGAGGGTTGCCTGGACCGGCTATTCCCCTGGAGACAATATTCAAGGGCGTCATGCCCTTTCTGTTGGCCACCTTGTTTTCCATTATCATTATGACCATATTTCCGGGAATTGTCTTATTCCTGCCCAATCTTCTGTATTGACCCAGGTGTCCTCTGATCACTGACCGCATTTATGATGGATCTTTGAATTCCAGCCCGTGATCCCGGATGTCTGCCAAAGCATCCCTCAAGCGTTGTCGGCGGATCGGTGTATCGAAGATACATTCCAGACTGTATACATCCAACTCCGGGTTCGGAAGCTTACCGGTCTTGGTCTGCATAGCTTCTTCGATCAGGGTTGTGGCCATACTCTGGGCATCGGGGTTGGAGGCCAAGGCCTTGACCAGGGAGTTGATACTGGACGGATTTAAGCTCAGGCGATCAAAGGCATTTTTGATCTGTTTGAATTTTTCCGGAAAATGCTCCGGCGGATAGCGGCGGGAGAGTTTGACAAAGGCCTTGCGCACAGTCTCCATGTCCGCCTCCCTGGGTACCCTCAGTATTGCACAATCATTTTCCAGCATGCGCTTTACCCATTGTTTTTTTGAGATTTCTTTTTCTTTTCTTCCAGCACTTCATCCAGCAGGGTCCTTTTCTTCCCGCCCGATGATGAAGAACGCGATTTTTTTCCTCTCTGGGCCATGGCTTGCAGAACCTCACTGGCGGCTCGAAAATCATGATTGTTTTTGAGCCGGGAGAATAGTCCCAGTTCATGCCAGATATCACATACCAGTTCGGCCAGCTTTGTCAGCCGGTTGCGTTGAATCTTTCGAGCCAGCGGCAGCCAACCGTTGTTTTGGGTAATGTACTCGGCATTGTGGCCGATGACTGCGGCCAAAAAGGTATTTCGATACGGTGTTGTGGGCCAGGTGAACATCCACTCCAGCATGTCGTCCAGCATCTCCGGCGGAGGCAGGTGATCCAGGAAACAACGGGCCTCACCAGCGTTTTTGGGCATAGGGCAGTCGGTGGTATCTTTCTTGGCGCTTAACAGGACCAAGCCATAGAGGGGCGACTCCGAGGGCAGAATCCGGGCGAACTTATGGATAAGGGATTCAGGAATATCCTCCCAATCAAAGGATGGATCGTGAAAGAAAAAACTCAGGGAGGGCTGCTCCTTGCAGGATTCGACAAAAACCCGGTGCAGGAAAAGATTGACCAGCTGCTGATAATCTTCCAACTCAAAAAACTTCTCCCAGACCGAAAAGATGTTTTCCAGGTCGGATTGGACATCGATGGTGTTCACAGCCATGCGCAGCCCCTGTTCAGATACGTGCAAAGGGGCGCGATTCTTTTGAACTGTCTTTACGCTTTTGATCTTGTGCACATTGGTCGTCGCATGTTCAACCCGTTTCATGATCGGAACCAGCAGTGATGCATCGGAAACAGGAGAGGCCGACATGGTGACCAACAGTTCATCCAGATCTTTCACGCAGTGCAAAAACGGAAAATAAACAACCGCCTCCTGCCACTGCTGGACGGCATGATCAAGCAGGGAGGAATCCTGAAAGCCAAATTGGGCATAGAGGTCTATAACCTGCTTTAAGGTATTTGTAGACAAAACGATATGCTGGTTTATGGCCTGGATGACCTGCTTTTCGGACGACGCCCCCTCCATTAAGTCTTCCAGATGCTCTAAAATCTGCTCCCCGCCGGAGGCTGCAACATACAGATGAGCCAGGAGCAGGAGCATACGTTCCCGGGAAGACCAGACGTCATATCGAAGCAAGGCTGGGATAAGGCGGGTAACGTAAAGGTCTTGTTGAGCTACCTGGTTGAGAGCTTGAAGCTGCTGTTCAATATGCCCGGGCAGTTCAGGAGCCAGGCCGGGAAGCAATCTGCGAAACGAGACTCGCATTGCCTGTTCCCATTCAGTACCCAATCTTTTGCGGCCCAAAATCAAAAAGGCGCAGGCCAGGCCTTCCACTGCAGGATGCGTGGAAGGAACAAACCCTTTGTCATGGAGATTCTTAATCGCCTGGGCCGGATTGTTCAAATCCCCGGGCCTGGAGTACATGGTCCGTAAATAATCAGCCAGGATGGCCATGTTGTTCACAATTGGGCTGTGGCTGTCGAGCTGGTTCTGGATCTCTGCCAGCAGGTCTCGAAGAGATTTTCGGAGTTGCGTGTAAGGCTGAATAGATGCGGGTTGAAAGTCCTTTTCTCGCAGGGTGTTAAACTGTTTGCCGATTTTGGCGACCAAGGCCAGGTGTTTTTCCCCTTTTCTGGCCCTCGTCCGCTTTCCTTGCACGTACTCTGCAAGGGATGTTGATGATGACTGGCAGATGTCCTGCATGGCCTCAGCCAGTCTGGCGAAGGGTGGCGGCAAATCAGATGGCAGGGCGTGTA
This sequence comes from uncultured Desulfohalobiaceae bacterium, assembly GCA_964479235.1. Lineage (GTDB taxonomy): Bacteria > Desulfobacterota > Desulfovibrionia > Desulfovibrionales > Desulfothermaceae > Desulfovermiculus. The sequence goes on from CAYZLB010000008.1 coordinate 9,431, forward strand.
CTGCTTCTGGTCCGGTTTGGCCGTTATAAAGGGCCAAAAAAACGGTCGCCGTCTGGAGGCATTTTTGATTTTCCCCGGAGATAGTCCGGTGATCGATAAGTTCATGAACGATATGCTGGAGCAAGGCGTGATCCTGGGACTCAAAGAGACTCGAGAGCAGGAGGTTGTATACGGCCGCATCCCAATAAGCGGCGGCCTGGGTCTTTTGGGACTTGGCCCAATGGCGCTGGAACAAGGTGACAAATTCACCCCAGGACTCTCGCTTCCAGTACCCCAGCAGGCGGGATTCCAGCTTTTGCAGCGGAGCCTTGCCGGAATCTGACTTTTTCTTGCCGCCCTTCTTTTTGGCCATTACTCCCCCTTCTCTTCCAGCTCGTCCAAGTAGTCGACCAGCTTCTCTTCAGCGTCATCTACCTCGTCTTCGTCATATTCCTGCAATGCCTGCTCATAGGCGGTAATCAGGGCCTGCAGGGTGTTTTGCTGGGCAGGATCCTGGATATTCTGAAGGAGGCCTTTGGCTTTGTGCAGGATATAATTGGTGACATGGCGGGATGCTTCCTCTCCCTCTTTGGGTGAGCCCTCATCTTCTTCCCATCCTTCCGTGCTGTTATCATCATCCAGATCCAGGAATTTCTGGTTGCTCTGGGAGCTATCCAAGTCCACTTCCCGCTTGCGGCTGTATCCTTTCTGTTCCACTTTGACGTGAATGATCCCGTTGAGGTCGTAGCTGTATTCGATAAGGATGGGCGAGCCAGCCGGAGCCGGAACCAGAGCCAAGTCCAGGGTTCCTATCAAGGTATTATCCTCAGGGATCTCAGATTCTCCTTGGTAGACACTGATGTCCACCTGGCGTTGCTGATCTTGAACAGTATAGAACAATTCCGAGCGGGTGACAGGGATCTGGGTGTTGCGGGAAATAATGGGTATACATTTCAGTCGTTGGTTTTGATCGTCGGTCAATGCTTCTGTGCTCAGGGTGTGTGGTGTGACGTCGATAAGCACCTGGTGAATATGGGAACCGGTCATAATCCCGCCTTGAATGGCCGCACCCTTGGCCACGCTTAAGTCCGGATCTACAACCGGCATGCGCGTCGATCCGAATTCTTCTTCCAACAGTCTGATCACTGAGGGGATGCGGGTGGAGCCGCCCACCAGGAGGACATTGTCTATAGCCTGCGCAGACAACCCGGCTTCGGACAAGGCATTTCTGACTTCGGTTTTTGTGGTTCGCAGAAAGGGTTCAATCATTTCTTCAAAGGCTTCCCGGGGAATTTCAAGAGAGAGGTTTACCTCTTTGTCTTCGGGATTGGGGATAAGGCTTTCCTCTATTCTGGTGAAAGGATGGGCGGAGAGGTTTATTTTGGCCTGTTCTGCGGATGATTTGAGTCTGGCCAGGGCAGGCGGGTGTGAGCGCAGATCCAGGCCCTGCTGGGACATGATCTCTTCCAAACAGAGATCGATGAGCACTTGATCGAAATCGTCTCCACCCAATTCCGTATTTCCGGAACTGGCCAATACTTCAGTCAATTCTCCCATGCGCAGGACGGAAACGTCGAAAGTGCCCCCGCCCAGATCGTAGACCAGGATGTTTTTCTCCTGTTGATCCAAGGGCTGGGAGATAATGGTGTGGGTATAGAAAAGGGCTGCGGCCGTAGGTTCGTTGATGATTCGTTCCACATTTAATCCGGCCAGTTCCCCGGCCTTGTGCGTGGCCCGGCGCTGTGCGTCGGAAAAATAGGCCGGAACAGTTATGACCACATCTTTAACGTCCTGTTCCAGGGCCTGTTCAGCTTGGGTCTTCAGATAGGAGAGGATAAAGGACGAGATCTCTTCCGGAGTATAGGTATGATTTTGGATGGTGAAAGCATGATCCGTGCCAATGGTCCGTTTGACCGAACTGACGGTGAGTTCCGGATAAAGAACAGCCCGGTTCCTTGCCCGGGAGCCGACAATAGTCTCTTGCCCTTCAAAGCTGACCACGGAAGGAACCAAAGGAGATCCGTCCAATGTCAGAACTTCCGGGATACCGTTGTGTAGTCGGGAGATACAAGAATTGGTTGTGCCCAAATCGATGCCGAATAGAGTACGCATATCTTCTCCACGCTTTTTTTGAAATTCGATCTTTAAGGGAAAAGGTCTGATGAAAATATTTGCTTACATGTTTTGGGTGAAATCAGACCGGGACCCCAACGTCCTGGACAAGAAATCAAGTTGCTTCTTCGAAATCTTCAAAACCGAGAGTTCTGTTGACCACAACCACCGCCGGCCGGATGATCTGACCGGAAAATACCAGGCCCGGTCGAACGACTTCCAAGACCGAGTTGTCCGGGTGTTCAGGATCGTTGCGGATATCGCAAGCTTGGTGCCGGGTATCGTCGAATGCCTGATAGTGATCCAAAATAAGTTCAATGCCCAAGGCTTCAAGCATGACCGAGAATTTCTTCCAGGTCTGAGCCAGGGCATTGTCCTGGGGGTGATACTGACAATAGAGGGCCAAACTCTCAGCACAGGCCGCGATTTCCTCAATGGGCAATTCCCGGCCCTGCTGGGCCATTACTCGGTCCAACTTTGCCCCCAAGTCCTGGTGCATCTGTTCCAGAATCTGCGCCTGTCGACGTTCCCGTTTTTGCAGCTTTCGGATTCTATCTTCCAGGAGCTCGAACTCACTTGGCGCAGCTGGTTCAGATTCCTGGTGAGGGGTTTTTCTTCGAACAAGATGTAAAAATTTGGACCACAATGACGTCAACTCCTTTTGGTTCAAAAAAAGTCAGTATGAAGGAGAAAGGACTTTCCAGTCAAGGGATGATCGGGCGGGTCTTAATGATTTTGAGCTGTTGAAGCCAAGGATGAAAACCTTGAAACTTGAACATATGAGTGATGTGAGAATCTTTCTTTTTTACCGATGGGTTACGAAACTGTTGCAAACGTTTGACAAACATCATATTTTATGTCGCTGTAGATCGCTTGTCAACGAAAAGCCTGGTATGGATAAATCATGTCCCATTGGAATGTTCTGATCACGACCCTGGGCGGTTTGGGCCTTTTTCTGCTCGGTATGCGGATGATGACCGAAGGTCTGCAAAAGACTGCCGGTCAGCGTATACGAAGCCTGCTCAAGACCCTGTCCTCAAACAGGATCATCGGCTGTGTGACAGGGGCGGTGACCACTGCAATCATCCAGTCTTCTTCGGCGACCACTGTCATGCTGGTCGGCTTTGTCGGGGCTGGACTGATGAATCTGACCCAGGCCGTCAGCATTGTCCTTGGGGCCAACATCGGCACAACCGTTACTGCCCAGCTTATCGCCTTTAAGCTCTCCAGCCTGGCCCTTCCGGCCATTGCTCTAGGGGTGGGGATGCGCTTTTTTGCCACGAAAAGAAAGATCAGGTTCCTGGGGGAAATTATCCTCGGCTTTGGTCTCCTCTTTTTTGGCTTAACCGTGATGAAGGAATCTCTGGCGCCCTTAAGGAACGATCCCACCTTTATCAACCTCTTCACCAGGTTCGATCCGGGCACCATGGGGGGCATCCTGCTCTGTGTGGCAGTCGGAACTGTGCTCACTGTGCTGGTCCAATCATCGTCGGCCACCATCGGCCTGACCATGAGCCTGGCATGGCAGGGGCTTTTGGGTTTTCCTGCTGCCATGGCCCTGGTTTTGGGGGAGAATATCGGGACGACAATCACTGCCCAGCTTTCCACCCTTGGCTCGGACAACGCTGAAGCGCATCGGGTTGCCAACGCTCATACCCTGTTCAACGTGATCGGCGTTGTGCTGATTATCCTTGTCTTTCCCTGGTTCGTGGACGGGGTCCAGTTCATTACCGCAATGATGGGATCCGGACCGGCAGACGCTGTGGTCGGTGGCGAAAGAGTTAACGTGTCCAGGTACATAGCCAATGGGCATTCGCTGTTTAATGTTTTCAATGCCCTTTTCTTTCTTGCAGTTATGCCTTGGCTGGTCAGAGCGGCCAAGTGGTTCACCCCCCAAAAGGAACAAGCTGAAATTGATCTCTTTCGCCATCCCGATCTGAGCGATCGCTTCCAAGACAATCCATTTGCCGCGGTTGCTACTGTCCGTGGCGAGGTCCACGCCCTATCTCAAGTGGTCCACAGCGCCCTGGACAATGCCATCACAGCAGCTGGCAATCGAGATCTGAAGCAGCTGAAACGCTGGCAGAAATATGAGGATCATATCAATGCTGTCCACCGAGAGCTGCTGGGTTATCTGTCCAAGATCTTCCAGGACGAGATACCAGAGTACCTGTCCCATGAAGTAGAGGTCTTGATGCGGACGTGCTACAACCTGGAAAAGATCGGTAATGCGGTGGCCAATATTGCCAAACATTTTGAAGACCTCATGGAATTTGACCTCCTTATGTCCTCTCAGGCCTGGCAGGAAGTGAACCTCATAGCGGCAAAAGTTCAGCAGTTAATGGAAATCGTTGAGAGTTCAATCATGGAACCAAAAGATGGCTTTTTTCAAAAGGCCGGGGATCTGGAGAAGGAAATCGATACCATGCGGGAGGAAATGCGGCAAAATCACATCAGGCGAATACGAGAAGAGCAGTGCCAAGTGGATGCCGGCATTGCCTTCATGGATATTCTCGCCCGGTTTGAGAAAATAGGTGACTGGTTATACAATATTGCCAAAGGCCTGGTTGAAATCAATCCCCAGCCCGTCGAATCAACCAGCTCTCAAGGGGTGCAGGAAAAGAGTGCTGCCTAAAGACGATGTGTGTTTGCAATATGTTGAAATCTATGAATCCAAATGAGTTATGGAGCCATAGATATTTTTATTTCAGTTGCAAAAGTCTGGCTGCATTGGTCCCCAAAACATTCTGCAGTTCAGTCTGCTCAAGTCCGGATTCAGCAAACTCCCGATAATAGCGCTTGGGCGGCAGCAATGGAAAGTCTGTGCCCAGAAGCAGTTTGTCCAAGCCCACGCCCCCGGCCATGGCCTTAAGGGCCTGGGGCCGGTAGAGAAAGGGCATGGCCGCGGTGTCGAAGCACGTATTGTTCAGGACTTCCCGGACCTCTTTTTTTAAAAAGGCATAAAAGGGCAGGCCTCCGCCCAAATGGGCCAAAATCCAGGTTGTCTCCGGGGTGGCTTGGATCAAGGTGTAAAGCTGGGCCATGGTCATAGGGCTCTTTCCCGGATACTGATGTCCGATAGGTTCATTGGTGTGCAGGGAGACCACGGCCTTGGCTTCGGCACATATCTTGGCCAATGGGATGAGGGCTTCGCGGGCCTGCTGGTCTATGCCGGCGGAATAGAAGGCTAGCTCGCCGATGCCCCGAGCTCCGGCTTGCAGGCAGCGCCCGGTCTCCTTTCCGGCTTGGGGATGGGTGGCGTCGAAACAGGCCAGAGGGATGAGCCGGTCCGGGTGGCGCGTAGCAGCGTCCAGGACGTAGTCGTTGTTTAACCGGAAGTTGTCTTCTTTGCGCCAGGGAAAACCAAAGACCACGGATTTGTCCACTCCCTGGTCGTCCATGGTCTGGATCAGCTCGGTTGCTCCGACCAGCTTGGCTTTGGGATCTTTATAGATGGCTGCGAACTCCGGCTCGTCAGGGAGATAAGCTTCCCGATTATCGCGGACTTCCGGAGGACAAATATGGACATGGGCGTCGATAATCATAAGGGGCCTCGGTAAAGAATGTTTAAATTTCAAATTGCACATTTGAGAAGTCAAGAGAAAAAACAGTTTTTACCACAGAGGCATACAGATCATCCTTGGATGACAGATTTGCCTATTCTCTTCTGTCGCGAAATGCCTGGATTCCCACCTGCGCGAAAATGACGGATAAGAGCCGAAACGTTGGTTCTAGTGATAGTTACTTTGCGTTTCCAGTGTTGTGCTTGCTCAGCATGATATCCAGGATGGTGGCCCCGGTCTGAGTCATGCCTTCCCGGCAAAGCCGTCCCAGGTGGGCGATGCTCTGGTTCGGGGTTTGGCCCAGGATGCCCTCCACTGGAGTCGCTCCTACACCCTGCTCAGCCAAAAGGGCGGCCTGAACCGCTGCTCCGGCCGCTGTGGCCAGTTTCAGGGCGCAGCCGGTCTTGGCCCCGTCACAGAGAACCCCGCCCAAGTCCTCGATCACATTGTTTATGGCCCGGGTGATACACTGCTCATCCCCGCCCAGGGCATACGCGAGCCCGGCTGCCGACCCGGCCCCGGCAGCTAAAGAGCAGCTGCAGACTGCGGGCAGGCGCCCGGTATGGGTCTTGATTGAGGCGGTCATCAAGTGGCTGAGGCCAATGGCCCGGAGTAGGGTCTCTTGCGGACAGTCCAGGAATTGTCCGGCGGCCCAGATGGGCAGGATGGCCGTGAGGCCGTTGTTTCCGCTACCGGCCGAACTCATGGCCGGAAGATCCGCACCGGCCATACGGGCATCGGCAGCCGCCGCAGTCCAGATCTTGGCCGCCAGGAGCATATCTTTGTGCAGGATGTGGTCCTGGGCCAGGCCGGCTAAAGTTTTGCCCACACCCAACCCAGAACCATGTTCCAGGCCGAACTCGGCCAGCCTCCGGTTCATGTCGATACCCCGGCGGAGAGAGGTCAGGTCTGCTGCATCCGCCTGTTCAAGCAGTTCCAGCAGAGCAGAAAGGGACTGGTCTTGAAGCCAGGCCTCCAGATGGCGGACGTCATGATGCCCGGTGCCGGACTCAGATTCCGAGGTTTGGGCCAGCAATGGACTGTCTGCTATTTCTCGGTCATTGCGGCCTAAAGAGACAATGCGGTCATGGGCTCCCTGAATCACAGCCCGGGCAGTGTCCTGCCCCGTGGCAACCTGGGCCTGAATGAACAGACCGGGCTGCTCATGGTCTATGTCTACCTGCACTCGCCCGGAATGGACCAGTTCTGCGGCCTGCTCCACCTGTGCGCGGTCAATGCCTTGCAGGACCTGCATGAAACGACCGGGATCTCCGGCCACCGCCCCCAAAG
>CAYZLB010000008.1:16384-24701 GCA_964479235.1 uncultured Desulfohalobiaceae bacterium
CCCCCAAAGCGGCGGCTAAATCAAGGCCTCTTTGTCCCCCGGTGCCGGGAATAATGACCGCCAGGCCATTTTTGAACACATTGCCGTCGACTTTGACCAGAATGCGGTCCGTGGTGCGGGAAAAAAGGAGGCTGGAAGCAGCGGCGGCAGCCAGGGCCACAGCCACCGGCTCGGTACATCCCAACGCAGGGCTGACTTCCAGGGCCAAGAAATCCTTGAAGGTAAAGCTCATTTGGTACGTTCCTCTGTTCAGTCAGGCCTAACTGACCGGATGCCGGGGGAAAATTGTGAACATTTGACTGTCAACGGTTCTGTAAATGGAAAAGTCTCTCCGGTCCAAGGTGGCTATGTGCAAGATTTTGGATTCACTTGCGAGACAGACGAGGGTTGCGTCCGCAAAATCCATGGGCAGGTCAGCATATTTCTCTATCAGCCAGCGAATGGTGGATAAACAAAGTTCCTTTGGGATCGTTTGGATCCCAAAGGTAATCTTATTTCCGGGACCGGTCAAACGCTTGAATGATTTTGAAACTGATCAGTCCCGCAGAGAATTGGAGGCGCTGCGTGCTGAATTGGAGATATTGTACACAGAGCCTGGAGTTTTTAACCTGCAGACAAGAGATCCGAGCGGTAGGCGGCGAAGAAGTAGAAAAAAGCACACAGAACCAAGGAATGGGTGATTTCTCCACTGTGGATAAGCTGAGGGACAACAGTCAGGGGATAGAGAACGGTTTCGATGTCCTCCTTGGCGTCCAGGTCCTGCCGGTCGGTCTGGACAACATCCCAGATAGCAAAGGAATGGCATTCGTTGTCCTGGATGGCCGGGTTGGGATGGACCTTGCCCAGAAAACGGATGTCTCGGCCCTCGTATCCGGTCTCTTCCTTTAGCTCGCGAACAGCGGCGGATTGGGGGTCGTCAAAAGATTCCACCAGCCCCCCGGGGACTTCCAGAGTGGTGTTCTGGATGCCGTGCCGGTACTGACGGATAAAAACCACCTCCTCCTGAGCCGTGATGGGTATGATGTTTACCCACGGGGCGGACTCCAGGATATAGAAGTCGTGGGCCTGTTTGGTCCGGGGTGAGACGGCCCGGTCGGTGCGCAGGTTGAATATGCGATATGATTTTTTGGTGGAGTGGACAACCGGCCAGTGATGAATCATGATAGGTTCCTTGTTCAGTTTTGCCTTTGGCAAATCTGCTGTTTTGATATGGCCTAAAAAGCATAGCGCGACTTGGAATGATGTTCAATAACTGCTCTGGGCTTGGCAATCGTGCCGGGTCTTGGCCTTTGCCCCGGACTCTGGTAGGAGGAGCCCAGTCCCTCGACGTTTGGTTTACAGGCTGCGAAAATATCCGGAGGAACTTCTATGCTGCATCGTTTGGCGGTCAAACTCAAGACCCATCTGACCGATATGCAAGGCAGGGTCACAGCTTCGCGCATCGGCAGGGAACTTGGACTCCAGGTCGATTCCGTGCGTCTTATTACCGTGTATACCCTGGAGGGACTCGGCCCGAAACAGGCCGAAAAAGTCATTGACCAGGCCTTGCTCCACGATCCGGTCCTGCATGAAGTCTCTCTGTATCCTTTGGCCCGAGAATTTGACTGGATTCTGGAGATAGGATTTCGGCCCGGAGTGACAGACAACGAAGGCCGGGTGGCGGCCCAGACAGTAAAAAACGGTCTGGGCTTGAGCTCACATCAGGACGTGGCCGTATACAGTTTTGTTCAATATCTGATTTGCGGGGATTTATCCCGGGAGCAGGTTCAACGCATAGCCACTGATCTGCTGGCCAACAAACTTATTGAGCGTTATGCCCTAAAGAGTCGGGTACAGTGGGAAAAGGAACCTGGTTTTGCGGCCCAGATCCCCCGGGTCAGCGGACAGTCCACGGATGAGGTGGAGGTGATTTCGCTTCTGGGGCTGGACGATGCGGCTCTGCAGCAATTGAGTCAGGACCGGGTTCTGGCCTTGAGCCCGGCGGAACTGCGGGCCATTCAGGACTACTATGCCCGGGATGTGGTCAAAGAACGACGAACAGCCAGCGGACTGCCAGTGCACCCGACAGATGTCGAGTTGGAAGCCCTGGCCCAGACCTGGTCCGAACACTGTAAGCACAAGATATTTACTGCCCGGATTGATTATATCGACAGGACACAGGGCAGGCGGCAGACAATAGACAGCCTGTTTTCCACCTATATCCAGGAAAGCACCGCTGTTTTACGCCGGCGGATGCAAAGTGATGACTTCTGCCTTTCCGTATTCAAGGACAATGCCGGGGTGATCCGTTTTGACCCGGAGCACAGTGTGTGTGTGAAGGTGGAGACCCATAACAGTCCTTCGGCCCTGGACCCTTACGGCGGAGCCTTGACCGGGATAGTGGGCGTGAACCGCGATCCCATGGGCACCGGCCTGGGGGCCAATCTGATTTGCAACACGGATGTCTTTTGTTTTGCGTCTCCTTTTCACGATCAGCCTTTGCCTCCCCGCCTTTTGCATCCGCACCGGGTCCTGGAAGGAGTGCGCAGAGGCGTGGAACACGGAGGCAACCAGTCCGGAATTCCCACAGTCAACGGCGCAGTGGTGTTTGATGAACGTTTTTTGGGCAAGCCTCTGGTCTTTTGCGGCACGGTAGGTATGATGCCTGCCGAGATCCGAGGCAGGCCAAGCCATGAGAAAAAAGCCAGGCCCGGCGATGTCGTGATCATGACCGGAGGCCGGGTGGGTAAGGACGGCATTCATGGAGCGACGTTTTCTTCAGAGGCCCTGCACGCCGAGTCTCCGGCCACAGCGGTTCAGATCGGCGATCCCATCACCCAGCGCAAGATGTACGACTTTATCATCCGTGCCCGGGATCAGGGCCTGTACAATGCAATCACGGACAACGGAGCCGGAGGCCTGTCTTCTTCGGTGGGAGAAATGGCCGAGGATACCGGAGGATGCGAGTTAGACCTGGCCCAGGTGCCTTTGAAGTACGACGGGCTGGTTCCTTGGGAAATCCTGCTTTCAGAGGCCCAGGAACGGATGACCCTGGCTGTGCCCGAAGACAAGCTGGATGTTTTCCTGCGTCTGGCCCACGAGATGGATGTGGAGGCCACGCCTTTGGGCCGATTTACCCGAAGTGGACTGTTTCGGGTCTGGTACGGGGAGAAGCTTGTCGGCGAACTGGAAATGAACTTTCTGCACCATGGGCTGCCCCAGATGAAGCTCTCTGCTGTCTGGGATCCAAAACCGCAAAAGCCGGTACAGGTTTCCCAAGCCGGCCGGGATCAGACAAAACTCTTGCGTAACATGCTGGGACGGTTAAATATTTGTTCCAGGGAATACATTATCCGCCAATATGATCACGAAGTGCAGGGCGGAAGCGTGGTCAAACCACTGACCGGCGTCTTACAAGACGGACCGGCCGATGCCGCGGTCATCCGACCGATGCTGGACAAAGACACAGGCCTGGTGGTTTCCAACGGTTTGTGTCCCGGATACACGGATTTAGACGCCTACTGGATGATGGCCAACGCCGTGGACGAGGCGGTGCGCAACGCCGTGGCCGTGGGTGGGAATCTACGGCACATGGCTGGAGTGGATAATTTCTGCTGGTGTGATCCGGTCCAATCGGACAAAACCCCGGACGGGGAACACAAACTGGCGCAGCTGGTCCGGGCCAATCAGGCCTTGGCCCATTTTTGTCTCGGTTTCGGTGTTCCCTGCATATCGGGGAAAGACTCCATGAAAAACGACTACACCATTGAGCAGTACAAGATCTCTATTCCGCCCACGGTCCTGTTTTCAGTAGTAAGTGTGATCCCTAACGTGAATATGTGCTGCACATCGGATCTAAAGCAGCCCGGGGATGTCCTCTATCTTCTGGGCCGGACAAGCAAGGAACTGGGGGGGAGTGAACTGGTGAGTGAGCTCGGACTTGAGGGCGGATTCGTTCCTCAAGTGGACTTGCTCAGCGCCAGGGACCGCTACCTGGTCTTGTACGCTGCTCTTGAACGGAGATTGGTATCAGCCTGTCACGACCTCTCGGACGGTGGTCTGGGGGTGGCTGCGGCCGAGATGTGTATCGGGGGCAATCTGGGGGCTGACCTGGATTTAGATTTGATTCCGGTCTGTGGACAAGAGGAGTATGCTCCGGAAGAGATCTTGTACAGTGAAACGCCCAGTCGGCTGCTGATCAGTGTGCCCCAAGAGAAGGTCCAGGCCTTTGAAGGGCTTTTTGCCGGGCAGTGTCTGGCCCGGGTGGGCGAAGTGAGGGAAGAGCCTGTTTTGCGCATATTCAATGGGAAGGAGCTGGTTCTTGACGACCAGGTCCAAGAGTTGAAGCGGGCTTGGCAGAGCACGTTTAAAGGATTTTAGAAGTCATTTCCTGGAAATGATTCTTTTTTAATGTCAGAATTTGTAGTGGATTTGAAGACGTTGAAGGTTTTGAGTTAATTGACCGCTTAGGAAAGCCTGTATTGAATGCATCCTTTAATTGTACAAGGGGGCCTTTTCACCCCCTTGTCGCCTTATCAATCGTAATATTCCGGGGCCTGCTTGTACTGCTTCCAGCCTTCAGGGTCATGGCCTGTGACAATGGTCGCCCCATACATCTCCTGAAGATTCTTCATTCTTTGAACTGACTTGACTGTCTCGCCTGCACTCCACATCAATCCAGGCAAAACATCGTTTTGGATATTTTCTTCAGTATAGCAGGAGTCTGCAGCAAAGAAGAGTGGGCCCGTGTTTGGTAGATTGACCAGGATAGATTGATGACCTGGCGTATGCCCCGGGGTCATGTGAATCTGGATGGCCCCGTCTCCAAAGAGGTCATAGCGGTCGTCCCGGAATCCCTCCAGAATGAGCCAATCGACATCCTTACGGTTTAATTTTCTTAAACTCTCTTCGTACTGCTTCGCGTTCATCAGTGCCATAATCAATCTCCTGTGCGTATATTAACCGCGTTGCCGGATCCGTATAATCAACGCAACGAGCGGCAGTATTAACTGGTACGTATGATTCACAATTTTTATACCATCTTTCTCCTGCAATCGTAGCGTTCCGGTTCTTGACAAAAAAACATCCGGCAACACCAACAGGGAAAAGCTATAGAGATCAAATCTCGTATTTCCGGTGCTGCTTTACTGCTTGCCGCCGCGGAGAATTATTTGATCCGTCATCTGCCTTTTCCATGCCTGTGTGCCAAATTTTTGGCCCGTTTTAGCATGCCCAAGGGCATCTACTTTTTAAGTTCCTTGCCTGCGCTGAATGCCTTCGCCAATGTTTCACCCATACCAAAGTAGCGTTTTTCCGCACCAACGCTGAAAATAATCGGCTTCACCTTGCCTGCGTCCGGCTGCCCCCCGCTCGTGCAGTCCTCTGATACGTGGGTTTCTTCGACTTGACCGACAATCAGGTAGTGGCTGCCCAGATTCAGAATATGGACCACTTTGCATTCCAGATTCACCGGGCATTGTTCGATGAGAGGTGCAGTTTTCAGGTGTCCATAGAAAACAGAGAACCCGCAATCCGCGGTTTTGTCTTTCTTGGCTCCCGAGACAATGCCACAGTAATCGGTTTCCTTGACCTGATCTTCGGTGGGTACATTTATGGAAAACGTGTTGTTTTCTTGGATCCCTTTATAGGTATAGCGGTGATGCTGTAAGGCCACGGTCACCATGGGAGGGTTGCTGTTGGCGATACCGCTCCAAGCGGCAGTCATGAAATTGGCTTTGCCCCCTACATTCGCCCCGATCAAAAAAGCTGGCATCGGGTACAAAATCGTCTGCGCGCCGAGTGTAATTTTTTTCATGCTGAAAAACTCCTTTTGCCATAGGGCACATTATCCTAATAAATGCAAAGCACCCGAAAGCCAGCGGGCTTTCATCCCGTCGGCTTTCGGTTATTCCCCTCCAGACCGCAGGTAAAATCCTTCAGTACGCACCCCAGTCTCTCCCTCGTCTTCCACATTCAAAACATAGGAATAGACGACAGTTTTTCGCTCCCGAAACCCGGTCAGTCCGGGATGGGTGGTGACACAGACATATAATTCCTGGTTCTCATCATTATTTATGTCTGCAATCCCGTAATCAACCACAGTCCCGTTGATAGGCCGGGTGGTCCACTGCGGGGCCAGTCCTATGCCGTCCCAGAACAGGCTGTGTATTTCGCCTTGGGGAAAATAGCGATACCGGGTGAAAAACTGGGCGGCCAGGGAAATATTTCGATTGACCAAAAGTTCAAATTCATCGTTACGGTCCAAATTGCATGGAACTAAGCGGGACGGTATATAGTAAAACCTGGTTGGATCTTCGATGGATTCACCCAGGCCGGGAAAAGAATTATCTTTTGGTATTCCCTGGGCCGAGGCGGCGTAGGCATTAGCGGTGACGTGTTCGACTTTGTGGTTGTGGTTAAATACAGCCAGCCTGTCGTTTTCAGTCACTGCAATCACCTTATACATATCCTTGAACGGCAAATAGGCAAAGTTAAACACATTGGTCCGGCTGGGTAGGCTGATGTTTCGCTGCAACCTGAGCTTGCCGTCCATACGTATCACCTCTTGTACCGGGTGATCAAAAAGTTTCGACTTGCCTTTGCGTTGCCCGATCAAGGTCTTTTGATATTCTGGCGGCATTCGAACCACGTTCATAAAAAACTTGATTTCATCTTCCACAACTTCAAATGAACCATCTTTAAAGTTAAGGACAAAAGAAGTCACCCGCTCATTCTGCATAGCAGAAACCACAAGTTCTAAATATCCATCCCGATTGAGATCGATTACATTCAGGTTGAGGCACTCAATCCGGACTGATCCTTGATATTCACCCAGTTGGGCCAATTTGTTCTGCTCAATACCGTATGCCCGCACCCCATGCTCTGTGAGCACAAAGATCTCATTTTCACCGTCGGCATCTCCATCTCCAACAACCATATTCAACCCGGTAAATGGAAGAGATTGGCTGCGCCAGCGGCCCGTAGAGCTCTGGTAACCGGTATATTCAAACTGAGGGTTCAGTCCTCCCTGTCCTGCCTGCTGATCCTGGTAGACAAAACCTTCATTAATCCGGGACCCTGAATTGTTAGCTGTCTGCGATTCTGTTGTATTTTGTGCTTCTTTGCCGAAGGTCTTGGTATCCTTCTGCGGAAAGATGGCATTGCGGATTTGTCCTGAAACGTCTTCCAAGACCGGAATGAGTTGGGGCATTGGCGTGGCCCGGGAAAAGGTTGTACCGCCGTGCCCCCCAAAGAGGTGGACGCTGACATCGGCTTCATGTCCAACAATTGTCACCTCCCCCCATACGATATTGTCGATGCCCAGGCTTTGGCGGAAATTTTTGGCCTGATTTTCTGAACTAATGGGGAGTAGCTCACCATCCCTTGCAGGCCTCAGCCGCCCTTCCCAGGTTAAACGGGAAACCAGCATGGATTGAATTCCTTTTTGCAGATACTGATACTTGTCCGGACCGTGGATGGCAAAAGGAGCTACGGCAAATTCCTGAACATCCTGGCCTCGAAGTACCCCCGGCAGCAACATGCACGCTATCAGGCACATCACACTCACATATCTTTTCAACATTTTTCCTCCCCCAGCTTCCAGATACCTGCGTATGTACGGCCTCAAAATCCCCTCCCCTTCTTGTCTTACTTGTCTTTGCCCTGTCAATTGCGCGTGTATTGCCCTCTTATGGGAAAATTGATGTCCGAACCCAGCAGCAATGGGAACAAAGCGAGGAAAAGATTCCTGGTGCTCTGTGCATGAACAACCCGTACGCAGGCTGCCTGAGGCTCACTGGGCCTGGCCTTGCCCTTGCCTGACAATCCCAAATGGACACAGGCCAGAAATACAATCATGCAGGCTCTTGGATTGTCCGGACTGGAGAATGAAACCGGTTCAAGAAAAAAGCTGCCAGCCCAGCACAAGCCTTTGCCCTTGTCCACCGGAAGCTGGTCATTGCGCCGGGAGCGGATGGAAGACACCAGTATACAATGTGCCATGAACAAAAATTGTGCAATCTGCGTTTGCCCGGACTGATACCACCCTGCGGAGTGCAGGCCTGCACATGGCCACGGCGTACCAGCTGATCATATGTCCTGTCCGTGTATTTGTATATGTTTCAGGTGAACTTCAACACCGCTATCACAACGCCGGCCATACTCACAGTAAGCGAAAATGACCAGACCATAAACCGGTCCATTCGCTTGGTCAGGGCTTCCAACCGGCCATCTACCTGATCAAATCGTGACATCATGTCCTGACGTTGTTCCTCAAAACGTTTGTCTACCTGTTCAAATCGTGACATCATGTCCTGACGTTGTTGCTCAAAACGATAGT
>CAYZLB010000008.1:24801-37875 GCA_964479235.1 uncultured Desulfohalobiaceae bacterium
GTCTACCTGTTCAAATCGTGACATCATGTCCTGGCGTTGTTCCTCAAAACGTTTGTCTACCTGTTCAAAACGCTTCTCTATCTGATCAAAGCGCTTCTCCATAAGCTCGAAGCCCTGCTTCATCAACTCCCGCTGATTTTTGAGCTCCTCCTCTACCCGGACGATGCGCTCCCTGATTTCGATTTGCCCCATGGGCACGAATGTAGACTTCTCCTGTTCCGCCAGCCAGGAACTCAAAAACTTGCGCATATATTCTTCCAAGGCCTGATAATCTTCTTTGGCCAAAGACATAATCGAACCTCCGCATATTTGCCTGGAACGCCCACCTCCCAAATTGACGATGAGAGAGAAAGCTTAAAACCATGTGTATGAACTGTCAATGTGCCTTTCCACGTCATCAGTGCATTCCGCGGTCAAAAATTCCTTGTCCAAAGGCTTTTATAACCTTGCTCACAGCAAACCATGATGTTTCATCTTGGTCCGCAGCTGCTTACGGGATATACCTAGAGTCCGGGCCGCGGCGGACTGATTTCCGCCTTCGCTTTCCAGGGCCTGAAGGATGAGCCGCTTTTCAACTTCCAGCAGATTGAGCCCATTCTCAGTATTTTTAGGAGGTTCCAGCTCAACCAGCTTGGGAGGAAGGCAATTCAAGGTAATCACGTCTCCGGTGCACAGGACCACACCCCGCTCGATCACATTTTCGAGTTCACGCACATTTCCCGGCCAATCATAGAGTTCAAAGACCTTTTGGACGTCATTGCTCACTCCTTGAATTGATCGTTGATTCTGGGAATTATATTTGTCTAAAAAGAAATTTATGAGCAAGGCAATGTCATCCTTGCGCGTCCGCAAGGACGGCAAATGGATAGTGATCACATTCAATCGGTAGAACAGGTCCTCCCGCCAATTCCCATCCTGAACTTCGATCTCAAGCTCCTTGTTCGTCGCAGCCAGGATACGCACATCCACCTTGCGCTTCTTGGTGCCTCCCACCCGGACAAATTCTTTTTCCTGCAAAAACCGAAGCAGTTTTTTTTGCAAGACCAGAGGCAGTTCACCAACCTCATCCAAAAAAAGGGTCCCGCCGTTGGCCATCTCGATCTGCCCTTTTTTGGATTCGTTGGCTCCGGTGAATGCCCCCTTGGTGTAACCAAAGAGTTCAGATTCCAAAAGATTTTCCGGAATGGAGGCACAATCAATGGTCACAAAAGGCCTCTCCCCGCTGGACCCTGAATAGTGGATGGCCCTGGCCACAAGTTCTTTGCCTGTTCCGGTTTCTCCGGTAATTAAAATATTGGAATTATAATCGGCAACCTTTTCTACCAGGTTGAATACATCCTGCATGGACTTGCTCTTCCCAACCATGGAACCTAGACTGTACCGATCTTTGAGTTCCCGTTTTAACGCTGTATTTTCCTCCTGCAGATTGCTCCGTTCCAGGGCGTTTTTGATCAAAAGCAAGAGCTCGTCGTTATTAATCGGTTTGGACAAATAATTATAGGCCCCAAGCTGCATAGCCTGAACCGCCCCCTCAATGCTTCCAAAGGCGGTAATCATGATCACCGGCAACCTGGGCCAACAGGTCTTGACCCCCTCCAGGAGTTCAAGTCCGCTTTTGCCGGGGAGCTTGAGATCAGTGATCAAAAGATCCACTTCCGAAGTCTTCAGCACCGGCCAGGCGGCCTCAGCACTCTCAGCTGTGAGCACGCAGTAGTCCGCGCCTTTGAGCACAGAAGACAAAACCTTGCGGATGTTTTTTTCGTCATCGACCAAAAGGATAGTGATATCAGTGATGGTCATGATGGTAATTAAAAACCTCGATTCGTTTTTGGCTTGACGAATATATATTGATGGGAGTGGAAACGGCCCTCACGTAGGGGCTCATAATGTGGGCTTGCCCCCAAGTCCTGCCCTTCTTGCGCATTCTTTTAAGTCCTGCCCTTGAGGGCAGGGGCGGCCTACTACACGGGCAGCAAAATAGTAAACGTACTCCCCTGCCCAACAATACTTTCCACCTGGATGGAACCCCCTAGGTCCCGGATATTCTGCTCGGCGATGGCCAGCCCCAGTCCTGATCCACGCACCTTGGTGGTGAAAAAGGGTTTGAACAGATTCTCCAGGGTCTCGTGATCCATCCCGCATCCAGTATCGACAACTTCTAGTCGAATATGCCCATTGTCTTGGCCGGTTTGGACATGTATTCTGCCGTGACCCTGGGCTGCCTGAGCTGCATTGATCAATATATTGAGTAAGGCCTGTTTTACCTTGGCTGCATCAAACCTAAACGGGCGTAGATCCTTGTCCGGGTCAAAAGTTATCCTCAGCCCCCGTTCCGTGACTTCCTGCTCTACCAAACTGACCGTATTTTTGACCACCTCATTCACATCGTTATGGACCAGGCTGGGCTTGGCCGGTTTGGAAAAATTGAGAAAATTGGTCACAATGTCGCTTAACCGCTGGCTTTCCTCTTCAATGATCTGCAAAAATTCATGCAGGATCTGGCCCTGAAAATTTGTCCGCAGATAGTTTGCCGCCCCGATGATTGAGTTTAATGGATTTTTTATCTCATGGGCTACCTGGGCCGACATTTGGCCCAAAATGGATAACCGCTCCATCCGGCTCTTTTCCAGGTTGGCCTGTTCCAATTTGTGGATGTTGTGCTGCAGGTCCTCGACCATCTGATTGAACGCCAGATTCAATTCTCCGATTTCATCCCCGGCGCTTTTGGTATACACCGCACAATCCAGGCAGCTCTTGTACTGCTCCAAAAACCGATTGGCAACGGTCCAGCATTTGGTCTGACCAAACGCCGGGCACTGGGTATGTCCGCAATTCAGATACTGGGAACAGACAGGCATTTTCCCCTCGGGGACAGAAACAGTAAAATCTCCAAGCTGGACTTGACGCATCATATCCCGCAAAAGACGCAGTCTTTTGGTCAAGAAACCGGACAAGAGGGAGGTGGTTCCCAAGGCCAGAACGAACAACCCACTGGAAACCACCAGCAGCTTGGTGCGTAATTCGTTCAAGCCAGAGGCCACTTTGGCCTCATCCTTGTGCTTACTCACTCCCAACATACACCACCCCAGGTGCTCTTCCCGAATGTGCACTGGAATAGCGTATTCCTTGAGATTTGCCTCTGGAGCGCCCACAGTCTTGATCTCCAGCCGGCGTATGTCAGGAACTCTGTGCCGGTTTCCCAATACAGACCGATCGGTATGGGCTACTACCCGTCCTTCCTGGTCCACGACAAAGGCATAGACAGCGTCAATCGATTCCTGGGCTGAAAGAACCAGACGATCCAGCTGTTGGAGATTGCGCATCAGCAGTCCATCTGCGGCTTCAGCAGCCATATTTCGCGCCAGGCTCACATTACGTTCTTCAACATTTTTAACGAGTTCTCTTTCCTGAAAGGTGTGGATCATAAATACAAAACAAAGAAGAATAATCCCAATATTGCCGAGAATGGCTAACGTAAACTTATGCCGCAACTTAAAGCGGCCAAATATGTTCAGCCAAGACATTACTTAAACTCCACCTGTTCTTTCAGAAGCAGCAACTTCTCTTGATCCGCGTCGGTAAAACCCTCAATTCCCATCTTGGTCAAGAGATCTTCCTGGTTTAGGTCTATTAAGTTTTTTTTCACCGCAGCAACGAGGCTGGAATTTGTCGCGGTGTGGGCAGCAAAGGGCCAGTTGGGATGATAGGGCGTCTTGGCCAGGACCCGGAGCTGATCCATGTCAACTAGATCCTGGACCACTTGCAATGCCGACTCCCGGACAAAGCCGGCATCGGCCTGGCCCCGATACACTCGCAAAACCACTTCCTCGTGACGTTTGGCTTCTTTCAAATCAGCCTGCTTTTCAATGGCAAGCCCTTGATCCTGCAAAAAAAGCTTTTGAAACCTGTATCCCCCTGCCGACTTAAAAGACACGATCATGATTTTTTTCCCGATAAGATCATCCACTGCCTGGATTGCACTGTCTTTTCTGGTAATGATGACCCCTCGAAAACTACTCCTGGGTTGATCCGGCTCCAAACTCACGGTCAAGGCCAGAGAGCGCAAATGCCCTTCCCTGGCCAACAAAAGATAGACATACGGATTTTGATAAGCGAAATCCACATCTCCTGAGCGAACAATATCCACGAACTTCTCAAAATCCTTGGGAATCACCAGCCGAAAATCACGTCCTGTTTGTTCAGAAAGGTAGGCTGCCAAAGGGGTATACCGTTTATTCAGGGTAATGGCCGAAAACAAGGGAAGCAGTCCGAGCTTTACCGCATCCGGAGGATATCGCAAATAATCCTTTCCAGTAATATTTTTGATCATGATCCGGACGATATTGTATTCTCTGTCCTGAACCGGAACAAAAGAAAGCTCCTGATTTCCCCGGCGGGAATAACTGAGCAAGGCATCAGTTATGAGGGCCTTACTCTTTTGGCTCACATCCGGAGCTGCACACACGACGAATTGGGGAATCTCTTCCGAAGCCTTGAGAATACGCAAGCCGACTGAGGCATATTTGGTGTACACACCATGACTCATGGCCCCTACGTCATGGTCTCCGACCAAAACGCTGAGGGCGATCTCATCCTCGTTAGGCAAGGTACTCACTTGTCCAAAATCGGACAAGGTCAAATCCGCCTCATGGAGTAGGGACAATGGTATGAGGTGGGTGGCCGAAGATCCCGGCTGACCAAGGGCCAAGCTGGCCCCTCGGATATCTGCCACCTTGGTCCAGAAAGAATCGCTTCGCACCACCAGCACCGATGTATAGGTGTCCCGATTCTTTCGCTGCAGCTTGGCTAGTGGCTGCACAGTATATTTGTCCTTAATTTCACAATACAGCGCGGGATCCATATAGGCCACATCCCAAGCCCCATACTGGAGGCCTTCAGCAACAGCCTGGGCATCGTGACCAAGTTTCAATTGTACCGGCCTCTCCATCTTCTCTTCAAGGCATCGTTTGATCGGCAAAAACTGCCGAAACATGGCTGTTTCTTTTTCCACCGGAACAACCAGAAATTGCAATTCATCCCTTTGGGTAGCCACAGCCGGACCAGGGAATGAGGCCAGGACAAAAACGGCCAAGATCCACCTGAAAACACAGGAGCTGGGCCTTTTGAAGCCTAAATGACGACTCGGACCAGAGAACAATTGATCAGGAAAACGCATATATCCACCCTGTCTTTGCATGAAAAATTGCGGACGTCTTTCTCCGTCGTTTCACTATTGCCCGGCCAGGATTATACGACGAAACCGACATCATGCTCCCCGGGCAATCTAGGGGAAAGCCTTCCTATCTGCTCTGGATTCCCGCTTTTGCGGGAATGACGGGCAACGAAGGATCTAGTTCATACGAGCGTGTCCAATAAGGCGTAACGGTTACCCTTTGCAACCATCCGTTTGTCCCAAACGGCACAATTGCCAGCAGTATATTGTCCCAAAAAGGACAACAAAACACAACCATAATTCATATCATTTTAATTTTATTGCTTTTCCATAAATGGCAAGCTTCTTGCTGTTTAGAAGCAGTCAATACCCCCCTGCCAACGAGGAATTTTTGGAACCAACAAGACATGAAGGAGGTGATAAAGGCGTGGACACAAAAGCCAGGGCGACTGCCCCTGGCTGCTGAGCAGGCAAGACCTTGAGCCCTGTGGTCCGCAGCTGACCCAAATCGTTTCAACCTCAAACCCTTTGTTCATTGTTAAGGAGGAGCCATGCATCGTCGTTTCACACTGTGTTTCCCGTTTTTGTTACTCTTTGCCCTGGTCCTGGCCAGTGCCCAGCCAGCCTGGTCTGCGGTTCAGGCTGAACTTGATTCTACAAACCTGCACGTCGGAGATCGAGTCACGGTTTCCGGAACAATTGAACCGGGCCAGGACCTGTATGTGTCCGTTGCCTCCCAAAATATGTTCGCCCCTCAAGATGCCAAAGGGGTCAATGAGGTCAAAGCGTTTCAAAAAGCGGTAGATGAAAATCCGTTCAACATGGACACGACAGTTCCACATTTGTTCTATGTCCTGACCAACAATCCAGAGGAGTTCGGCCGTATCTCCAAAAAGCGCTTTGGCGGACCGTCATTTGCCAACGGCATCTACAGCACGACCATGTTCAATCTCAAAGACTGGGAAGGTCTGAGTGACCAGGCCAAATCCGTGCTCGGCCCCATCACTTCCCAGCCGGAATGGGCATTTTTCCGCTACATTCACGAGAACGACTACGGCATCAATACAGTGACCAAGGAGCGGACCCAGATTGGGAAGGTGACCATCTTTGCCCGCAGTGTGCTCACAGATTACGAAAAGTCCGGGAACTACTGGGACGAAGGGACCATTGTCGATCTAAACAAGGAAACCGGCGATTTCACTGCTTCGTTCAAAACCTTCCGCCACTCCCCGCCGGATACTGAATTCAACGTTTATGTCAACGGTCAGGAAATCGGTTCATATACCCTGGCCGGCAAAGGTTTTTGGCTGGACCTTGGCGGGCGGTACATGAATCCGTTGTGGATCATCCTAGGCGCCATCCTGGTCGGAGCCTTTTTCTCCCTCATCGGCGCGGCCGGAGGCATGCTCATGGCCGCCTATCAGGTCATGGTGGTCAACACCATGGGGCCGGTGGGCATCAACGCGGCCAACGTTCTGCGGCCTTCCAACGTGGCCTTGACCCTGTTCTCCCCCCTGGGATCCTTTTACCGCTATGCAATCAAGGAGCGCCGGGTGGCCTGGCCGGTTGGCCTGTCCTTTGGCGTGGGCATCCTGATCGGTTCCATCTGGCTGGGTAAGTATGTCACTGCCTTTTTGCCCCTGTCCAGTTACAAGGAATGGTTGGCCGTTCTGGTGGTCCTCATGGGCATCCGTACCCTGTATGAGCTGACCCCCAAGGTCATGGAAAAACGCAAAAACATCAAGGCAATGACCCAGAAGTTCAACGAAGAGGTGGCCAAGGCCAAGGCCGAGGGCCGGGCAGCCCAGATGGGTTCTATTGAGCCGGTCAAGTCCGGGCTGACCAACTACCAGTTCAAGTTCTGGGGGGAAGAATTCAAGATCAACCCCTTGCTCTTCGGTATCATCGGTCTGGGTATCGGTATTGTAGCCCGCTCTTTCGGTATCGGCGGCGGTTTTCTCCTGGTGCCCATCATGACCATGATCGGCGGACTGCCCATGTATGTAGCCGTTCCCGTGGGCTTGGTCGGAACCTGCTTCTCCAGCATCGGATCGTTTATCGGCTACTTGTTAAACGGCTACCTGCCCGACCTGTGGATTGCTATCGCCATCATCATCGGCGGCTTTGTGGGCGGGACCATCGGCAGCCGGTTGCAGAGCATGTTCACTGAAAAGCAGTTGAAGTGGACTTTGGCCATTGTCCTCTTCTTCCTCTTCTTCCGTTTCTTCAAGATTGAAATCTGGCTCTAGTTTCAGCTTTGCCTCCGGCAATATCTTTTGCCTCAGGCAAAAGATATTGCCGGATTGATGAAAAGAAAAAAAAAGCCCCGAGGAAAGCTTTTCCCTGGGGGGATAACTTTCAGCCAACGCATGAAACCGGCTGATACGGGTGAGGTAAGATATGGATACCCTGTGGCTTTTTATTCTCCAGGCAACTCAGGCTGTCATGGACGCCCTGAATGCTCTCCTGGACCCTGTCAATTCCGTGCATCCCATGCTCAGCATCCTGCTTCTGGCGGTATGTACCGTGCTCTTGGTCAGGTTTCTGCGTAAACACCTGGTTACCAAACGTTATCTGCGCCTCCAGGAAGAGTTCAGGAACTGGTATCATGTGCGAGAGGAAGCCCTGTCCGCTCATTCCGACCCAGAGAAAGCTAAATGCCTGGCCCGAAACATCGACAAGGCCACACTGAACAAGGTTTATTACGATTATTTCTTCGAGGGTCTGCTCCTTAATCTGGTCACCACCTATCTGCCCATACTGTGTATGGCTGGATATATCAATGAGGCCTACAAACCGGAGAGGCTGCAAGTCATGCTGGGTACTTCATCTCTGGTCAGCTTCCCTGCCTGGCTGCACATGCAGGGACAAATCAACTCCCTGCTGTTCTATGCTGCGGTTCTGACCGTCCTGTACCCCAGCGTTGCCCTTGGCTCCAGTAAAATCAAGATCTTGTGGAAGCGTTGGAAGAGGCCACAGGTCCAGGCAGGTCCTGCCAAGAGCCTCCAACATTCCCCGGACACAGCACCCTTGAACGGGGAAGCCGTATGATTGATATCCTGGCCGAGGGAATCATGAGTGAACTTCAACGCTGTCTCGTACATGTTTTTTCCTTTGTTCGAGCCTGTCTGGTCGGCTGTCTCGGCTTAGCAGCCTGGACCACGTTTCTGGCTCTTTTTTCTCCTGCCCATCTCCCGCTCTGGATTCTGTCCGGGGTCTTCCTCAGCTCTGCCGCGTCCGGCTACACCTTGACTGAGTGGCGCACGACGCAGTACCGGATTGTTATGTGGATTGCGTGTGCGGCCTGTGGGGCATCTATGGCCGGCGCTGCCTGGTGGATTCTGCTCCATGCCCAGGAATCCACCTTCCTTTCGGTGCTTTTCGGTCAGCTGCTCACAGGTCTTTTCTTCTGCAGCCTGGCCGGTGCCTGGGCCGGATCTGCCCTTCGCTTTCGCTTTGAGGCCACATGCCTGACAGGTTGAAGGCAATATATTCTGTACAACCGTCCACACATGCAACCTATTGCCACTAAACTCAGTTGGATTCTGGTAATATTCTGAAATAATGTAGCAATAGGTTAGTTGGGTTTGCAATACTACTTATAAATACATTCCTACTATCTTGGTAAGATTATGGATCAAGGAGGCAATATGTCCAAGGATCAGGTCTACAGCATCTGCGGGATGTGCACCGTACGCTGCCCCATCATGGTCGAGGTTGAGAACGGAGAGGTTTCTTTTTTGCAGGGAAACCCCCATGCCTCGGGAATAGAAGGCTCAATCTGCGCCAGGGGTGCGGCCGGGTTGGCCCTTCTCAAGGACAAGGAGCGGCCTCAAACCCCACTGATCCGCACCGGAAGCCGGGGTGAAGGAAAATGGCGCTCCGTGAGCTGGGACGAGGCCTTGGACTACATTGCAGACAAGCTCAATTCCATTCGGGAGGAGCACGGAGCGCGAAGCATCATGCTATCGGACCGCGGAGGGCCATTCCGCGACTACCGCCGGGCATTTCTACGTGGTCTAGGCACCCCCAACTACTTCAATCATGACTCCTCGTGCGCCCGGAACGTCCAGCACGCGGCCCTGTCCCTCTTTGGCTTCGGACGCAAAGGAGTTTCTTACGATTTGAAAAGCTCCCGTCATGTCGTTCTGCAGACCCGAAATCTTTTTGAGGCTATCAATGTAAAGGAAGTCAACGAGATGATGACCGCCCTGGACCAGGGCTGCAAGCTGACGGTTATCGATATCCGAGCCACTGTCAGTGCAAACAAGGCCAGCCGTTACTTCCAGATTCGTCCTGGCAGTGATTATGCTTTCAACCTGGCTGTAATCAATGAGCTGCTGTCCAAAGAACTCTACGACAAGACTTACGCCAGACGCTGGATTAAAGGCTTTGAGGCCCTGGAGAAGTTTGTCGAACCTTATACCCCTGAATGGGCCGAGGAGGAGACAGGAGTCCCGGCCCAAGAGCTGCGCAGCTTTGTCCAGGAGCTGAGTGCTGCCAGACCGTCAGTCCTTTGGCATCCGGGGTGGAACATGTCCAGATACAGTGACTCTTTCTATGTAAGCCGCACTATCTATATCATCAATGCCCTCTTGGGCTCGGTGGGGGCCAAAGGCGGCCTGCCACTGGTCAACAAGCCGGGAGATGTGTGTCGTAAGGGGCTGAAAAGCTTTATGGACCTCTATCCCAAGCCCAAGGAAAAGCGTGCGGACGGAGTCGGCTGGAAATATCCTCACTTCGAGGAAGGCCCTGGCCTGGGGCACCTGGCCTTCAAGGCCCTTGAGACCGGAGAGCCCTATCCCCTGAAAGCCTATATCGCCTACCGGCACGATCCGCTCATGGCATATCCGGAACCCGAGCGGCTGCAAAAGGCTTTCGACATGCTGGACCTCCTTGTCTCGGTCACCTTCAGCTGGTCCGACACCGCTTGGTACTCAGACGTCGTTTTACCCTTGTCCACCTACCTGGAGCGGGAAAGCATCATTGCCTGCAAAAACGGCCTGAACCCCTATTTCTTCTTGCGCCGCAGAGCAGTCGAGCCCCGCTTCGACTCCCGGGCCGACTGGGAGATTATATCCGGACTGGCCAAGCGGACAGGTCTTTCCGAGTTGGCCTACGAGTCAGCTGAGGAGATGTGGGAGTTTCAACTCCATGATACCGGTGTGAGCATAGATGACTTCCGGACCACCGGGATGGTGCATTTGGCCGATGGACCCCAATACAGAGAACCGGACGAGAAGACATTCAAAACCCCTTCCGGAAAGATTGAAATCATCTCGGACAAATGGAGACAGGCCGGACAATTGTCCCTCAAACCATTTGAACCCCGGGAACGCCCACCCCAAGGCCGTTATCGGCTAACTTTCGGACGATGCGGGGTGCACACACAAGGACATACAGTGAACAATCCCATGCTCTATGAGCAGATGCCGGAAAACGTTTTGTGGATGCACACTGCTGAAGCCTATAAGCTGGGATTAAGGGATGGCGACTGGGCGGAAGTGAGCAACGGTCAGCATTCCGGCCGGATCAAGGTCAAGGTCACAGATATGATCCATCCAGAGGCGGTTTTCATGGTCCACGGATTTGGCCATACCCTGCCAATTGAGACCAGGGCCTACGGGAAAGGGGTCGCAGATCACAAGCTTATGCCCAACGGACTGGATATTTGGGATCCGGCCGGTGGGGCGGTGGCCTTGCAGGAGCATTTCGTCTCTGTCCGCAAGGCCTAAGTTTTTGATCTGATGCAGCGATATATGAATGGAGAAGGACCATGAGCAGATACTATCTCTTTCAAGACCAGAAAAAGTGTATCGGATGCAAGGCATGTGAAGTCGCCTGCAAGACCAGAAAAAGGCTGCAGCAGGGCCCAAAGCCCTGCTGTGTGGTTACTGTGGAGCCCAAATGGGTGGGCGCATTGCCTAAGACAGCCTTTACCTTCATGCCCTGTTTTCATTGCGAAAACCCCTGGTGTGTGGCCGCATGCCCCACAGGGGCCATGCAGAAACGGCCGGGTGACGGAATCGTCTTGGTTGACCACAGCCTGTGCGTGGGCTGCAAGACCTGTATGTCCGCCTGCCCCTGGGGGGCTCCGCAATGGAATCAGGAACTGGGCAAGGTCGTTAAGTGCGATTTATGCATGGACCGGGTGGACCAGGGTTTGAAACCAGCCTGCGCCACAATCTGCCCCACCCACTGCATCCACTTTGGCACTCCGGAAGAAATTCCGGAGATCAGGCGCATCCGGCACGCCAAGGCCCAGGCTCAGGAGTAGGCGGGACCGCAGCCGGAAGAGAGAAAAGTGTTCAGTGAATACATATACACTTGGTAAGTATTCAGCTCCTGATCGAATACTATACATGAGCCAAAGGCAGTGTGAATCATGACAGAGCATGTATGCCCAGTAACCCAAACCATTGACTGGCTGAACGGAACTTTGGAAACCAATCGTGTCATCCATCCCCGAGCCAGACAACTCGTAGGGGAAGCCCTGGCCCGAGCTGAAAACGTGGCCCAGGGCCGGGGTCGGCGTGAAGATCTGCAAAACCTGGAAGAGCTGGCCCAAAAGATCAAGAACGAAGATATCAGCCAGGCCAGCACCGAAATTGCCCAAGAGCTTTTGCAGCGCTTGAACGACCATTTCGAGATCTTCGCAAGTCATATCGATACCCATACCTGCCCCACCAGCGACTGTCCCCAATTGACTCCTGCCCCGTGCCAGATGGCATGTCCGGCCGGGATCGATATCCCAAGCTATGTGACCCTGATAGGGCAGGGACGTTATGATGAGGCTATTGAAGTTATCCGCAAGGACAATCCTTTCCCCTGGATCTGCGGACTTGTCTGCACCCATCCCTGCGAGTTCATGTGTGTACGGAAACGGATGGATTCACCCATCTCCATCATGGATCTCAAAGGCTTTGCTGCCGAACGGACCATGTCTGACCGCTCGTACACCAACCCGGAAAAATCGCCTGATAACGGGCACAAGGTGTGTGTTCTGGGTGGAGGCCCAGGCGGCCTGACCGCAGCCTATTTCCTGGCTTTGTGGGGATACCGGGTCGCTGTTCTTGAAGCTCTGCCCATTGCCGGGGGGATGATGATGGTCGGCATTCCCCGCTATCGTCTGCCCCGGGAAGTCATTGACCGGGAAGTGGGGATGATCGAGGAACTCGGTGTTGAGCTCCGCCTGAACAC
The DNA here is from genome assembly GCA_964479235.1 of uncultured Desulfohalobiaceae bacterium. Classification (GTDB taxonomy): domain Bacteria; phylum Desulfobacterota; class Desulfovibrionia; order Desulfovibrionales; family Desulfothermaceae; genus Desulfovermiculus. The sequence continues at coordinate 37,175 of CAYZLB010000008.1, forward strand.
CAAGCTTGGCCGGGACATAAGTTTGGATGATCTCAAGGCCGAAGGCTTTGAAGCCTTTGTAGTGGCCATCGGGGCCCACGATTCATTCAAATTGATGATCCCGGGCGAAGATGACTTTGCGCAAGTCTTTCCTGCGGTTCAATTCCTGCGCCGGGTCAGTCTAGGTGAGAGGCGCAAGCCCGGCAGACGGGTGGCGGTCATTGGTGGAGGCAATGTTGCTATCGATGCGGCCAGAACCTGTGTCCGTCTGGGATGCGAGGAAGTCAGCATTCTTTATCGCCGCACCCAATCTGAAATGCCGGCCCACGAACAGGAAGTTGTGGAGGCGGAAGAAGAGGGAGTCCAGTTTTCCTTTTTGACCATTCCCACTGAAGTAGTAGGAGCGAACGGCCGGGTCACAGCCATTCGTTGCCTGCGGGCGAGGTTGAGCGAACCTGACAGCAGCGGCCGCCAGCGACCGGTACCTGTGGAGGGCAGTGAGCATGACCTGGAAGTCGATGCCGTCATCCCGGCTATCGGCCAGAGCATTGACCCCTCTGGACTGCAAGAATGGGAGAGTCTGAAGTGGACCCGGCGAAACAACCTGGCAGTGAATACGGCCACCATGGCCACCCCTGAATCAGGGGTCTTTGCTGTGGGCGACGTGGTCACCGGGCCGGCTACTGTGGTGGAAGCCATCGGAGCAGGAAAAAAGGCAGCCT
>CAYZLB010000009.1:0-37675 GCA_964479235.1 uncultured Desulfohalobiaceae bacterium
GCGGTTCAAATTTTCTTGTTTTTTATGGCAGAAATTTACAGATAAGGCACTAAAGTCCAGGTGCAATATAATATGCAATCCATAGTTAAGGAGAATTGCCATGCGGCGTCCGACAATCGGATTATGCCCGGAAGGTGTGCCCTATATAGGCATGGCTGTCCTGGTCACCATTTTTTTTGCTCTTGTCAAATGGTCCCTGCCCGGCCTGGCAGCTCTGATTGTGACCCTGGGCATTGTCCATTTTTTTCGGGATCCGTTCCGGGTTGTACCCAGGGAGGAAGGGGCAGCTGTCTCCCCGGCCGACGGCAGGGTACTGGAAGTCCGGTCCCGCCCGGAGCCTGTGAGCGGAGAAAGCAGGGCCAGAATCAGCATTTTTATGAATGTGTTCAATGTGCACGTGAACCGGTCACCGGTTCAGGGTACGGTGAAAGCCATAACCTATCGCCACGGACGTTTTCACAGGGCCTCCCTGAGCAAGGCAGACCGGGCAAACGAGCGCAATGTGATCCATATTCACGATGATGAGGGCCAGAGCTGGAGCATGGTCCAGATAGCAGGACTTATCGCCCGGCGGATTGTCTGCTGGGCCGAGGTGGAAGATGAACTGGAATGTGGGCAGCGAGTGGGACTCATCAAGTTCGGATCAAGGGTTGACCTTTATCTTCCAGAAGGATATGAAGTGAAAGTACGCCCGGGAGATAAGGTCTATGCCGGACAATCCATACTGGCCCGAAAAGCAGAACAGACGCCGATACATGTCTAAATTTCGTGATAAAGGGATCTACATCCTGCCCAATTTGTTCACCACAGCCAGCCTGTTCGCCGGGTTTATGGGTATGTTGTGGGCAATGCAGGGGAAATTCGAGTTTTGTGCGTCGGCCATTCTGGTCAGTTGTCTGTGCGACGGACTTGACGGCAAGGTAGCCAGGATGACCAAAGGCAGTTCCGAGTTCGGCATTCAACTCGATTCCCTGGTCGATTTGGTCGCTTTTGGCGTGACTCCGGCCACCATGATCTACTTTTGGCAAACCCAGTATGTGGGACGAGTGGGACTTGTGATCCCATTTTTGTATATTGCCTGCGGAGCCCTGCGATTGGCCCGCTTTAATGTTCAGGCCATGCGCACCGGAGGAGTGGCAAAGAGGTTTTTTATTGGATTGCCCATACCTGCTGCGGCCTGTCTTTTAGCCACCCTCGTCTTGTTTGTTACCCGTTTTTCCCCGGAAATATTCCAAGCCGTTCTTCCCGGCTGGTGTCTTGGCTTGACCTTGGTTTTGGCCCTGCTCATGGTCAGCAAAGTACGCTACGCCTCATTCAAGGAACTGGAAGTGGTCAAGGCCCATCCCTACACCATGTCCGTGACTGTGGTCCTGCTTTTTGTCCTGGTGGCATCCGAGCCCAGAATCCTCGGTTTTCTCTTTTTTCTCGCCTATCTTTTCTCCGGACCGGCATATACGTATGCCATCCTCCCCTTACGTCGCGGGACCTTTCTACGGGGGCTTACCAGCCGTTAAGCCCCCGAGTTCACAGCTCATAATCTACTTGTTTCGTTGTTTGCTACCGCCAGATCCCACTCGTTCTGGTGCTTGCATCGGCATAAAGTCTTTTTCAGCTGCTCAATGGGTCTATACCCGGATTGAGGCCGAAAGGGACGCGAAGACTACTTGAGACAGACGTTTTATGTCTTTATCTATAGGAGTACATGATGGATCAGAATACAGTTTATATATTTGACACCACCTTGCGCGATGGAGAACAGTCACCCGGGGCAAGTATGAACATGCAGGAAAAGCGCCGCCTTGCCCGTCAGCTGGATGCCCTGGGCGTGGATGTCATCGAGGCCGGGTTTCCGGCATCCAGTCAGGGCGATTTTGAGTCGGTACGCGAAATTGCCAAGGTAGTGGAAACGTCCCAGGTCGCCGCTCTGGCCCGGGCCTCGAAGGCTGATATCGACCGGGCATGGGAAGCCGTTCAGGATGCTGCTCAGCCCAGGATCCATACCTTTCTGGCCACCTCGGACATCCATATGCAGTATAAGCTTGGTTTGAACCGGGATCAGGTGCTGGCCTTGGTGGATGAGTCTGTACGCCGGGCCAGGACGTACACGGAAAATGTTGAGTTTTCAGCCGAGGACGCCTCCAGATCGGACTGGGATTTTTTGACTCAGATCGTCCAGACGGCAGTAGAGGCCGGAGCAAAAACCATCAATATACCTGACACTGTGGGCTATACCCAGCCTGAAGAGTACGCCTCTTTGATCCGGCATTTGAAACAGACGGTGACAAACATAGATCAGGTTGTTCTCAGCGTTCACTGCCACAATGATTTGGGATTGGCCACGGCCAATACATTGGCCGCGGTCCGGGCTGGAGCCAGACAGGTTGAAGTTACCTTAAACGGTATCGGGGAGCGGGCCGGGAATGCTGCATTGGAAGAGGTGGTTATGGCCCTGGAAGTGCGTAAGGATCTGCACGGCCTGGAGACAAACATCGTCATGGAGCAGATTTATCCCACCTGTCGTCTGCTTTCTTTAATTATAGGTCAGCCGATCCCGGCCTACAAGGCCGTCATCGGGGGCAATGCCTTTGCCCATGAAGCTGGAATCCATCAGCACGGCATGCTCAAAAACAAGCAGACCTATGAGATTATGACCCCGGAGAGCATCGGCCGGCCCTCATCAGAAATGGTCCTGGGCAAGCATTCCGGCCGGCACGCCTGCCAGCGCCGACTGGAAGAACTCGGCTATCGTCTGGAGCGCGAGCAGCTGGATCAGGTGGTGGAGGCGGTCAAGACCTTGGCGGACAAGAAGAAACAGATCTTTGTCGAAGACCTGGAAGCCCTGGTTTTGGAAGAGGTCTACCGCATTCCGGACAAGTACAAGCTCTTGTATTTGAGTTCGCTTTCCGGCAACATGGCCATTCCCACAGCTACACTGAAGATGCTGGTCGAGGATGAAGAGGTCCAATTGGCCGAATTCGGGGTCGGACCGGTGGATTCGGTCTTCAATGCGATATGCAGGATTGTGGGCAAGTGCCCAACATTACAAAAATTTTCAGTTACGGCCATTACCGGGGGCACGGATGCTCAGGGCGAGGTAACGGTCAGAATACAGGAAGGCGAGTGGACGGCCATCGGCCGGGGAGCTGATCCAGACATCATCGTGGCCAGCGCCAAGGCCTATATCAATGCCTTAAACCGGCTGGCCAAGAAGGAGGAAGAAAAGATATGCGCCAGAATTTAGCGGAAAAGATCCTGCAAGCCCATACCCAGGAAGAAGTGAGTGGGCCGGGACAGATCGTACAATGTCGGGTGGACGGAGTCCTGGCCAATGACATTACCGCCCCCCTGGCTATTGCTTCTTTGGAGCGCATGGGTGCGGACAGGGTCTTTGATCCGCGGCGTGTCTTCCTGGTGTGCGATCATTTTACCCCGAATAAGGACCAGGATTCGGCGGAGCAGGTCAAAATCGTCCGCGAATTTGCCCGGCGGATGAAGATAACCCATTATTTTGAGGGTGGAGTAAGCGGAGTGGAACATGCCCTGCTCCCTGAACTCGGCCTGATCGGTCCGGGGGAAGTGATCGTTGGGGCGGACAGCCATACCTGTACCTACGGAGCCTTGGGTGCCTTTGGCACAGGCTTGGGGAGTACGGATGTGGCTGCAGCCATGGTCCTGGGTGAGACGTGGTTCAAGGTGCCGGCCAGCATCAAAGTCTTTCTGAGCGGAAAATTGCCCCCTTGGGTGGGAGGCAAAGACGTTATTTTGGCCCTTATCGGCAGAATCGGTGTGGATGGTGCCCTGTACAAGGCCCTGGAATTTGATGGTCCGGGCCTGGAACAGCTGGGCGTGGAAGCCAGGATGACCATCGCCAATATGGCCATTGAGGCCGGGGGAAAAGCCGGGCTGTTTCCAGCAGACCAAGCGGTCCTTAAATATCTCCAAGGTGCAGGCCGGGAAGGAGATACTCTGTTGGGTCCTGATCCAGATGCTGATTACGAACAGATCCTGGACATGAATCTTTCCGATCTGGTTCCTCAGGTCGCCTGCCCCCATCTGCCGGAAAATGTCCGCCCGGTTCAGGAAGTCAAAGGAGTTGTCATGGATCAGGTCGTCATCGGATCCTGCACCAATGGAAGGATATCCGATCTCCGGGAGGCGGCCCAAATTCTGCGGGGGAAGAAGGTAGCCGAACAGGTTCGCCTGATCGTCCTTCCAGCTACGCCCAAAATTTATGCCCAGGCCCTTGAAGAAGGTCTGCTGGCCGACTTTCTGCGAGCTGGAGCTGTTATCGGTCCCCCAACCTGTGGCCCGTGTCTGGGAGGTCACATGGGAATTTTGGCTGGGGGAGAACGCTGTCTGGCAACCACCAACCGGAATTTCAGAGGCCGGATGGGCAGTTTGGACAGCGAGCTTTACCTGTCAGGGCCGGCAGTGGCTGCGGCCAGCGCAGTGGCCGGAGAGATTGTTCATCCGGATCAGGTCTAACTTGGGGGTTCAAGGTTCCAGGTTCACGGTTCACAGTTATAAGAATAAAATCAATATGATAGGGTGAAATTGTAATTTCCGGGTTGGCCTTCGATCATTGCCAACAAATGCAACCACCTATGTAAGGACTTTTGACTGTCGAGTAAGGAAGAACAGAGGTCAGATGACAGAGATCAGAGGTCAGCGCCGCCGCCGGCCACAGACGGCCAGTGTGATCGATAAAGAAACTTACGGATTTCCTTTCCCGTCATTGCCCGGCCCGGATCATACGAGTACACAGGGATCAGGCCGGCCGGGCAATCCAGGGGAAAGCCATTCTATCTGCTCTGGATTCCCGCCTACGCGGGAATGGCGAAGAAAGTAGAGGTCTAGTTTTATACGAGCCTTGCTCTTGGTGGTTCTGTTATAGGTAATTAATTATCAGCAAGAAACCGCTCGTGATCCAGCCAGAAGTTGGCGAGCGGGAGAGGAGGGGCGAATAATTATTCGCCCTCTTGATCACTTTGTATATCCAGCAATGCCAGGCCTCAATGAGCATGAAGTGGAGAGGAGGAAAGGAATGCATTTTTCTGGAAAGGCCCACAAAGTGGGGGCCAATATTGACACCGATGCCATCATCCCGGCCAAATATCTGGTGAGTAGCGATCCAAAGGTTTTGGGCGCTCACTGTATGGCCGGATTGGAGCCGGATTGGGTCCAGCGGGTCCAAGAGGGAGACATCCTGGTCGGCGGTCCAAATTTTGGGTGCGGTTCATCTCGTGAGCACGCCCCTTTAGCCCTTCTGGGCGCAGGGATACCGGTTGTTGTCGCCCACAGTTTTGCCCGCATTTTTTACCGCAACGGATTTAATATGGGCTTGGTCCTTTTGGAGGCAGGGGAGGAGATATCCAAGATACACGACGGCGATAAGCTGGAGATCGATGTCCAGGCCGGCAGGGTTCAAAACATGGACACCGATGCAGTGATCAATGTACCGCCTCTGCCCGAGTTTATGCAGACCCTGCTGACGGCCGGAGGTCTTGTGGGATATGTGCGGCAGCGTCTGGCCGGGGCAGCGTAAGGTAGGAAAAGGACAAAGAAAACAATATGAGCAACCAGTAAGGGATCTGGCATGAATTATACGGTATGCGTGTTGCCTGGGGATGGGATTGGACCGGATATCACCGCCCAGGCAGTCAATGTCTTGCAAGCTGTGGGCAAGCGATTCGGTCATGAATTGAGCTTTTCAGAACATGCAATCGGTGGTACGGCCATTGATTCCGCCGGACATCCCCTGCCTCGGGAGACCACTGAGGCCTGCCGCAAGGCTGATGCCGTGCTTCTGGGAGCAGTGGGCGGCCCGAAATGGGACAACGTAGACCATGACCTTCGCCCGGAACAGGGACTATTGGGCATCCGCAAGGCCCTGGGCCTGTTCGCAAACCTCAGGCCCTCGCTCATCTATCCGGAATTGGCCCAGTCTTCTTGCCTCCGTCCAGACATTGTCCAGCAAGGCGTGGACCTCATGGTCTTGCGTGAACTGACCGGGGGAATCTATTTCGGACGACCCAAAGGAGTGCGGACGCACGATGGGCAGCGGGTCGGGATCAACAGCATGGTCTACACAGAAGAGGAGATCAAGCGCATCGGCCGCAAGGCCTTTGAGATTGCAGGCCAGCGCCGGGGAAGACTGTGTTCAGTGGATAAGGCCAATGTTCTGGACGTCTCCAGGCTGTGGCGGGAAGTAATCACAGAGTTGGCCCAGGAGTATCCACAGGTCGAGCTCTCGCATATGTATGTGGACAATGCGGCCATGCAACTGGTTCGTGATCCAGCCCAGTTCGACGTTATTGTCACCGGCAACTTGTTTGGGGATATCCTGTCCGACGAAGCGGCCATCATCACTGGTTCTATCGGCCTTCTGCCTTCTGCATCCCTGGGCCAAACCCGGCCCGGCCTGTTTGAACCAGTGCACGGTTCTGCGCCAGATCTGGCCGGGCAGGACACGGCCAATCCTCTGGCTACCATCTTATCTGCGGCTATGCTCTGCAAATATGGATTGGGCCTGGAAAAGGAAGGGCAGGCTGTGGAGGACGCAGTCCAGGCGGTACTCAGGCAAGGTTATCGAACCCCGGACCTTGCTTCTGCGGGGGAAGAGTGTGTGGGCTGCTCGGCAATAGGCGCTCTGGTCCTGGAACAACTCCAATCCTGATCACACATAGCAGTTCCAGGAGAACGACCTGAATGGATATCCGACTTCAGGTACAGGCTGTCAGCAAAGGATTTGCCGGGACCGAACTCTTCCGGGATGTGCATATGGAGCTGGCCCCAGGCCACCGGGTGGCCGTGGTTGGACCGAATGGGTGCGGAAAGAGCACCCTGCTGCAGATCATCGCCGGCCAGCTGGATCCGGATGAGGGGAGGGTGCATCTGCATCCTTCCGGTGCAGGCATAGGCTATGCGTGGCAGGAGTTGGATACTGCGGAAGTGAACACGCCGCTTTTTTCCTGGGTCGCAGAGGTCATCCCTTCCTGGCAGGATTTATGGGAACGCTGGGAGAGGGCCACTGAAGAACAGACCATGAAGCAGCTGGCCCAGGAACAGGCTGAGCTGGAACATCTCTACGGATATAACCCGGAACACCGTATTCAGGCCGTCTTGACCGGACTGGGCTTTCCTTCTGCCCAATGGTCCGCCCCCTTGCGGCATTTAAGCGGTGGGTGGCAGGAACGGGCCAAACTGGCCCGCCTTTTGGTCCAGGGAACGGATATCCTGCTTTTGGACGAGCCGACCAACCATTTGGATCTGGAGGCCGTTTTTTGGCTGGAAAGCTTTTTGACCCGATTTCAAGGCATTGTGGTCTTTGTTGCCCACGACCGCTTCTTTCTGGATCGGGTGGGCAACCGGGTTTTGGCTCTGGATCGGGGCAAGGCGGTATTTCGGCCGGGCACATACAGTCAGTACCTGAACTGGGCTCAGGAGCAGGACGAACAGCGAAGGCGACAGGCAGAAAAGTTGGGGCAGGCAATTGAACACCGCCAGCACTACGTGGACCGTTTTCGGTACAAGGCGGACAAGGCCAGGCAGGCCCAGTCCAGGCTGCGGCAAGTGGAGCAGCTCAAATCCCGGCTGGACTCCGTGGCCCCGGAACCTGCCCGTAAACTGTTGTCTTTCTCTTGGCCTGAGCCGCAGCGCAGCGGACACACAGTCTTCAAGGCCGTGGATGTACGGTTTGCCTATCCCGGCCAGGATTCACTGTGGCCGGATCTTCACTTTCATCTGTACCGGGGACAGAAAGTTGCCTTTGTAGGGCCCAATGGCTGCGGCAAGTCCACCCTGCTCAAAATCATGGCCGGAGACCTGCATCCAGGGCAAGGAGGGGTTACGTCGGGAACGAAGGTACGCATTGGATATTTTAGTCAGCACATTCGGGATACCCTGCATCTGGACCGTACTGTCCTGGCTGAAATCAGGCGGTTGGCCGATCCCGGGACCAAGGAGGAAGAACTGCGCTCAGTACTTGGCCTTTTTCTGTTGGATGATACCATGTGGGAGCGGCCGGTCCAGGAACTCAGTGGGGGTGAAAAAAACCGCCTTCTGCTGGCCTCTTTGTTTTTGGCCCGGGCCAATTGTCTGCTCCTGGATGAGCCGACTAATCACCTGGATCTTGAGAGCCGGGAGGCCCTGGTACAGGCATTGCAGGTTTTTCCGGGTACAGTCTGTCTTGTGGCCCATGATCGTTACCTGCTGGCCCGGGTGCCGGACGAAATTTGGATGCTCTCCAGTCAGGGGCTTCACGAACTGCCCGGGGGATATGCAGAGTATGAAGCCAAGCTGCAAGGCGATGTCTCCCAGCCTCGGGAGATTATTTCCTCCGGCGAGCGCTCCAAAGAGGTAATCAAAGATAAAAAACGGTGCGAGGCCAGGCAGCGTAATGAACGTTTCAGGCTTTTGCGACCCAAGAAAGAGCGATACGCCAGCCTGGAACAGGAACTGGAACGGATTTTGAGCGAGCAAAACAGCCTTGAACACATCCTGGCTGATCCAAAGACCTATGTTCAAGGAGAGAATGTCGGGGAGTTGAACAAACAGTATCAGGAACTGCAGGCCAGGGCGGAATCGATCTTTCAGGAGTTGGAGACGTTGGAACAGGAAGTGGAAGAACTCGAAGACAAAAGCTAGGGCCTTGTCTTATATCATCTGTCGCAAGAAACACCCCCACCCCCCTATCAAGGGAGGACAAAGAGAGGGACAGATTAAGGTTGATTTTTCACTAGGAGCTCGTACTGCTTGTGCGCAAGGGGTTTTATTTGTTATGGCCAAAAGTCAGGAATGATCAGGTGGCATTGATTTCTCTACGTGGCAGGCCAACCCGTTACAAGGAGTGAACATATGGGTGGAAAAAAAGATTGCCCAAAAAATTCTCCTGAGCAGGAAAACCAGGTCTCTGAGCAGGAAAAGGGGAAGGATAAGCAGGCCCAGATGACCCAAAAGCTTCTGCTCACTGGTGCGGATATAGTGCACATGGGAGAACAGGCCGAACTCCTGGTCGGGGGGAAGAACTACAACACTGCTATTATCAGTGAATTGGAAAACATTCGGGCCCCCCAGTTCCGGGCCATATCATCCATGGCCTTCCATCGCCTCCTGGATGAGACACGGGTGAATGCAGCGCTCATCCGTTCGGTGGTGGACCAGGAATATGAAAAGGTAGATTGGAGCGGGACAGAAGCCAACAGCGATCCTGAATTTCTGAAGACCTTTGTCCGCAATACAGCCCTTCGGGTTCGGGACGAACAGACTCGGTCCAAAGGGGAGCAGCTGATCCGTTTGCGGCGGTTTATCAACAATGTTGTCGAAGGTTTTGCTGTTTCTCCGGAAGGTATTGATCAGCTCAGAAAACGTTCGGTCCTGGTTCAGGTGGCCATTCTGTCCGTCTCCATGCCGGCAGATGTCCAGCGAGCTGTCTCTCAGGCCTACCGGGATATCTGCAAAGATGCCGGACTGGACAATGTGCCTGTGGCGGTCCGTTCCTCAGCGGCTGGAGAAGACAGCCGGAAAAAGGCCTTTGCCGGATTGCAGGACACCTATTTAAATATTGCCTCTGAGACCGACTGTGTGACGGCATATCAGTGGGACTGTGCCTCTGCCTACAACCTGCGGTCAATGACCTATCGCCGGGAAGCAATCCTGGATGCCGTGGCCCAAGCGGAAAAGACCGCGGATGACAGTATTGCCGAAGTAGCCAAGAAGGAATGGTCCATAGAGAATACCTCCCTTTCCGTGTGCATCATGCGCATGATCAATCCAGTCATATCCGGGACTGCCTTTAGCGCGGACACGGCCACCGGCTGCCGGGGGACGGAGCGAAACGACTTGGTGTCCATGGATGCCAGCTATGGCCTGGGCGAGGCCGTTGTTTCTGGCATGGTCACTCCGGACAAATTTTACGTCTTTCAGCGGGAGGACGGCTCGGAAGTGGTCATTCGCCAGATGGGGTGCAAAGACAAGAAGATCATGTATGATCCGGAGCACAGCGGGACCCGGGTGGAATCTCTCCCTGACGAGGATGTCTACCGCTGGTCCCTGTCTCTGGCCCAGGCCGAAGAGGTTGCCAAGGGGGTGCGGGCCATCAGCCGGGCCTATGGCGGCATGATTATGGATACTGAATTTTGTATCGATGAATGGGACCGGTTGTGGTTTGTTCAGGCCCGGCCGGAGACCAGATGGAATGCGGAATTGGAAAAGAATCCAAACGTGATATACATGCGCCGTCTGGAGGTCGAGCCTGGGGCCCTGCCCATGGCCGAGGTGGTTTTAGAGGGTAACGGGGCCTCCCGGGGAGCCGGTCGGGGCAAGGTCCGTTTTCTCCGTTCGGCCTTGGAGCTGAACAAAATCAACAAAGGAGATGTCCTGGCTGCCGAACGGACCGATCCGGATATGGTTCCGGGGATGCGTATCGCTTCAGCGGTTTTGGCCAGCGCCGGTGGAGATACGAGCCATGCAGCGATCACCTCCAGGGAACTGGGCATTCCCTCTGTTATCGGCATCAACCGGGTGGAGCTCCTTCGGGCCCTGGACGGTCAAGAGGTCACTGTCGATGGATCAAGGGGGCAGGTCTACCGGGGTCTGCAACCGCTGATTGAGGTCGGCGGGGAGGTAGATATCAGTGAGTTGCCGGAAACCAAAACCAAGGTGGGTATTATCCTGGCCGATGTGGGACAGGCCCTGTTTTTGTCCCGGTTGCGGAAAGCTTTGGATTTCGAAGTCGGCCTGCTTCGCGCCGAGTTCATGCTCAGCAATATTGGAGTCCATCCCATGGCCCTGGACGCCTATGACCGGGGAGTGCTGCATCTGGCCGTGGAGGAAAAGCTGCAGGCCCTGGACAATGAACTGACCAAAAACATAAAAGAGCAGCTTGATTTTGGAATTTTGACCTTTGATCTCAACCTGCGGAAATATATTGGTATTTTGACTGGATTAAGTGAAGAGATCGATGTTTTGAGTGAAAAGGTCAGTGCCCGGGGAACAGAGGAAGTTTTGGCCTTGCAGCGCAAGCTTCGGGAATTGGACTATAAACTGGATGATTATCTGGAACGGGCTACCCAACGCCTGGACGTGATCAAGACCTCCACTGACTTGGGCGAGCATGTCAGTCAAGTCATGGGCTATGCCGACGAACTGGCCCAGTTAAACACCAAGTCTCCGGAAGGGCGGCAACGGAAGCAGGAGATCCAGGAAAGGATTCAGTCCCATGTCCATCGAATCCAGGATGAGCCTGAGGTTCGGCAAGTCATGGACAGGATCCGCAAAATGCGAAAAGACGTGGCCCAGAAGGTGGGCTTGAGCCGGGTCATGGAGGATGTGAACAATTTAGAGGAAAAGATCCGGCAGATGATCAGGATCAAGGGCTACCGGACCGGAAAAGAACTCTATGTTCAGAGTCTGGCCCAGGGGTTGGCCCTGTTCGCTATGGCTTTTGCCGGCCGGGAGATCATATACCGGACAACGGATTATAAAAGCAATGAATACAGGAACCTGGTCGGGGGGATGCTCTACGAAGAGTATGAGGACAACCCTATGCTCGGATACCGGGGGGTATCCAGAAATCTGCACGACTGGGAAATTGAGGCTTTCAAGCTGGCCCGGGGGGCATTCGGGGGCAAGAATCTGAGCATCATGCTTCCCTTTGTGCGGACTTTGGAAGAAGCCAGAAGCATGAAGCGGTATCTGGCTGATGTGCACAACCTGCGCAGCGGCGAGGACGGACTGAAAGTGATCCAGATGTCCGAGATTCCAAGCAATGCCGTTCTGGCCAAGGAGTTTATCCGCGAGTTTGATGGATTCTCCATAGGATCTAACGATATGACCCAACTGGTCTTGGGAACTGACCGGGACAATGCCCGCCTGCGGCACATATATGATGAGGAAGATCCGGCAGTGGTCTGGGCTATCTTGGTCACCATTTTCACCGGCCAGAAGGTGGGTAAGAAAGTGGGATTTTGCGGACAGGGGGTGTCCAACAGTATGATTATTCGAGGCTTGGTTTGTGTGGCCGGCATTGTCTCCGCTTCTGTCGTTCCCGATACCTACGCCCAGACCAAAAGAGACATCGGAGCCCTGGAAAAGGAAGAGATCCAAGTCCGTGATTTGGGCAAGTGGCTCAAAAAGCAGCACTTCGAACGATTGCGCCGGGTTCTGGAACAGGAGCGTTATGGGCATATCCTGCGCCAGAACAGCAGGCCGGAAGCCATTCAGGATTGGTATGAAGGCGAGTTGTCCCGTCTGCATGAACAGATCCAGACCCATCTGGGTACGGCCAAGGAGGAGTTTTACCGGCAGGAACTGCACACCTTGAGGGCTGCCTTGCACAAACCAGTGATCAGCGCTAATTGGGACTGGGAATTGACGGTTCAGGATGCACTGCGACATGCAGGTTTTGAGAGTTTTGAAGAGCAGGAAAAGGCCTTGGAAGCACAACGGAAACGGTCGTGGTAGTCAATTGAGGCAAAGGTCTTCAGCTTTCCGGGGGTATCTCAGGAGAGACGTTTGTTAAAGAAAGGTACTGGGAGGAAGGTCTATGACGCAGGTCATGGTTTTGGGACTTGGAGATATTGTGCAGCAGGACAATGGACTGGGTATTCACGCCGTGCGGGATCTGTACCGGGAACAATGGCCCGGGCAGGTACGCTTTGTGGACCGGATGATGCTTGGGAGCGGTCCGCTGGGCCTGGAAGGCGTTGACTGGTTGTTAGTCCTCAATGCCTGGCAGACAGGTATGCCTCCGGGGACCCTGACTCGTCTGGATCTGGATCACGTCATGGCTCAGCCCGGTCTGGTATCTGAACCAGCACTGTGGCGCGGCCTGGCTCTGGCTGATGTTATGGGACAGGTTATCCGGGTTGTATTTCTTGGTCTGGAGGCCGCAGAGACGACCTATCATCTCATGTTTTCCCGGACGATTCAACAAGCTTATCCTCGGTTTTTGGCTGCTGTGCGCGAAGAGATTGCCAGTATGCTTGGACTGGTGGGTGAAGATGCTGCTTTGGCATCCGATGCGGTTATGGTCTGATTTGAAGACCTCCTGCCCAGGACGAAGCCGCAGATGAGCATGGTGAATACTCTCATACGCAAGGGTGCGGCCAAGGATATGGAGCACCGCCGCAGGGCAATGGTTCGTGAGCAGCTTGAGGGCCAGGGCATAACTGATCAGCGGGTTCTGGATGCTCTGGCCCAGGTGCCCAGACATCTGTTTGTTGATCACGCCCTGCAGGCTCAAGCGTACAGCACCAATGCCCTGCCTATAGGCTACGGGCAGACCATATCCCAACCCATCAGCGTGGCCCGGATGAGTCAGGCCCTGCAGGTTGAGCCAGGCCAGCGGATTCTGGAAATCGGGACCGGTTCGGGCTATCAGGCGGCGGTCCTGACCGCGATGGGCGCAGAAGTCTATTCTGTGGAGCGGATTCAAGCCCTGTACATGTCCGCCCTGGACCGATTGACCAGATTGCGCTACTTTCAGGTCAAACTCAAGCTGGATGACGGAACTCTGGGTTGGCCGGAGGAGGGTCCGTACGATGGAGTTCTGCTCACAGCTGGAGGTCCAAAGGTGCCCAAGCCTTTGATGTACCAGCTGGCTGATCCGGGAATACTGGTAATGCCTCTGGAAGAAAACGGCAGGCAAAGGATCGTGCGGATTCGAAGGGAGAGCAATCGGTGGTACAAACAAGACATGGGACCAGCCCGGTTTGTCAGTCTGATTGGTGCTTATGGCTGCCGGGAATGAACTCTGTATGCTGTTTTATTGGGCTGGTGGTGTTGATCCTATGCCTTTGCCGGCCGGTTTGGGCCGGAACCATCTATGTGCACAAAGACAGTCAAGGGGTTTTACATTTTACCGATCTGCCCAGCTCAAAGGATTATACTCCCTACTGCACCTGGCCGGAGGCAGATAAGGGTGACAAAGAAGAGATTCTACGTTCCATACGCAAGCACAGCCGGTCCTATGGAGTGGATTCAGATTTGGTCCAGGCTATAGTACAGGTGGAATCAAACTTTTCGCCCACGGCCAGCTCCAGGGCCGGAGCAAAGGGACTGATGCAGCTTATGCCCCAAACGCAACAGGATATGGGAGTGTACAGGCCCTATGATATCGATCAGAACATCCAGGGCGGCGTGCGCTACCTGGATCACCTTTTGAGCCGTTTTACCAGCCTGGAGCTGGTCCTGGCCGCATACAACGCCGGTCCGGCGCAGGTTCAGGCCTATGGCGGGATTCCGCCGTTTCCGGAAACCCAGCGCTATGTCCAGAAAGTACTGTCCCTGTACCGAGACATATCAGCAAAGACGAGGGAATATGCTCAATCTGGCAAATAATCTGACGATTGCCCGCATTCTTACTATCCCGTTTATTGTCCTTTTGCTTTACTTTCCCAGCAAGGCCAGCTGCCTGATAGCCATGATCATCTTTATCCTGGCGTCACTCACTGACCTTTTTGATGGTTTTTTGGCCCGACGTTACAATTTGGTGACCAGTTTGGGCAAGTTCCTCGATCCTCTGGCGGACAAGCTTTTGATCGTTTCAGTCCTGGTCATGCTGGTACATCAAGGCTGGCTCCAGGCCTGGATCGTGATTCTGATCATCGGCCGGGAAATTACAGTCACCGGTTTGCGGGCCATAGCGGCCGATCAGGGACAGGTGATTGCAGCCGACAGGTACGGAAAACTCAAGACCCTTGTTCAAGTCGTGGCCCTGTGCCCCCTTATTCTGCATTATCCCTGGCAAGGCTTTGATCCCAATCCTCTGGGCATGGTCCTGATTTTAACTGCCTTGATCTTGACCTTATTTTCCGGGGGAAACTATTTGTACTCTTTTTTTCAGAACCAATAAGGATTGTGACGACGTTCTGAGGTCGGCTCAATCCATTGGTTCTGCTTCGACCATAACCAACTTCATGCCCAAACGTGCTGCTTGTTTCTGAAGATTGAATATCTTGGCCTGTTTGTTCTGTTCAAAGACATGATCTTCGCCAACCTCTTTATATTCTTGAACATGTTTCTTCCGGAGTCTTGTGAGATCACGCCATTGCCGAACTTGTTTGGGCGGAATAAAGCTTCCTTTGAGCAAGCCATACTTGATGAGACTGGCAAGCCATCTTGAATCTTTCACAGCTCTCTTTTTGCCAGGTAAGTTTTTGACATGACGAGCGTTGACCAAAACAACCTCGCACACAGGGCCGAGCAGAGCGAGGGCATGAATATTCTTTCTGTTGATTTTCACCAGGTTAATCAGCATGAAAGGATCGAGCGGTCATGAGCAGCAAATACAACGTGTTGTGGGGAGTCGATGGCGCAGATTGATGCCTTTTTCAAGATGATGCACGAGGTCGGGGCCTCGGACCTGCATCTGTCCACCGGGTCGCAGCCGATCATTCGGCTGCACGGAGAAATGCAAAGGGTCAAATATAAGTCCTTGGAAAATGAAGACTTAACGGCCATGCTCTACGAAATCACTCCGGAACGTAAGGTGAAGGAGTTTGAGGAGAGCGGGGATGTGGATTTTTCTTATGAAGTTCCCAATCTGGCCAGGTATCGGGTCAATTTTTTTCAACAGCGAAAAGGGGTGGCCGCAGTCTTTCGGGAGATACCCCAGAAAATTTTAAGCATTGATGATCTGGGATTGCCGCCGATTTTAAAAAATATGGCTGTCCTGCCCAAAGGCCTTGTTCTGGTTACCGGTCCGACTGGATCAGGAAAGTCTACTACCCTGGCGGCTATCATCGACTACGCCAATCGCGAGCGGCGGGATCATGTTTTGACTATTGAAGATCCCATTGAATTTGTCCATCAGCCGGCCAGGTGCCTGATCAACCAGCGGGAGGTAGGCCGGGATACCAAGAGTTTTAAGGCCGCCCTGCGCGGTGCTCTGCGCGAAGACCCGGATATTATCCTGGTTGGCGAGATGCGGGATCTGGAAACCATTGGGCTGGCTCTGGAGGCGGCTGAGACCGGTCATCTGGTCTTTGGCACCCTTCATACTATTTCCGCTTCCAAGACTATTGACCGAATCATAGATGTCTTTCCCGCCGATCAGCAGGGCCAGATCCGATCAGCACTTTCTGAGTCACTTCGGGCTGTGGTGGCCCAAAATCTGTTCAAGCGGATGGACATCAAAGGGCGGGTGGCTGCTTTGGAAATCCTGATCGCCACGCCGGCAGTGCGCAACCTGATCCGGGAGAACAAGATATTTCAGCTCGGATCAGTGATTGAAACCGGCCGTAAATATGGGATGCAGACGTTGGATGATGCGATTATGGACTTGCTGCGAGCAAAAACCATTGATCCGGAGCAGGCCTACAACAAGGCGGTGAACAAAACAAAGTTTCGGGACTACCTACCGGAGCCGCCCCAGGATTTTACTGAGGTATAGGGACATGATACGCGCAGACCTGGATCGATATCTGGGCCAGATCCTGAAGCAGGCCCCTGAGTTGTCGGATATCCACATGACTGTGGGCAGACCTGTTCTGGCTGAAGAGCACGGCACTTTGCGCGAGGTGGCCCTTAAGCCGGATCCCGGTCCTTTGGTCCCCTGGCAGGTGGAAATGCTGGCCTGTGCCATGCTGGGCCAGGACCCGCGACTGTACCGGGATCTGATCCAGTCCGGTTCCTGCGATTTGTCCTATGAACTGCGGAACAGGGCCAGATTTCGGGTCAATGTCTTTATCCAGCAGGGTTCCGTGGCCGTGGTTATGCGCAAACTGGCCACTTCCATCCCCACGCTGGCTTCCTTGGGTCTGCCGGGGATCTTTACACATATGGCCCGGGAGACATATGGCCTGATCCTGGTTACCGGGGCGACAGGAAGCGGGAAGTCCACATCTTTGGCCGCCCTGGTCAATGCCATTAATGCCTCCAGGCCAGTGCATATTTTAACCCTTGAAGATCCAGTTGAGTTTGTCCACCCGCATCAGGCAGGGCTGGTCAACCAGCGGGAGCTGGGACGGGATTTTGATGCCTTTGCTTCCGGACTACGGGCCGCGCTTCGCCAAGCGCCGAAGGTCATCCTGGTTGGGGAGATCCGGGACCGGGAGACATTGAGCATTGCCCTGGAGGCCTCTGAGACCGGACACCTGGTTTTGGGCACGCTGCATACATCGGATGCTGCGCAGACGATCAACCGGATCATCGGGATGTTTGAACTTCACGAAGAGCGTTTAATCCGCGGACGATTCGCCGAAAGCTTGAAATTTGTCGTCTCCCAGCGCCTGGTGCCCAAGGTCGGGGGAGGACGGGTGGCGGCCCTGGAAATCCTGCAAAACACGATCCGTATCCGGGAACTGATCATGCAGGGTGAAGAAGGGGAGAATACGTTTTCTTCTGTCCTGGAACAGGGGGTCACCTATGGGATGCAGACATTTGATCAACACCTGAGTCAATTGTACGCTCAAGGAGTTATCGCGGAAGACATGGCCCTGCTGCAGGGTTCGGACAAAGCACATCTGGGTCAGATGATCGACCGGATAAAGTCTGAGCGGGGAGAAAAAGTCACCGACATAGATGATCTGGAATTGGATCTGGATTACGAGAACAGGAGATTGTGAGGAACCGGCATGCGTCTGCAGTGCGAACACTGTCATCGGGGTTTTGACCTCCCAGAGGACAAGGTGCCCCAGGGATCCAAATTTCGTTTTACCTGTCCGGCCTGCAAGGAAACAAATCATATAGATTTGACTGAGATTCAAGCACAGAAGGCGCAAACACAAGAAAAGGACTGGGAGGTTATCGATATCCCCCCGGTCCAGGTCCCTCCGGGAACCCGACTGGCTTTGATTGTGCTTGCAAATCAGGAAGTCAGGGAAGGGGTTCAGGCCTATTTTCAGGCCCGAAAATGGCAGGTCATAGATGCCCGGGATGCTGCTTCCGGTCGGGCCTATTTACAGATCAACCGCATTGACTGGGCTGTTTTGGGGGACGATGCCGCCGGCCGGGAGGTCCTGGATGCAGTTCACCGTCTGCCGGGAAGAGAACGCAGGACAATGAACTGTGTGCTTTTGGGGGAGCACGCGTCCAGTTTTGACACCGTGGCCGCATTTGTGGCTGGAGTAAACAGTTACATCCATCCAGACCGTCCATCAACGCTGGAAACCTCTTTGGAACAGGCCCGGGAACTCTTCGACCATCATCAACTGCTCTGGCAGTCCGGGGAGAGCGGATAACGCTCCAAGAACCAGGGGGAGATCATGTGGTCTAAGGGAATACTTGGCGTTTTGCTGATAGTGAATGTCCTGCTTGTCTGGGCCATAGTAGGGGGCAGGCATGGATTGCATCCCTATCGGCAGCAGCAGGCCGCTTTGAGCCAGGTCCAATCCAGGCTGGAACAGGTCCGGGAAGATAATATTGAACTGAGCCGGAAAATCCGGTTGTTGAAAAAAGATGACCAGTACAAAGAACAAACGGTGCGCACCAGATTGCATTATGTACACAACAATGAGATTATATATCTGCCGGAAAGAGTGCAGGTATCTGCACGGACTGCTGCCCAGTAAGCAGTGAGCAAAAACAGGCCGCATATCGGTACATGGGCAAGATCCGTCTGCGGCAAAGGAAGACGCCTTGAATAGACAGGATAAGATTACATGGTATGAAGAGGTTCTGACTCAGGATCCGGCTTCTCCTGTGTTTTTCAATCTGGCCCAACTCTATATGGATCTTGGTGAGACGGAAAAAGCCGTTGAACACCTTCAAGCCGGCTTGGACAGAAATCCAGCCCATACTCAGGCCAGACTTTTGCTGATTCAGAACCTGGGGCAGGCTCATGGTTTGGATCACGCCCGGCCCTATGCAGCTCCTTTGTTCACCAGTCTGCAGTCCTGTCCGTATTTCTGGACATTATGGGCCGAGAAGCTGGAAGAGGAAGGATACATGGATCGAGCCGTGGCTGTGCGGTTCATCGAAGCTGATATACGGCACGAATCCCTGACCTGGGTGCAGCTTATGCATCAGGGGGTTATGGCTTTGGCCGGCTTAAGGTTTCAGGACACCCAGAATGGTAGAGAAGACAGCCGCTTGGATACGGCCGGGGTGTACTCCTTTAGTGGGGCGGAAGAGGAGGAGGCTGAGCAGGAGGAGGATGCAGTCCAAGAAATTTCTTGTTCCGATGAATATACAAAGGTTAAGACGGAGGACGGGCCTGCCGGAGGCTATCGGACAGTGACCATGGCCGATATCTTGGCCGGACAGGGAGCGTTTGAGGCTGCTCTGGAAATTTATGCAGAACGGCTGGCTTGTGAAACCGGACAAGAACGTCGGCAGCAGATACAGGAGCGGATGAACAGCATTGAACACAAACTCAGAGATCAAAAGACCAGTGGAGATATCGAGGAAGGGACAAAGAAACACGCTTTGCATAAAATGCAAGATCCAGCAGAAGATGGAAGCCAAAGCGATATCCTTACCCATGAGAATACCCAGGGTGTGGACTGGAAACCGAAGAAACAGGAGCTTTTGCGCCGCCTGGATAGGCTGGCCGCCCGCCTGGAAGCCAAGGAGTTTGATCCGTGATTGTACGCCATGTGTTGTGTATTCTCATCTGCATTTGCACCCTGTCCAGCTGCCAAATCTGGGAAAAGACCAAAAGCATGTATCGGGGTTCAATATTGCCGGCTAAGGTCAATGTGGATGCAAGGCCGGATGTTGGAGAAAACGTTCAGCGCCTGGTTCACGTGGTCGCCCCTATCGATATGCAGATAGAACGATTGGTCGAGAGCCTTGAACGTATGAACGCTTTGTCCAGGCAGGAGTTGGAGTCCATGTTCTCCAGATTTCCCTGGCTCAATGGAGTGGGGGCATATACACCATCGGGCGAGGTGGAGTACCAAATTCCAGCCCAGCCGGTGAAAAGACTTTCCCGGCAGGATATATTGGAAGTCTTGGCAGAGGAAGAAGATATATATGTTCGTTATCTCGATTTGGATCTGGGGCCGGAGCTCTGTGTGGTCAAGCCTGAGCTAAGTGGTGAGGATATTGGGACCTACATCGTTGCCCATTTTGATCCCCGGTCTTTGTTTACCAAGACCACTGCACCTGAATCCTTGCTCGTATTGTATCAAGGAAAGATTTTATGGTCCGGGACCTCTTCAGCATTTAATGCCAGCATTGAAGCAAAGGACTGGCGGCAGATTCAAGCCCAGGGAGTTCAGGGCGATTTTCAGATCCAGGACAGAAAATTCGTTTGGTTGTCGCGGTATATTGGAAAGTCTCCTCTCGTTTATGTGGTTTACAAGGAGAATGCGGGCTGAAAATTCTCGTATGAAACCAGACTTCTACTTTCTTTGGTCATTCCCGCGCAGGCGGGAATCCAGAGCAGATAGAATGACTTTCCCCTAGATTGCCTGGCCAGCCTGATCCCGGTGTATTCGAAGAATCCGGGCCAGGCAATGACGGAGGGGGTCACACGTTTCATATATGATCAATTCGGCAATACGTTTTTTGGGGCGCTTTGGCCCAAAAAATATGTCAGATTTGCCGGAGGCAAAGCTGACTGGGAACAGAAATCGTCCCGGGGAGTTAGCAGGAGGTAATTGTATGCGTCAGATCACAGTGACCGAGCATCTGTTGTTGCATCAACGGCAAAACCCGATGGCCACCGGGCAGTTCACCCGGTTGCTGAATGAACTTATTCTTTCGGCAAAGATCATTGCCCGGGATGTGAACAAGGCTGGTTTGGTCGACATTTTGGGTTATACTGGAACTGTGAACGTGCAGGGAGAAAATGTCCAGCGCCTGGACGAGTTCGCCAACAGCGTCCTGACCCACCGCATGGAGCGGGCCGGAGTACTCTGTGCCATGGCCTCTGAAGAGAATGCGGATTTGATTCAGGTGTCGCACCGATTCCCCAAAGGGGAGTATTTCTTGGTCTTTGATCCATTGGACGGGTCTTCTAATATCGATGCCAATGTGAGTATCGGAACCATCTTTTCCATATATCGGCTCAAGGACGGTTTGAGCGGTCAAGTTGAGTTGCACGATGTGCTCAAAAAGGGGGCGGAACAGGTGGCGGCCGGGTATTTTATCTACGGATCATCCACCGTCATGGTCTACACCACCGGGAACGGGGTGCACGGTTTTACCCACGATCCCAGTGTGGGTGAATTCCTGCTCTCCCATCCGGATATCAGGATACCGCAGCAGGGCAAGATCTACTCGGTCAATGAGGCCTATTGGAACTATTGGGACGGAGCGACGCAAAGGACGGTTGGTATGTTTAAGGATCCGAACAGTGAATTGGGCAGATTGTACAGCCTGCGCTACATCGGGTCCCTGGTTGCCGATTTTCACCGCAATCTGCTCTACGGGGGGATCTTTATGTACCCCATTGACTACCGGGATCCCAAAAAGCCCAAAGGCAAGCTGCGTCTTTTGTGCGAGGCCAACCCTTTGGCCTATATTGTAGAACAGGCCGGAGGCATGGCCACTGACGGCGTAAACCGCATACTGGACATAGAACCGCAGGAACTGCATCAGCGTACTCCACTTTTTATTGGTTCCACGGCTGAAGTGGAGAAAATACGGGAGATTTATTCCCAGGCCGGGTAATTCTGAGGATGTGCTTGGATTACTCTGTGGAGTTGTAAGGTCTGTGGTCTCTTGGAAAAGTTGTGTCACTATGCTCTGTTTGGGTATTGAATCATCCTGCGACGAGACGTCCCTGGCCTTGGTCAGAAATGGGCGGGTAGTCAACCAGAAGCTGGCTTCCCAGGAACGGATGCATGCCGTATTCGGCGGTGTTGTTCCTGAATTGGCTTCCAGAGAGCATTTGCGGATCATTGGGCCCCTGTACGACGCATTGCTGGCTGAAACCGGTCTGGGTCCTGAGGCAATCGATGGCATTGCTGTGGCCCGCGGTCCAGGACTTTTGGGCAGTCTTTTGGTCGGAATGGGTATGGCCAAAGGTCTGGCTCTTAGCCTGGATCGGCCCTTGATCGGGGTCAATCATCTTTTGGCCCATCTCTTGGCTCCTGGCCTGGAGCAGGAACTGATGTTTCCGGCCCTGGGTCTGGTGGTTTCAGGGGGGCATACCCAAATAGGGATTATCCGCTCTGGATTTGATTTTTCCTGGTTGGGTCGCACCTTGGACGACGCCGCCGGAGAGGCCTTTGACAAGACGGCTCGGATGCTCAATCTGCCCTATCCTGGGGGCAAAATCATTGATGCTCTGTCCTGGTTTGCCCAGCCCGACACAGGGCTTTTGCCCCGCCCTTATCTGGACAATCGGAATCTGGACTTTAGTTTCAGTGGGCTGAAGACCGCCCTGGCCAGGATCATCAAGGAGAATCCCCGGCTTGTAGCCCCGGTCATGGAACAAGAGCCCAACATTGCAGCCCTTGCTTCGTCCAGGCCGGGACTGGCCGAGCTGTGTGCTTCCCTGAATTGGAGCATTGCCTCTACCCTGGGCGTGAAACTCAGGAGGGCGGTCGTTTTGTATCCAGAGGTCAGGGCTCTGATTGCGGCCGGGGGAGTGGCAGCCAACTCCAGATTGCGCCAGGAACTTGCCGAAGTGGCCGATGACTGTGGTCTGCGGCTGATAGTGCCCAGTCCAGAACTTTGCACCGATAATGCTTCCATGATCGCATATACCGGATCCCTGTATTTGCAGCGGGGATGTGCACACGGCCTGGACCTGGATGCAATACCTAGAGGCAGGCCCATACCAAATGATTGGGTCCAGGTTTCTTGACAGGCTATATCTTGATTCGTATGATTTCGAGCTAGTGTTCACCATGTTCTGCAACACGGGCAGATCATCGACGAGTAGAAAGCGAACCGATGGGCAGTGAGGAAGAGCCTTGGAACACACAAGCCAAAGGCAAGACATTCAACAAAAGAAGATAAAAGGAGAACAGTGATGCCAAACTCAGTTACAGACAGCACGTTTGAACCTGAGGTGATCAAAGATAGTCAACCTGTTTTGGTTGATTTTTGGGCTCCCTGGTGTGGGCCGTGCAGGGCGATAGCTCCGGTCCTGGAAGAGTTGGACAAAGAATTTGAAGGCAAGGTCAAAATTGTCAAGATGAATGTGGATGAAAACCCGAGTACGCCGAGCAAATATGGAATCCGGGCCATTCCTACCCTGATTCTATTTAAGAACGGGGACGTGGTCGGTCAGGTCACCGGGGCTGTATCCAAAAGCAACCTCAAAGACATGATCAACCAAAAGGGCTTGTCATGAAGACATTCGACAGTGTGGTCATCGGGGGGGGACCGGCTGGGATTACTGCCTGCATGTATATCCTGCGTTCCGGGGCCAGCTTGGCCTGGGTGGAGAAAATGGCCCCAGGCGGACAGGTCCTGATGACCAATTGGATAGAAAACTATCCTGGGTTTCCGGACGGGATCCATGGATATGAACTCGTCGACCGGATGGCCAAGCACCTGGAGGTTTTTTCCTTCCAGAAGTATACCGAAGAGGTGCAAGGAATCCAGCCTGGAGATAAAAGTCATCAGATCCTGGTTGGTGAGCAGTGGATCGTAGCAAAGACCGTTGTCCTGTGTTCCGGTGCTGAGCATAAGACCCTGGGGCTGCCTGGCGAAGATCTCTTGACTGGGCGCGGCGTATCCTATTGCGGCTTGTGTGACGGGCAGTTCTTCAAGGACCAGGTGGTGGCCTGTATTGGGGGTGGAAACACCGCCCTGGAGGACGCCCTGTATTTGTCCGGAATTGTAAACAAGGTCTATCTCATCCATCGCCGGGACACCTTCCGTGGAGACAAGGTCTTTCAAGACAAGGTGCTGGCCCAGAAGAACATTGAGGTGCTCTTTGATACAGTGCCTCGGGAAATTGTGGGCCAGGAGCAAGTGGAGGGTCTGAAGGTCGAAAATGTGAAAACAGGCGCTGGCTCTGTGCTTGAAGTACAAGGAGTATTTATCTTTGTGGGTATAACCCCACAAACGAGTTTTGTGCCCGAGCAGGTGGAGCTGGATGCCAATGGGTTTGTTGTTACTGATACGGAAATGCGCACACGTGTTCCGGGCATCTTTGCTGCCGGTGATATTCGGTCCAAGCGTTGCTGGCAGATCTCAACAGCAGTTGGCGATGGGGCAGCAGCTGGACATTCGGCCCAATTGTATGTGCAAGAGATGTCCGATGATTAAACGTTACTGGTCTATCCTTTGTATTTTTGTTTTCTGCGTGGGGGCTTTGCCTGGATGCGGGGTTATTGACGCCGTGTTCTTAACCCCCCCCCAGGATACGGCCTTAGAGCTTCTGCAGGCCGGAAACACGGCCATGGAAGAAAAGGACTACGACCAGGCCATTACCTATTATACCAAGCTCAAGGATCGGTATCCTTTCAGTCCCTACACCTCCCAGGCTGAACTTCGTCTGGCCGATGCCTATTTCCAGGACAAGCGGTATGCTGCGGCCGAGAATGCCTACAAGGAATTTGAATCCCTGCATCCAGGGCATGATGATATCGCCTATGTCCTATTTCGTATTGGCTTAAGCAATTTCAAACACTTCAAATCAATCGACCAGCCTCAAGACAATGTTACCGAGGCCATGCAGTATTTTCAACGCGTGGCTGAGGCCTATCCGAGTGCACCAATCGCAGAAAAAGCCCGAGATTATGTCCGCAAGTGTCTTCGCTTTCAGGCCGAACACGAGATATTTGTTGCCGATTTTTATTGGCGCACGAAGCGGTATCTTTCGGCTTGGAAGCGGTACGAGTATGTGCTTGAGCATTTCTCCATGTTCGAAGACATACAGGAATATGCAACGACCATGAATCGTTTGGCATATTTTATGTATCAGCGTCAATCGGCAGAAAAGGAACGAGTGGCTCAATACGGGAGCTGGAAACAGCTCTTTGACTGGCTCTAACGAGAAATTAACCCTAATCTGTCGTTCCCTCTTCTTCATCCCTCCTTCGAGGACAAATGGACAGATCCGACGACCAGGGGAGACATATCGACAATGTTGCGTGTGCAGGATCTGACTCCAGACTGGATACTGTCCGGCCAGGTGGAAGATGGGGCCTTTGAGGCCGCGTATGCCGCATCAAAGGCCTGGGAGCGAGCCCTGGTCAAAGCTGCTGTCGCCGGCATGTATGCCTGGTTGGAACCTCGGGGAATCAGATGGGCTGGGACTGAGCAAATAACCGGTCAGGGCCTTCGGATTTATACTGCACACAGTCCGCGAAACTGGGCGGTCGTTCATATCCCAAAGGCTTGCGCAGCCCCGAGCCTGATTGTTGCTTCTGTCATTCCGTTGCTTGCCGCCGGGGTGTGGCCGGTGATTGTTGTTTTAGAAGAAAATCCTGCACAGCAGACAACCCTCATGACCCTGGAATTGTCCGGAGTGGAAACGGCGTTTGCCCTTTCAAAAACAAAATTACAGGATTCCTTGTGCTATTTCGCCGGGCTCAAAGAAAGCGGACCAGGGATTGTGGTCAGCATCGACACGGCCCCAGCCTCCATCCAAGGGCTGGAAAGGGCGGAGGAAGAAAAAAATTTGCTGCTTGGGCTACCATGTCCTCGGCAGGCCGGAATTTGGCTTGAAGATGAAGGGATCGATCTTCAGGCCTTGGCCTTTGCTCACCCTGAACTGGAATTTTTACTTGGGTCAAAACATGATCATCGCCAGAACCTGACAGGAAGATGGAAACAAATCAACGGCCGGTGGGCTGACTTTCTGGGCAAAAGGTTTGATGCAGCCTGGGTCCCTGCTGGGCGGATACAGGATGCACTCACTGCCTTTTCCCTGGTTTTTGGACCGGGCCAGGAGTCGCTCTGG
The DNA here is from genome assembly GCA_964479235.1 of uncultured Desulfohalobiaceae bacterium. GTDB lineage: Bacteria > Desulfobacterota > Desulfovibrionia > Desulfovibrionales > Desulfothermaceae > Desulfovermiculus. The sequence goes on from CAYZLB010000009.1 coordinate 25,757, forward strand.
ATTTGGCCCTGGTACACTACAGTCCTGGCCGGTTATACCAGGCTGGGGTTTTCTAAAGCCTGAAATTGCTCCGGGCAAAAACCTTGGTTTGAAAAGACCTATGCAAGACGAGGAATCCTTTGGGCACAAAAGATCAGTATGTAAAGAAGATACGCAACATAGGGATAATAGCTCATATCGATGCGGGCAAAACAACCCTGACCGAGCGGATCCTGTACTATACCAAAAAAATCCACCGCTTGGGCGAGGTGCATGAAGGGACAGCGACCATGGACTATATGCCCGAGGAGCAAGAACGGGGGATTACGATCACCTCAGCATGTACCTCCTGCCAGTGGAACAAGCACCAAATAAATATCATTGATACCCCCGGCCATGTGGACTTTACTATTGAGGTCGAACGTTCCCTGCGGGTCCTGGATGGTGCAGTAGGAGTCCTTTGCGCTGTGGGTGGGGTTGAGCCCCAAAGCGAGACCGTCTGGCGTCAATCAGAGTATTACAAGGTGCCCAAGATTGCCTTTGTCAATAAACTGGACCGGGTAGGGGCTGATTTTGCTGCGGTGCTCAACGATATGCGGGAAAAGTTGCGGGCAAGGCCTCTGCCCTTGCAGTTTCCAGTTGGACAGGGGGTTGATTTTCAAGGCCTTATCGACATCCTAGGCTCCAAGTTTTTGCGCTTTGATCCCCAGAGTAAAGGGGCCACAGTTATCCATGAAGACGTCCCCTCAGAATTGGAAGGGCAAACCGCGAGCTGGAGGGAACAGCTGATAGAGACTGTAGCCGATGTGAATGAAGGGATTATGGAAACATACCTGGCTGGGGACATGCCGGCGGATGCAGATCTGCAAGCGGCCATCCGTCAGGCCACCTTGGATTTGCAGGTAGTGCCAGTACTGGCTGGATCGGCCTTAAAAAACATCGGGGTGCAGCCAGTCATTGATGCCGTCATAGCCTATCTTCCCGCCCCTAGCCAGGTCAGACCGGCCCAAGGCATCGATCCTGCGACCCATAAAAAAAAGTCCTTTCCGGTTTCACCCGATTCACCCTTATCCGCCCTTGTATTTAAAATCATCCTTGAAGGCGGGCGTCCTTTGAGCTTGATGCGGGTGTATTCAGGCAAAATCAAGGCCGGTGAGAGCGTGTACAATGCCACCCAAAAGGGAGAGCAACGGGTGGCCAGGCTCTTTACCCTCCACGCCGGCCACAAGTCTCGGCTGGAAGAGGTCAGGGCCGGCGAGATTGTGGCCGCAGCCGGATTGAAAGGGGCCCGTACCGGCGATACCCTGTGCCATAAAGACAACCAACTGGTTTTGGAACAGATCTCCCAGTACAAGCCGGTCATGTCCTTAGCCCTTGAGCCGAGAAATGCCGCTGAAGAAGAAAAGCTTTTGCAGGCCCTGGAGAAAATGCTCTTGGAAGATCCCACCTTGAGCTTGACCCGGGATGAAGATACGGAACAGATCATTCTGTCCGGGATGGGAGAACTGCATCTGGAGGTATTGCTGGAGCGGCTCAAACGGGAATACAAGGTGGATCTGCGATCCGGAAATCCTCAGGTCGTGTATAGGGAAACAATCGCTGAAAAAGCAGAAGCCGAGGATGAATTTCACCGTGAATTGGGGGAGACTGTGCACCATGGGCAGGTCACATTGCGGGTTGAGCCCAGGGGGCGGCAAAAGGATAATCGTATTTACTGGGAAATGGATAGCACAGGATGGCCCCAGGCCTGGACCCAGGCCGTTTCTCAGGCAGTGGAGGACGGCCTGCAAAGCGGGGTGCTTCGCGGTTATCCGGTACAGGGCGTTGGCGTGGCAATTACTGGTATGCAGCGCCGGGCCGATGTGTCCAGCCAGGTCGGTTTTCACATGGCGGCCGGAGGGGCCTTGAAAAAGGCAATGCAGGCCGCGCGTCCCTTACTCATGGAGCCTATAATGCAAGTGGAAGTCTTTGTCCCAGAGGATTTCGTCGGAGACGTTGTTTCCCTGCTTGGAAGCAAAGGGGCAAAGATCGAGAACATGTATGACCGGGGTGGAGGAAAGGTGATCCAAGCTTTGACCCCGCTGCGTCAGCTCTTTGGATTTGCTACGGATTTACGTTCAGCCACTCAGGGTCGGGGCAACTTCATGATGAAGTTTGATCGATTTGATGTTTTGGAGTAAGCATAGGGCTGTGCATATATCCATCAGTCCGAGGTTTGTCCATGATTCACGAGTCTTTTGATCGTTTGGTCGTTGTCTCCAATCGTCTTCCCGTTGTTCTCAAGTGGGAACACGAACGGTGGTCGGTCCGGGCCGGAGCGGGAGGATTGGTTACTGCCCTGGCGCCGGTCCTCAGCCGGAACGGGGGAGTCTGGATGGGCTGGCCGGGAACATCTGAGCAGGCTGATGTGCATCAGCCATTGAGGGAGTTTTCCGACTCCCAGGGGTACCTGCTGCATCCGGTCATCCTGAATGCCGAGGATGTCCATGGATATTACTACGGATTCTCAAATGAGGTACTCTGGCCTTTGCTGCATGGATTTCATACCCATTGCAATTTCAAGCTGGACTATTGGGAAAAGTACCAAAAGGTGAATAATCGGTTTGCTCAGGAAATATTAAAGGTCACAACAGAGAATGATTATGTTTGGGTGCATGATTATCATTTGATGTGTGTGGCCCGGGAAATCAACAGGGGCCTGTCGCATCGAAAGTGCGGTTTTTTCCTGCATATTCCCTTTCCCGGCCCGGAGATCTTTCTCAAACTCCCATGGCGGCGGGCTGTTTTGGGCTCTTTGCTGGAGTACGATCTGATAGGTTTTCAGACCTCTCAGGATTTACGCAATTTTGTCCGCTGCCTGGAGTGCCTTTGTTCCAATACACAGGTGCATACCGAACAAAATCTGGCCTGGATTGCATGCGGGGATAAGGAAGTCAAAGCAGGCACCTTTCCAATCAGCATAGATTTTGAAGAGTTTGCCGAATTGGCGGCATCCAAAGAGGTCTCCAACCGAACGGACACCCTGCATTTGCTGCATCCGGAACAGCAAGTCATATTGGGTGTCGACCGTCTGGACTATACAAAAGGCATTTTGCATCGTCTGGAGGCCATCAGACAGGCCTTGATCCGGTTCCCGGATTTAAAAGGCAAGATCGCCCTGCTGCAGGTGCTGGTTCCCAGCCGGGAAGAGGTGCCGGAGTACCAGGCCCTCAAAGAGCAGATCGAGCGTTTGGTTGGGGAGATCAATGGCCAGTTTACAGAGCCAGGCTGGATTCCGGTCCACTATTTATACCGCAGTCTGCCCAGGGCAGATCTGGTTTCGTTTTACCTTGCTGCGGAAATGGCCCTAATCACTCCGTTATGGGACGGCATGAACCTGGTGGCCAAAGAATACTGCGTGTGCAACTACCGGGAAGACGGGGTCCTTATCTTGAGTGAATTCGCCGGGGCGGCCTCTCAACTCTATTCCGACGCCATCCTGGTCAATCCCTACGATGTCAATGCCGTGGCCGAGGCCATTCGAAGGGCATACTATATGCATTCATCCGAGCGACAGTCCCGGATGCGCCGTCTGCGCGAGACCATTAAGACCTATGACATCCATTTTTGGTTGGACACTTTTTTGCAGGCAGCCTTTGACAGCAGGCCTCAAGAAGTGCCCATGGCTGGATTTTCAACCTTCTTGTCGAGTATCGATCGACTCTGACCTGGTTGATTGGCCGGGTCTGGCTTGGCTGCATGAGAGACCCGGAGATGTTCAGTCTTGGTGGTGGACAAAGAGTATCCCTGTATTTACCGGGAAGGAAAGATTCACGGGTTACAGGGGGTGCATCAAACGACGAACAAAGGGTTTTGAATGCCCAGCAGGCACCACTTGGGAGCAGTTCAGGCCAAAAAAAGCCTGGGGCAGAATTTTTTGATCGATCCCAATGTGGCCAGGAAGATAGTCGGCTGTCTGCATCTTCAGCCCACAGACCGAGTATTGGAAATAGGACCGGGCCGAGGGGCATTGAGCGAGGTCCTGCTTGGCACCGGGGCACAGGTTCTGGGGGTTGAGAAAGACTTTGATCTGATCCTGGAGCTGAAAAAAAAATATCCGGCTTTGGATCTCATGGCAACCGATGCCATGGGACTTGCATGGGAAGGCCTGAGCCGGGCCGGGATACATAAGGTTGTCGGCAACCTGCCGTACAATGTCGCTTCCCCTTTGGTCTGGGATATCGTTTCCTGTTGTCCTCAAGTCATCCGGGTGGTGTTTACAGTACAAAAGGAGGTGGGCTATCGTCTGATAGCTTCTCCGGGAAGCAAAGAATATGGGGCGCTCTCGGTCTGGGTGCAGAATTTTGCTCATCCCAGGCTGGAGTTTGTCTTGGCCCCCACGGTCTTTCGCCCACGTCCCCGGGTTGACTCAGCCGTGATATCCTTTTCTCCCCAAATCGCCAGACCCTCTCCTTTGGAGGCCCAGGTGTTAAGCGGTCTGCTGCGTATCTGCTTCCAGCAGCGACGCAAACAGCTGAAGACATCTTTGCGCAGGCTCTGGTCAGAGCAGGTCCAGGCCTGGTTTTTGGAACAAAACCTGTCCCCGACCGCCAGGGCCGAGGAATTGACTCCCCTGAATTTCTTGTCTTTGGCTCGAATTTTACAACCCGAGTAAAGCCGGGAGATGGGAGAAATGAACATATTGGTTTAGCTGAGAATTTCTTGATGTGGGGATGAGACCTTTGGAACCCCTTGACAATTGCGGGTTTTTGGGTTTTGGTCTGGAAAAAGGCAGAACAGGTGGCTTGGAGTGGTGCTGCCTGGCAGGGATATATCCTCAGGGAGCAGACCCTTATGTATCAAAGATTGATTTTTTTTAACAAAGCAAGAGGAGGAAGACTATGACCAAAGCAGATCTGATTGCCAAAGTGGCTGAAAAATCGGAACTGACCAAAGCCGATTCTGAGCGGGCCCTCAATGCGTGCCTTTCGGCTATTGAAGACATCCTGGTCCGGGAAGGAAAACTGACCTTGACCGGCTTTGGCACGTTTCAGGTAGAAGAACGGAAAGAACGGAAAGGACGTAACCCGCAAACTGGGGATGAAATCACTATTCCGGCGGCCAAAGTGGTCAAGTTCCGGCCTGGAAAATTGCTCAAGGATGCCATACGTTGATAGAGCCATGCTCCATGTTCATGAGCCGGTCTCATCCAGGATATTTCCTGATGAGCATTTGTTATTCAACCAATCCATTATTAGGCTGTATTTCCAATCCATTTCAATAGAAAGTACAGTTTTTTGCATTGATGTCCGGGTGCATGAGTTTTGAGGGGGAATAATGGGTGACCTACGCTTGGAATGAAACGGCCCCGCTTGACTTGCCATTTTGTGATTCGTAGTATATTTCATGCATTCTTTTTTGCAGTTACCCCTGGAAACAAGAAAATTGCGCAATAAGGAGGTGACGACGTTTGCCTGGTATCATCCTCAACGATAATGACAATTTTGACTATGCCTTGCGCAAGTTCAAAAAACAGTGCGAAAAATCCGGAATCCTTTCCGAGCTCAAAAAACGCCAACATTACGAAAAACCGAGTGTGCAGCGGAAAAAGAAAGAAGCCGCAGCTCGAAAACGACTGATGAAGAAAATGCGTAAGGCCCGCATGGGCTCCTAGCAACTCTTCGTACTCCAGGGCGGACCGGTGAGGTTCGCCCTGTTCTGACCAAAGCAAAATCAATGGTCATTGTGCCCTTTTAGCATATCCCTGAACAGACGCTGCAATTCTATGCCTGCGATCATCCCGTTCATTTTCAAACTGACCCGATGTTTGAAGCGTTGATACGTCTTTTGTCTCCCATATCTTGAACCAGCAAAAACGCTGCATGTCCACGAATGATCCATACCCAAAACGACAGGTTGTTCTGGGGGGATTGAGAATATATCTATGGATTCGCGAACCTTTCGTCTGCTGGACTATGACCAACTGTTAGATCGTGTACAGGAATATGCCCGTTCTGAACCAGGGTCCCGGGCCTGCGCAGCCATAGCTCCGTTGGCCGATGGTCAGCGTTTGGATCAGGAGACCGCGCTGCTGTCCCAGGCCCTGGAAGCGGGACCGGAACTGCAAAAAGCAGTCACCCCGTTTCCTGAACTGCACGGTGTGTTCCTCAATCTGGAACAGGATTCGATTGTGGATGAGGACGGCCTGTGGGGACTGCATGTTGTGCTCCAGGCCGGGGAACAGGCCCGCAAAATTATCGGGGCCTTGAACCCGGAGCAGTTTCAGGGTTTTCAGGCCAAGATGAAGCAGGTTTCGTGGCCGGAGCGGACCTGGACGGCCCTGAATCGCTGTCTGGACCCGGACGGGGGCTTAAGGGACGAGAGCAGCCCAGAACTGCTTTCTGTCCGCCAGGAGTTGCGCCGTATTCACAGCCAGTGCACAAAAAAGGTTTCCGATTATTTGCACCAGGAAAAGATCGGGCCCTACCTGCAGGACGACTATCTGACCATTTCAGCTGACCGCTATGTCCTGGCCATCAAGACGAATTTCAAAGGCCGGCTGCAGGGAATCATTCACGACTATTCCCAGACTGGAGAGACCTGTTATTTTGAACCAATGCTCCTGGTGGAGTTAAACAATACCCTGCAAGAGCTCCGGCAGGAGGAGCGGGAGGCAATTCAGCGGGTTTTACGCACCCTGAGCAATGTGGTCAATCAGGATGTCCGGCGAATACGTTCTGTCTTTGACTGGATGGTGCATCTCGACGTTATGCTGGCCAAGGTCCTTTTGGCTCAAGACCTGCAAGGACAAAGCATCAGCCTTGGGCAGGATCGGCCCTTGCACTTACGTCAGGCCAGACATCCATTGCTGGCCCTGCAAGGGGAAGATGTTCGGGCTGTGGATATTGACCTCAAACCTGGACAGCGCGGCCTGATTATCAGCGGCGGCAACTCAGGAGGAAAGACAGTCTGCCTGAAGACTTTAGGGCTTATCAGCCTGATGGCCATGTCGGCACTGCCTGTTCCAGTTGCGGCCGGAAGCACCCTGCCCCTGTGGGAGCAGATTTTTGTCTTTATCGGGGATGAGCAGAGCCTGCAGGAGCATCAGAGCACCTTTACGGCCCAGATCGATCATTTGCGCTCCCAGTGGGGGGAGATGAATGCGTCCAGCCTGGTCCTGCTTGATGAGTTCGGGGCTGGAACCGATCCCAGTCAGGGAGCGGCCTTAGCCCAGGCGGTTATGGACGGCTTGCTGGACAAATCGGCCTGGGTTGTGGCTGCAACCCACTTTCCGGCTTTAAAGGCCTATGGTCTGACCAGGGAAAAGGTCCGGGCGGCGACAGTACTTTTTGATCCCCAGACCCAAATGCCCTTGTATACTCTGGGCTATGACCAAGTAGGAGGGAGCCGGGCCTTGGATGTGGCCCGGGAACGGGGATTGCCGGCTGAGATTCTGCGCAGGGCAGAGGAGTACCTTCTCCTGGATGGCAAAGATTCCAGCCAGCTCATGGGCCGGCTCAATGAGCTGGCCGTGGCCCGGGAAAGGGAGCTGGAGGAACTACAAAGGCGAAAGCAGGATCTGGAGCAGGAGCACAAACGGGTCCAGGCCAAGTTGGAGGAGAAGACCGGGAAGTTGCTTGAGGAGATCAGAAATCATTCCCGGGAGGTGGTTGCCCAGTGGAAGGCGGGCAAGCGACAGCGCAAACAGGCCCTCCGTGAATTGGCAGAAGACAAAAACCGGCTCCGGGAAGAATTGGAGGCAAAAGGAATTGGTCAGGCTGGCCGCAGTTTTAACCGGGATTTGCAGGTGGGGGATCGGGTTTTGTATCGTTCCTGGAACCGATCAGGCGTGATCCGGGAAATGGAGGCCAAGAAACAACGGGTCAAGCTTGATATGGGCGGAGTGACCCTCTGGGTCTCGGCATCCGAGGTTGATTATCAGCCTCAAAGAACCTCTGAAGTTCGGCCTACGCCTACTCCTGCTCCAAACCGGCCCCAAGCTGGGGCAGCCGGACGGGTGGATCTCCGGGGGATGCGGGCCGAGGAGGCCGTTGCCTCCCTGCAGCAAAGTCTGGACCAAGCGGTGCTGGGCGGGAGCAATGAACTGGAGATCATTCACGGCCGGGGAACCGGGGCCCTGCGTCGTGCAGTTCACGAGGAGCTGGCCCGGATTCCGGTGGTAAGCGAGTACTTTTTGGCCAATGAGGAACAGGGAGGAGATGGAGTGACCATTGTCCGCCTGGGGGTTAGTGGCTGATTGGTGAAAGAGATCAATATGTTCGGTTACTCTGGGCATTCTTTTTGTGATGTGACAACTTGGCCCATTCAAACAGAGTGCACAGGGACATGCGCTTTATTTTTTCACAAGATTGCAGGTCAGAGTCAATGGCACAAGTGAGCCCGGAACAGATTCAGGCCATTAAGGAAAGAATTGACTTTTTGGGTCTGGTGCAACGCTATTGCTCCCTGCGTCAGGCCGGTGAGCGGTGGATGGGGGTCTGCCCTTTTCATCAGGAAACAAAACCGTCCATGACTGTCAATCCTGGGCGCGGTTTTTTTTATTGTTTCGGCTGTCATGCCTCTGGGGATGTGATTGATTTTTATTGCCGGATCAATGGTCTGGACTTTATGGACGGGGTGCAGGAGTTGGCTCGGGAAGCAGGCATTGAGCTGGACAGCGGGGGCCGTTCCCAGGAGGGCAAAAAGTCTGGACTTCGCAGGCAGTGCCTGGAAATGCACCGCCTGGCCCAGGAACTGTTTGAGCAGTCCTTGGCCAGTGAACAGGGCAAGGCCGGAAGAGAGTACCTTGTAAGCAGGGGATTTGATCCGGAGACAGCCCACCGCTTTGGACTGGGCTGGGCACCAAACACCTGGAACACTCTCAAAAAACACCTCAGCAGCCAAGGCTTTTCCCCGGAACAGGGGGTTCAGGCGGGGCTCCTTTCCCAGCATCAGCAAGGCCGGATATACGACCGCTTTCGATCCAGGTTGATGTTTCCTATCCATAACCTCGGAGGCAAGGTTGTGGCCTATGGGGGGCGGATAGTGGGAGAGGGCGAGCCCAAATACGTCAATAGCAGTGAAAGCCCGATATTTACCAAAGGCGATCTCCTGTACGGGTTGGAACAGGCCCGGCGGAGCATCAGTCAAAGTAAACAGGCCCTGCTGACTGAAGGGTATGCCGATGTGTTGACCCTGGTTCAGTTTGGTTTTGCAAATGCATGCGGGGTGTTGGGAACGTCTTTGACCTCAGCTCAGGTCCGACGACTGTCCGGGCTGTGCACGACAGTGATCTTGCTTTTTGACGGGGATCGGGCCGGGCAGCAGGCCGCTTTGCGCAGTGCAGAGATGATTTTGATGGCAGGACTGCAGGTCCAGGTGGTCTGCCTGCCGGATGGTGAGGATGTGGACAGTCTGTTGCGCGGTCAGGGAAAGGATGCATTGCAGGATCTTCTGCACCAGGCCGAAGAGGGTCTTGCATTTTGCCTGCGCATGATTACTACCTTTTCAGCACCAAAAGACATTATGTCTTGGGCCGTGAATTTCCTGCAGTCATTATCCCAGGCCGCCTGGCAGGCGTACTATCTCCCCCGGCTGGCCAGGGGACTACAACTGTCTGAGGCTGAATTGCGCAGGGCCATGCAAGCTCCCCGGAGATCATCCAATGCGCAGCAGGCAGCACAATTTGCTGTCATCTCTGGGCCTTCCGGGCAGAGGGACCGGGAGTTGTTGGCCTTTGCCGTCCGTTGTCCTGAATATGTGCCCAAGCTCAAGGCCCAGGGATTGGCAGGACTATTGCGGACTGATCGGGGAAGACAGTTTTGGAATAAGTTGTGCGATTATGGACCAGATCAGATTTTACCGTATTTGGATCAAGGGGAAAAAGCGTTTTATGTCTCCTGTCAATTGCAAGGGCAGGAAGCGGAAAAGGATCGGAAAGTGTGGGATGATATAGCCGATTTGCTGCTCCGGGGCAGGGAACAGAGCACCAAACAAAGGCTGAAAGAGGCCATTGCACAGGCCCAGGCCAGAGGGGATGAGCAGGAGGTAGCCAGGCTGCTCAGTGCATTCAGTCAATTTTTGAAGGGGGCGGAATGAGCACAATCAAGGACATTCAACAGATCAAGACCCTGATCGCTAAAGGAAAGCAAAAGGGTTTTTTGACGTTTGAAGAGTTGAATGAGGCTTTGCCGGCTGAAGTGAACGAGCCGGAGCAGATTGAAGAGATCATCACTGTTTTTCAGCAATTGGAAATCGCAATTGTTGACGAAAACAACAATAAAAAGATCGACGTTATGCCCCGGGAAGTGGGGCTTGAGCTCGAAGGTCAAGCGAATAGCACCGATGAAGACGAGGAGGCCCAGGAACTCTCCCGCAGTTCTGATCCGGTGCGCATGTATCTGCATGAGATGGGTCTGGTGCCCTTGCTGGACCGGGACGGAGAAGTGCATATCGCCAAAAAGATCGAGGCCGGGGAGCTGGAAGTCCTGTACGCCCTGGCCGAGGTCCCGGTGGCCATTGAATATCTGATCGGGGTCGGTGAGGAACTGAAAAAAGGCAACGCCAAGCTCAAGGACGTGGTCAAGACCATTGAGGAGGACGATCCCACGGAAGAGGAGATGAACCAGCGGCAGCGGGTGATTAACCTCCTGGACGAGATAAGACAGATACATCGGAAGAAAAAGTCTGTGTACACCAAGCTGGGGGAGACAGCCACCCTGAACAAGCGGGTGAGGGGAGTGCAGGACCGTATCCTGGAGTTCAAGCACGAGATAGTGGATAGGTTGGTGGCTATTAAGCTGGAAAAGAAGCTCCTGGATGAGATTATCGAAAATATCGGCGACTATGTACGCCAGATGAACAATTGTCAGCGAGACTACTCGGCGTATATCCTGTCAGTGGGCAAGACCCAGCAGGAGATCGAGAACCTTTTCTCTCAGCTGGACCAGCGGGAAATCAACCCCGTGATCCTGGCCGATGAGCTGGGTATGACTGTGGAAGAAGTCTTTTCTTTTAAGGAGATGCTGACCGGAAAAATGGAGATCCTGCAACGCCTGGAAGAGAAGTGCTGCCATGACGTGCACGAGCTGGAAGATATCCTGTGGCGGATGGAGAACGGCAATCGCATGGCCCTGCGGGCCAAGCAGGAGCTGATCAGGGCCAATCTGCGCCTGGTGGTCAGCATCGCAAAAAAATACACCAACCGTGGCCTACAGTTTTTAGATCTTATCCAGGAAGGCAACATCGGGCTGATGAAGGCAGTGGACAAGTTCGAGTATCAGCGGGGATACAAGTTCTCCACCTATGCCACATGGTGGATCCGGCAGGCCATCACCAGGGCCATTGCCGATCAGGCCCGGACTATTCGGATTCCGGTGCACATGATCGAGACCATCAACAAGCTGGTTCGCACCTCCAGGTATCTGGTTCAAGAATTGGGCCGGGATCCTTTGCCCGAAGAGATCGCCGAGCGCATGGACTATCCCCTGGAAAAAGTGAAAAAGGTTCTGCGCATTGCCAAGGAGCCCATTTCTTTGGAAACACCGATTGGGGATGAAGAAGATTCCAGCCTGGGTGATTTTATTGAGGACAAGAGGGCCCTGGCTCCGGCAGATGAAGTAGTCCATACCAAGCTTGGAGACCAGATCCAGGAGCTCTTATCCGAGCTCACACCTAGGGAGGAGCAGGTTTTGCGCAAGCGGTTCGGCATCGGAGAGCGTTCTGACCACACTCTGGAGGAGGTGGGCAAGCTGTTTAATGTCACCCGGGAACGTATCCGTCAGATTGAGGCCAAGGCACTGCGCAAACTCAAGCATCCTTCCAGAAGCCAGATTTTACGTTCGTATTATGAAGGATAGTACACCAATGCACCATCTGTGGACTGAACGAGTACACCTGTTCTTAAGTATCGGTAACGATTTCGAGATTGCTTCGGCGAAGACGCCTGTCGAAGACTCCTCG
>CAYZLB010000010.1:0-35943 GCA_964479235.1 uncultured Desulfohalobiaceae bacterium
GGCCGGCGATCGGGTGGTTGCGGTCAATGACCAGCCTGTTCAGTACTGGTCAGATTTAGCTGGAAAGATTCAAAGCTTTCAAGGCGGGAAGCTGCAGCTGCGTGTGGAACGTGAAAATCAGCTGCTTCAGATCAAGGTTGTACCTGATATTCAGACCACGGAAAATATATTTGGTGAAAAAATTCAGGTCCCAAGGATTGGTATTGTGGCGGCCAAAGAGACTGTGCATATCAACATGGGATTTCTTGAATCCATGCAAGCCGGTATTGTCCAGACCTGGGCAGTGATCAGACTGACGGTTCAGGGTATTGTCAAGATTGTCGAGCGCATCGTTCCCTTGGAGACCATAGGGGGGCCAATCATGATCGCTCAGCTGGTCAGCGAACAGGCTGAACAAGGCCTGGTGGATGTCTTGGCCTTGACCGCCCTGATCAGTGTCAATTTGGGATTGCTCAACCTGTTGCCCATTCCGGTATTGGATGGGGGACATCTTTTGTTTTACGCCCTGGAAACAATCATCGGACGTCCCCTGGATCCCAAATGGCAGGCCATGGCCATGCGGATCGGCATAAGCCTGCTGATCGCCCTGATGGCCCTGGCTGTGTACAATGATATATATCGCATCCTGCATACCAACTCATAAAAAGGCCGGGTGAGCAATGTGTGGCCAGGATAAACCGGCTTTGGTCTTGAATACGGCCGAAAGCAGGGTACAGCTTGTCGTCGGGACCAGGAAAAAGTTGTTGTTTGCCCAGCAGACAGATGTCCAGGCCAGGACAATGCAGATTCTTCCCCCGGCCATAGATTTATGCCTGAAAAAGCTTGGACTCAGGCCACATGATCTGGAACGGATAGCCGTTGTCCGTGGACCAGGGACTTTTACCGGAGTCCGCGTGGGGCTATCCATTGCCCTGGGGTTGGCCCGGGGAGCTGACCTGCCTATGGCCGGGCTGGACTATTTGAGCCTGTTGGCCCAGGGACCGGCTCGGTTGATGCAGGAAAAAATGTGGGTCTGTTCCTATGCCCGGCAAAACCTGGTCAATATTCAGGCATTTTCTGCTGCCCGGAAAAACGCCTTTGGGCCAGCTCAAAGTATGAGCAAGGAAGGTGCAGTTCAGGCAATGACCGCGGATGGGACCGGGGCCTGTGTTTTTGGCAGCGGTATCCGTTGGAATCAATCCTGGTGGTCGAAACATCTGGCAGGTATGCACGTGTTGGACCCGATCTGGGATAATCCCCTGCCGGAGATTTTGCTTCAGGCTGCTTGGCAGGAACAGGCCAGCAAGGCCTATGTATTGCCCGCCTATTTGCGTCCTTCTGACGCTGAAACTCATCTGGAACATATCGCCCGGGAGAGGGGAGTGGATCCTGGAGTGGTGCGGGAAACAATTCCTGATTTTGAATGCAGATCTTGAGAATGCGCTCAATCTCCGGATCCAAAGGGGAAGGCATGAGCAAGCAGAATTTGTCCAAAATGCCGGACTTGACATCCAATCTGGAGGACTATCTGGAGGCCATTTTCCTTTTGCAACGAGAGCAAAAGGCTGCCCGGGCCAAAGATATCGCTGATCGCCTTAGGGTTCAGCGAGCTTCGGTAACCGGGGCCTTGCAGAGTCTGTCCCAAAAAGGGCTGGTCAATTACCATCCATACAGTTCGGTCACTCTGACCGATTTGGGCTTCCAACTTGCCGAGCAGATTGATCACCGGCATCAGGTGTTGACCGATTTTTTAGGCCGTTTTCTCCAGTTGCCCCCGGATATTGCTGAGGCCAATGCCTGCCGCATGGAACATCACATCGATGATCAGGCCTTGGAGCGGCTGATTGCATTTGTCCGTTTTGTCCAACAGTGTCCGCGGACCGGGGAGGACTGGATGCAGGCCTTTACCCGGCTGTGCAGAGAAAGCGGAAAATGCACGAATTGTGGTCCGTGTATTAAGAACTGTCTGCAAAACTGGCAGGAACGGCAACAGGCTGGTACCCGGAGCAAAGAAATAGACCTCATCGGGCCTGGGCCTGCAAAGAATAAAATAACAGACGAATAACGGTGGAGGGAGCCAGAGCATGCCGGAGAACAAAACCCCGCCCAACTTCATTCGGACCATAGTGCAGGAAGATGTCCGTCATAATACGCACCAAGGCCGGGTGGTGACCCGTTTCCCTCCGGAACCCAACGGGTACCTGCATATTGGACATGCCAAGTCCATTTGTCTCAATTTTGGATTGGCAGAAGAATTCGGTGGTCGATGCCATTTGCGTTTTGACGACACCAATCCTCTCAAAGAGGAGGATGTGTATGTGCAATCGATCCAGGAGGATGTACGTTGGCTGGGTTATGATTGGGGCCAGCACCTATATTTTGCCTCTGACTATTTTGAACGGCTAAGGGAATTGGCTCTGGAGCTTATCCGCAGGGGAAGAGCCTATGTCTGCAGCCTGAGTCCGGAAGAGATCAGGCAGTACAGGGGCACACTGACCCAGCCGGGCCAAGACAGTCCATACCGGGACAGGACTGTGGAAGAAAATTTGGATCTCTTTGAGCGCATGCGAAAAGGTGAATTTGCGGACGGGGCACATGTCCTGCGGGCCAAAATCGATATGGCTCACGTCAATGTGAATATGCGGGATCCGGTCATTTACCGTATCCTGCATGCCCGGCACCATCGGAGCAAAGATATCTGGTGCATTTACCCCACATATGATTTCGCCCATGGATTAAGCGATGCCATTGAGGGCATTACCCATTCTCTGTGCACCACAGAGTTTGAAGACCATCGTCCTTTGTACGACTGGTTTTTGGACAACCTGCCTGTTCCGGCCCGGCCCAGACAGTATGAATTCGCCCGCCTGAATTTGAACTTTACAGTTTTGAGTAAACGGCGGCTTATCCGCCTGGTTCGGGAGGGCATTGTGCAGGGCTGGGATGATCCACGCTTGCCGACAATTTCCGGCCTCCGGCGGCGGGGCATTCCTCCGGCTGCTATTCGCCGTTTTTGCGAACTGATCGGTGTGGGCAAGAGTCAAAGTACAGTGGACATGGCCATTTTAGAGCATGCAGTCCGGGATGAACTAAACAAAAAAGCCTCCAGGGTCATGGGGGTCCTGGATCCAGTCAAACTGGTGATTCGCAACTACCCAGAAGATGAAGAGGAAGAGCTGGAGGCAGTGAACAATCCGGAGGATGCATCCATGGGTACCCGCAGTGTCCCGTTTTGCCGGGAATTGTATATTGAGCGGGACGACTTCCGGGAAGATCCTCCCCGCAAATTTTTTCGTTTAGCGCCGGGCCGGGAGGTGCGTCTGCGCTATGCCTATTTTGTGACCTGTGTGGATGTGGTCAAGGACGAAAATGACCAGATTCAGGAAATCCACTGCACCTATGATCCGAAAACCCGTGGAGGAGGCGCTCCAGACGGACGCAAGGTCAAAGGGACCCTGCATTGGGTTTCGGCCAGACATTGCCTGCGGGCCACGGTCCGTCTCTATGACCGCCTGTTTATGGTTCCGGATCCAACGGCGGCAGAGAAAAAAGGGAGTGATTTTATGGATCACCTCAATCCGGATTCTTTGACTGTTCTGGAGGATCGTCCGGTAGAGCCCTCCTTGGGCCAAGCTCGGTCTGAAGAAAGGTATCAACTTGAGCGCAAAGGATATTTCTGTGTTGATCCGGATTCCAGTCCAGAAAAGTTGATCCTCAATCGGACGGTCACCCTGCGCGATACCTGGGCCAAACTGGAAAAGAAGCAAATGGGGTGATTCTTGGTCCGTGGTGAGGAGTCAGTCTCGCCTCTGACAGCGACCGTGAGTTTGATCCACTATGAAACTCCCGGGAGGACAGGGCGTTTCGACTTGTGCTGCACAGCAGAATCTGCTAGCTGTTCATCTTTGCATTTGGCAAATATGAAATATTTTTTGCCCCAGCACGGGCAAAAAGGAGAAATGGATAGTCAAGGAAAGTGATATCTCGTTTCATACGGGTTTGTTTTGGGGCTCTAGGGCTTTTGTTCATACATATCGTTAGCAATCAAGAGATTGCTTCGACGTGGACGCCTGTTCAGGTATCCTCGAAATGACAGGCAGTGACTGTTATCGATATTTATGAGCGGTTGCACTAGATGAAGAGATACAACATCAGCAAGGAAGGTGAAGAATGCGGCGCATATACTTTTTGCTCTTTCTCGGTTTGGGACTGGTTATGGTCAACAGCCAGAGCACTTGGGCGGAGAAGACCTACATTAATGGCATTGATGCCAATTTCCCTCCATTTGCTTTTGTGAATAAATCTGGTGAACCGGACGGTTTTGATGTGAAGGCCGCGGACTGGATAGCGCAGGAGATGGGCTTTGAGGTCGAGCACCGGCCCATGGATTGGGATGGAATCATTCCCAATCTTTTGGCCAAAAAGATCGACTTTATCGCTTCGGGGATGAGCATCACGCCAGAGCGGGATATAAAGGTTGACTTTACAATCCCCTATTGGACGATCACTCAAGTCTTTGTTGTGGGTGAAGATTCAGGACTGACTGTGGATAGTATCCTGCACGGGGACAAGACATTGGGTGTGCAGCGGGGGACGTCCGAAGCCGAATGGCTCAAGGAACAGGCCAAAGAGAAAGGATGGAAATTCACCTTGCGTTATTATGATTCAGCGCCCATGGCTGTAGCCGATGTGGTCAACGGCCGGATCGATGCAGCGGCTATGGATGATGCGCCTGCTGCTGATGCAGTCCGCAAGCGGCCGGTGAAGATATTGGGCACATTTGGGATGGAGCCGGAAAAATTCGGATATGCAGTCCGCGAGGAAGACGATCAGCTCCTGCAAACCCTGAACGATGGTCTGCGGCGGCTGATGAAAGATCCCTATTGGCAGGAACTTATCGAAACATACAAGCCTGGTGAGTAAAGAAGCGAAAAGGACAAGGGAGGCCCGGCTGATCTGGACCGCCCCTTGTCCTGCTGTTAGGAAAGATGATGTACGAATCTCTCCTGGTGATCACAGATGCACTGCCGTATATTCTGGAAGGATCTCTGGTTACTGTGGGCATTGTTCTCGGAGCCATGGGTATCGGTTTGTTTTTCGGTGTCCCGGTAGCCGTGATCCAGGTTTATGCTCCTAAAGCTCTGCGTTTGGTAGCCGGAGCGTATGTGTGGTTTTTCCGTGGCATTCCGGTACTTGTTCTGCTTTTTTTGTTTTATTTCGGCCTGTTTTCTTTGCTCGGCTTCAACATCAGCGCATTTTTTGCTGCCGTCATTGTCTTGGGATTGCGCGGTGTGGCCTATCAATCCCAGATATTCCGAGGCTCTATTCTCTCCTTGCCCCAGGGACAGATCAAGGCCGCCCGAGCCTTGGGTATGAGTGATCTTAAAGCCATTCAAAGCATTATTCTTCCCCAAGCCTTGCGGCTGTCCATTCCAGGCTGGTCCAACGAGTACTCCATAGTACTTAAGGATTCAGCCATAGCCTTTGTCCTGGGCACTTCAGAAATTATGTCCAGAACACATTTCGTGGCCTCCAGGACCTACGAACACCTGCCGTTGTATCTTACTGCCGGGGCTGTATTTTTCGCCTTGACCACCATGGGGGTCCGTGCCTTGCGGATCCTGGAGAAGCGAGTCAGCCTGCCCGGTTACTCAGCCCACAGCTAAATCTATCAGTGGCCAAGGACATTACTACACTATGCCTTCCAGTTTGCTCCGCGTTGAATCCATTACCAAAACCTTTGGAAAAGATACCATCCTGGATCAGGTGAGCATGGAGATGCACAGCGGGGACCTCAAGGTGCTCATCGGTCCTTCCGGGGGGGGGGAAAAGCACCCTTTTACAGTGCATCAATTTGCTCATTTTCCCGGATCAAGGACATATCGAACTGAACGGACAGAGGATTTCACCCCGCAGGACCAAGGATCTATTGGCCTATCGACAGCAGGTAGGGATGATTTTTCAGGATTTCAATCTGTTCGATCACTTAACTGCCCTGAACAATGTGCGCATCGCCCTGCGCAAGGTCAAGAAGTTGAGCAAGGCTCAGGCTACCTTGCGGGCGGAACAAGAGTTGGAACGAGTGGGGCTTTCCGGGCAAGCTGGCCTGTATCCGGCGGAACTCTCCGGAGGACAAAAGCAGCGGGTATCCATCGCCCGGGCTCTGGCCATGGATCCAGTGCTCCTCCTTCTGGACGAGCCGACCTCTGCTTTGGATCCGGAGTTGATTGGCGAGGTTCTGGCCGTGATCCGGGATCTGAGTCAAAGCGGGATGACCATGCTCATGGCCACCCACCAAATGGGTTTTGCCCGGGCTCTGGCCCAGGAAATTCTGTTCATGGAAAAAGGCCGGATTGTTGAGCATGGAACTCCAGCCATGCTTTTACGACCCGGGCCTGAGGGCGATAGCCGGACCTTGGATTTTTGCTCCAAGTTGAGTGAGCTCTATGACGAGGGACAGTAATCCATGGATACCGTCTTTTATTTTCAGGAGCTCATTCCGGCCTTAAACCACGGCCTTTTGGTCTCTTTGGCCCTTATCCTGCCATCGGCCAGTATGGGCCTGCTGGTGGGTATTGGCGTTGGCATGACAAGGGCTTTTGGCGGTCCTTTTTCCTCTGGATTGGCCCGGGGGTATGCCGCGCTTTTTCGGGGTACCCCCCTGGTCATTCAGCTTTTTGTCCTCTATTTTGGCTTGCCTAATCTGGGTATTTATCTCAGCCCCTATGCTGCCGCAGTTATTGGCTTTACCTTGTGCAGCGGGGCGTATCATTCCGAATATATCCGGGGCGGTCTGTTGTCTATAAAAAAGGGGCAAGTTGCTGCAGCCCATGCCCTGGGGTTTTCGACCATGAAAACCATGTTTCATGTGGTCATTCCTCAAGCCTTGCGCCGGGCTCTGCCTGGATGCGGGAACGAGTTTATCTACCTGATCAAGTATTCTTCGCTGGCCTACATCATCACCTGCATTGAATTGACCGGTGAAGGCAAGGTCTTGGCATCCAAGACATTCCGGTTTACCGAGGTTTTTTTGGTCGTCGGCCTGTATTACCTGATCCTGGTTTCCCTGGCTACGCTGGGCCTGAACTGGCTGGAGCGGCGTTTGGCAGTGCCCGGCTTCGGCCATTCCAGAGACTGACGTCTTTTCCCTGATCGCACAGATCAGGATTATTTGACCAGCATGACAGGACAGGGGGCCAAAATACCCACTTTATAGCTTATTGTCCCCCAGCCCTTGGTGGGATTTTCCAGGTCTATGCGATGGGAATTGAGCAAAATCAAGTCCACACCCTGTTCCTGAACAAAATTGAGGATCTCAGCTACCCGGGAGCCGAGCAAGACCAAGATACTGATGTTTTCCTGGAACTCAGGATAGCCTGCACACAACTGGTGCATTTTCTTTTCAGCCCGCTTGGTCAGGGTGGTGTAAAAGCGCTCAAATTCTTGGGTATCGTCGTCGTCAACGATTGTTTCTATGACATGCAGCAAGGTAATCCGCTGATCCGGCTCCTGATCTTTTTCCAAAGACTGCATCTTGACTGCAATGTCCAAAGAGTTCTTGGTTTCGTCCGTGCAATCGGTGGGGACCAGAATGTGTCCAAACATTGTACCTACCTCCTGGTTACAGATAGACTCGTCGCGAAGAGGATGACGGTTGACGGCCCCGGAAGCGGCCAAAAATAAATCCGATGAGGGCGGAAAACCCGATCACCCCTGCGCCGGATAAAAACCAGCGCAGTTCCTGGTCTGATCGCAGGGTATGGACCTTGTTCCGCAGAGCCTGATGATCGCTGCTCACACTGTTGAGCTCATTTTGGGTCCGTTCCAATGAAGTACTGAGGTGCTGGTTTTCCGTGCGCAGCCTTTCTATTGTTGATTGGGCCCGAGAATAGGATTCTTCCAGGGTACTGATTTTATTCTGTAAATGCGTTATGCGCATCTGCTTGGGCATCTCCTGCATCACATACCGTTTGAGTACCCACCCTGTGTTTCCATCTTCTGTGCGCACCCGGTACCAGGACCTGGTTTGATCCAGGATAGTGAGCGGACTGCCCGACGGGAGCATTTTGACGATTTTGCGGGTCGCATCTGGACCAGATCGGAGAGTGATTTCCAGGGAATCGGTAACATACACGGTTTGGGCCAGGGCCGTATGGACACAACAAAACACGATGGCCAGAATGAAGCAGGAGCAGATGATTCTCATGGTACCCTTCTTTGCCTGATCAATTGTTACTCTGATCTCAGTTTGTTATGCGGCACACCAAATAGGGAGTGCATACAAAACGTTTATGTGGTTGCCGTCGACATTTTGTCGATCCCTATGCTATCAAGAGCTGGAGGGAAACTCAATACCTGGTATTTGGCAGATATGACAGGGAAGAAATGGAGAAGCTGAAACACGCAGTGGGGCTTTTTAGCCCGGATGCAAATCTCGGACACAAGCGGCTCAAAAAATTGGCTGCTGAATTTTCTCTGCCAGAACTCTCCTGCTCTGAGAAAGATATGTTGCGCCTGGATGTCTTAGCCTCCGAGTTGCGACTGACTGGGCATTTGCCCGGAGAATCAAAAGGCCGGGTACTGCCTGTGTGCAGTAGACCGGAAGAGTTGGTGACAACAGTATTTCGGGGGGGACGGCAAGATGTGCCCTTGTATCGATCAGTGTTGGGTCGGAGAAAGCCGCACAGTACCACGGTACTGGATCTCACAGGAGGTCTTGGCCAGGATGGCTGGCTTTTGGCTGCATTTGGGTGTTCACTTATGGTCGTGGAGCAAGAGGCGGTTATTTTCGCCTTACTCCGGGATGGGGTGGCCAGGGCCGGGATTGTCGATCAGCCGGTTGCCCGGCGACTTCGCCTTATCTACGCTCCCGCTCAGGAAATATTGGCTCAAATCCTGGACGCCGGCGGAAATGGGCGGCAAAAGCTGATGCTTCCTCGACCGGATGTTGTGTATTTGGATCCTTTCTTTTCTTCCGAACGGAAACGAAAAGGGGCCTGTAAACGGTCAATGCAGGTTTTGCGCTTTGTGGCCAATGCGCAGGCCAATGAGAATATAAGCGATCTGCTCGATCTTGGTCTGCAAGTGGCTACAGACCGGGTGGTGGTCAAACGGCCCAGGGTCTGCTCAGCTCTTGATACCGGATTTGGGCGAAGGGTCCACAGCATTCAAGGCCGAGGACACCGGTTTGATATCTACAAATAATGACTCTATGGAGCTGATGGAGGCTTCAATGGATGAAGGCTTTGATCCTCGCCAGAGCCGGGGAGATGACCCGGTCCTGGATTTGATCCGTGTCGGTCGGGAGGCGTGGATCAAGGGACTGGTGAGCGGGATGAGCGGGAATATCAGCTTTCGCTGTGCCGGGTATATGCTGATTACCTGCTCTGGAGTATGCAAGGGCCGGTTGCAACGAAAGGATGTGATTCGGGTTGATCTGCAGAACCAGAGAGCCCTTGATCCAGGCCGGATGTCGTCTGAGGCCGGGATGCACCAAGCCGTGTATCATGTATGCCCCCAGGCCCAGGCCATTGTGCATGTGCATCCGGTGTATCTTTTGGTTTTGGATCAAACCGGGGCTGAACTCCTGGATGTGGATTTATTTGAGGCAGAGCAGATCCGAAAGGAGTTGATCCATGTCCCGGCACTGCCCCCTGGAAGCGAGGAATTGGCTCAAGCCGTGGCTGAGGCTGCCGCTTCGGGCAGGGCCGTATTTATGGCCAAACATGGCCTGACCTGTTGGGGAGAGGATCTGGACCAGGCCGTAAACCTTGCTGAAGAACTCGAAGTCCTGGCCAGAATCCAAGTCGTGTCTGATGTGCGCCGGGGAAAGACATCCGCTGTTTCGTCTGCCTTTGGCAATGGATCTGGCATGTGATCCTGGAAGCGGCCAGATGTTCTGATGGAACACAAGGCCATGCTCCGGGGCTTTGAAAAGGACAGCTCAAAGGCCGAGGTGCATATGGAGGGCGGGATATACGCTGTGCGAATCCCTTTTGAAGATAACCCGGTGTGCTCACTTGATGAATTGGGAATGGACAGACTTGATAATAACGAACAGTCGTCAGATTCGCCGCAGGCGAATCTGACGACTGTTCGTTATTAAAAGATTGGTGGACGACTATCTGTCTGCCCCCAGATGAGAGAGGTCTTCTAGCCCTTACGGATAGGTTCAATGACCACTTCCACCCGCCGGTTGGCTGCGGCGTTGGAAGAAATGGGCTGCGACTCTCCGTAGCCCATGGCGGTGATCCGCCAGTCTTCCACTCCCTGCTGGACAAGGGCGTTTTTCACTGCTTGGGCCCGGCGCTCAGAGAGCTGCTGGTTGTATTCTTCCGGACCGGAAGCGTCGGTGTGTCCTTCCACCCGGATAGTGGTCTGGGGGTATTGCATCAGCACCTGAGCCACCCGGCTGATTTCGGCTTGTCCCCCGGGCTTGATGGTTGCTGAGTCGAAATCAAAGAGTACCTCGGAGCCAAATGTGGCCCGCAGAACATCCTGACTGCGCTGGATGCTGGTGGCTTCAGACTGGGCTGCCACCCGGCGCAGGTCATTTTCCTGCTTGTCCATGTACCTGCCGATCTGATTCCCGGCCAGCCCACCAACTGCTGCACCAATTCCGGCCCCGATGAGTGTCCCTTCAGTGTCCCCGCCGAAGACCTGGCCCAGGATGGCTCCAACTCCGGCCCCGGTTGCGGTGCCCACCCCGGTTCCTTTTTGCTGGTTGCTGGATGTGGCGCATCCGTTCAGGCCGAGGGCAACAAGGCTCAAAAACAGACATACGGTGATCAATTTCTTAGACATAGTTGTCTTTCTCCTTTCCATGGTATGATTCGTGATCAACATCATTTTACTTTTAGAGTCTACTGCTTCCCCATTTTAAAGTCTACCGCAGCTGGGCAGATATGGATTGAAATAGCCGAAACCAAGGTCGGGAAAGTCCTTTTGGAGCCGATGCAGGAGATTGGTCAGGCCCATAGACGGCGAGCATGCCGGGGGCATTCTTTGGACATAGAGTTCTGGATCCAGGTTCAGGTTGCGCCATTGGATGAAGTCAATCCCGGTATCCTGGATGAGCTGGGCCAGGGCCAGATATTCATCCTCTGTATCACTGAGGCCGGGAAAGAACAGGAAATTCAGGGATACGAAGAGGTTCTGTTCTTTGGCGGCCTGAATGCAGTCCACAACATGGGTATATGAATAGGCCATTGGTCGGTGATAGGCAGTATAGACCTCAGGCTGGGCACTGTGTATACTCACCCGGATAGAATCAATGCCGGCCCGGGCCAGATCAGGAATGCATTCCGGCATGCTGGCGTTGGTGTTGATATTTACCGTACCGGATCCGCCCTGTTGACGAAATGCTTCAACGGCCTTCCGGATAAGGGATGCTTCGGTCAAGGGTTCCCCTTCACAGCCCTGGCCAAAGGAAAATATCGGTCGGCGTTCTTGTTGTGCATGGTACTGCATGATCTGAACAAGCTCCCCTGCGCTGGGCCGGAAGGATATCCTGTTTTGGGTGGCAGGGTAGCCGCTGTCCGGCTCCTGCAGGGAGATACAGCCAATGCAGGCGGCATTGCAGGCTCTTGCTGTGGGCAGGGGGACTTCATACCGGCCTAAGGCCAGGTTTTTCGCTGCCGGGCATTTGTAGGTCAAAGCACAGGTGGAAAGGTGCCGGACCAGTCGGTTGTCCGGCAAGGTGGTCAAAAGTCTTTGAACGCCGCGCTGAATATTTTTAGCGGGTATACGGCCAAAGTCTTGTCTGGGATCTGCATCCACTTTCTGGGCGCAAATATAGAACTGATCATGGAGAAATCCAATTGCTCCGTAGGCAAAAAGGGGGAGGGTGCAAGCGTTATCCAACGTGGCATAGGCTGCCAAACCGCTCAGGGTGTAGCCGGGGCAGACGAATGCAGCTACAGCCAAATCCTCGGTTTCCACGATCTGTCCGGTTTGGGGATCCCACCCCACAGCCTGACGGCTGGGGAGCAGAAAAAGGTCACTGCCCGGAGGTAAAGGGATACATTCTCCTGGATTGGGGGGGAGTATTTCTCCACCCTTGCGGCAGAGCATGCGCAACGAGGGATGATCGTATATCTGACCCTGGGCATCAGCATAGACCAAGCTGGGAAGTAGACGTTTTGGCTTGGACATAGAGAAAAAGGCAGAACCAGATATCCGGTTCTGCCTTGCGTGTTTTTTGGGGCACAGGTAGTTAACCTGGTTGAGGTCACAGGGCTGATTCGTCCTGATAGGGCAAAGGCAGTTTGGCCAAATAGCCTCTTCAGTCGAAGGCCAAAAGAGATTACCGTTTGGAGTATTGGTACTTTTTCCGGGCTCCGGGCTGTCCGTATTTCTTTCGCTCTTTGACCCTGGCATCCCTGGTCAGCAGGCCTTTGGGTTTTAATGTCTTGCGCAGGTCTTGGTCGTACTCTTCCAGGGCCCGGCTGATTCCGTGACGAACAGCTTGTGCCTGGCCGGAGATGCCCCCACCGGTCACATTGACCCGGATATCAAACTTATCCGGCATATGGACCAGCATCAGGGGTTGATTAATAATCATACGCAGTGTGGCCCGGGGAAAATATTCATCCACCGGTCGTCCATTAATCTCGATCTTTCCGCTGCCTGGGTACAGTCTGGTCCGGGCAATGGCGTTTTTCCGTTTTCCAGTTCCGTAAAAAAAATCTTGGCTCATGAGCAGACTCCGACGTTCCTCATTTACGACAGGTTATATTCTGTTGGCTGTTGGGCCTGGTGGGGATGGTCCTGGCCGGCGTACACTTTGAGTTTTTTGAGCTGGGCCCGGCCCAAACGGGTCTTGGGCAGCATGCCGCGCACGGCCTTGAGGATGGCCTGTTCTGGTTTGGTCCGAAGCATCTCCTTTAAAGATGTTTCTTTGATTCCGCCTGGATATCCGGAATGTCGATAATACTTCTTGTCTTCCAGTTTGGTTCCGGTGACCCGGATCTTGTCCGCATTGACCACGACCACGAAGGCCCCGTTGTCCACATGAGGAGTGAAGTCAGGTCGGTCTTTGCCCCGCAGTTTGGTGGCCACAACTGATGAGAGTCGACCCAGAACCTGATCCGCGGCATCGACGATTACCCACTCCCTATTTACATCTTCTTTACGTACGTTATATGTCTTGAAGGTATTCATGTCCGGCTCCCTCGAAAATTTTAAAAAAAAGAAATCTACCTTTGGATTGAAGGCTTGTCAAGAATCAAGGTGCGACTGATGAGGAAAAGTCAATTGTCAACATAAGGCACCCCTGGGGCAGCTGCAGGGTGTGCAGATGTTTTTGGTGTCATACGTGAAATAGTCTTATACCGAAACGAAATCATTAATATGAAATCTTTTTCTCTGTCAAGGAAACGTATGAGGTGATGATGATACGAAAGAGTCTCATGCAATTGATATTTTCCGGTTCATTCATGAAGCGGTGGAATGACAAGCTTCGCCCGGTTGAGCTTTGGGAGGTGGACAAACAGGCACACAAGATGATCACTGCCTGGGCCCTGTTGGAGGAAAATTCCCGAGGATATGCAGCAGCGGATGCTATAGAGCTGGGAAAGGAGATTATTGAGGGCGGTATTTTCGAGTACCTGTATCGCTTGGTGATTACAGATATAAAACCGCCGGTTTTTTATCGGATCAAGTCCAATCCCGATCACTATCGACAGCTCACAGAATGGGTGCTGGAGCAGCTCCAGCCCAGGGTGCAGTCTTTGGGAGATCACTTTTGGGAGCGCTTGCAGCAGTATTTCACCATTCCGGAGCCTCAAGGACTGGCCCGGGATATTTTGGGGGCGGCCCATTTGTACGCAAGTCAATGGGAATTTCAGCTCATCCGGGGAATAAACCCCTGGGATGGGGAACTGGTAGATATCGAAGCGGCCTTTCAACAGGGACTGGCCGGCTACAGTCACGTGCAGGGGGTGGCTGAGATTCTGGATGAGAAGCACAACTCTCTGGGGCTTTTTTTACGCCAGTGCGGCCAGTTGCGGTTTCAAAAACGTTGGTCCCAGACGCCCAGGATACCGGAGACATCAGTGCTTGGACATATGTTCATTGTTGCATGCTATGCCTATTTTTTCAGTCTGGTGAACATATCGTGCCCCAAGATGGCCCAGAACAACTTTTTTGCCGGCCTGTTTCACGATTTGCCGGAACTGTTGACCAGGGATATCATATCCCCGGTCAAACGATCAGTGGCCAAAATCGGGGACCTGATCCGGGAATATGAGGAACACGAGATTCAACATAGGGTGCTCAATCTCCTGGAACAGGGAGGGTACGGACATATTGCCCAGAGGCTGCATTATTTTTTGGGCCTGGAGTTTGGATCCGAGTTTGTGTCCACCGTGATCTTAAGCGAGAAACCGCAGTGCTTGAAACGCCAAGAACTAATACATGATCATAATACAAATGATGCCGATCCCAAAGACGGGGAGCTGCTCAAGGTTTGTGACAGTTTAGCTGCGTTCATTGAAGCCTATACCGCAATGCGCAATGGGATTACCACTGATCAGCTCAGCCAGGCGGTGTGGAGGATCCGAAAAGATTACCATCAATTTGATCTGGGCAATGGGCTCCATATCGGGAGCTTGCTGGCTGATTTCGATTAATCCGGCAGGGAGAGGACTTGGGCGGGGAATCCGGGAAAAGAATGCCCGGGAGGAAAATCCGGGAGCTGCCCTGGAAAGCTGGAAATGCATCATCCATACCCACCACCATGAATCTGGGGCTTTTATGGTGAAAACTCACTGAAGAAAGACTGTGGACATCTAAAGTTTTGGAAAACATACTGTAATAGTTGACATAGTAACCAATATCCACAATCCGGGTTATCCCAATTTGGACTTGACTTCTTGGGCTTGAGTTGAAATAGTGTGGGAATTAGTGGAAACTTGTGGGAGGGGATTGTGGAATTTTGGGGGCATTCATTTCGAAATATCGACAGCAAAGGTCGACTCATGCTCCCACCAGAATTCCGGGATGTGGTTTTGGCCGGGGATGTTTCGGGCCGGGTCGTGCTTACCCGATTTGATAACTGTGTGTATGGATATGCCCAGGCAGACTGGGATCACATAATTAAAGATTTTCAGCATCTCAATCTGACCCGTCCGGATATGCGCCGGTTTCAGCGTTTTTTTTTGGGCGGGGCAATGCAGGTGGTCTTGGATAAGCAGGGACGGATACTGGTCCCTCCCCACTTGCGCAAGTATGCCGCTTTGAATAAGGAAGTCGTCCTGGCTGGAAGCGGCCGTCGTTTTGAGATCTGGGATTTAGAACGATACGAACAGGAGATGGAGAGTTTTGATCAAAGTGCGGATCAGGTCATGACCGAGTTGACCCAAAGCGGCTTAGATCTCCGGATATGAGGGCACTGGTGATTGAAAAACAACCGTTTTTCCATCTTCCGGTCATGGCAGCCCAAGCTGTGGATTGGATCGCTCCCAGCCCTGAAGGTCGCTATGTCGACGCCACAGCTGGTCTGGGCGGTCATACTCTGGCCCTGCTCCAAGCCGGTGCAGGCTATGTTTTGGCCTTGGACCGGGATGCATATGCCTTGGACCGGGCCCAAGAGCGAATAGAGCAGGCCGGTCTTTTGTCCCGGACGATTTTTGTTCATGCCCGGTACAGGAACCTGGCCAATATCTTGGTTGAACTGGGATGGGGCAAGGTCCAGGGAGTCCTCCTGGACGCCGGGGTTTCCTCCATGCAGCTGGATGATCCCGGGCGAGGCTTTAGTTTCGCCCATGGCGGCCCATTGGATATGCGCATGGACAAAGAGGAAAGAAAAGGTGCCGCTGATGTGGTCAACACGGCCTCAGAACAGGAACTGATCAAGATTCTTCGGGAGTATGGACAAGAACCCATGGCCGGGCGGATAGCCAGGCATATCGTCATGGAACGGCAAAAAAGCCGGATTGAGACCACGGACCACTTGGCGGGTGTGGTCAAGAGGGCCTATCCCAGACAAAGACGGGCTCGATCCAGGAATCATCCGGCGACCAAGACGTTTCAAGCCCTGCGAATTGCCGTCAACCAGGAACTGGATGACTTGCAGTCTGTAATAAACGCTCTCCCTGATATCCTGGTTCCTGGAGGAAGGGCTGTGGTCATTGCCTTTCATTCCTTGGAGGACAGGATTGTCAAGCATACATTGCGCAGACTGGCCAAGGGGTGTCTCTGTCCTCCGGAACAACCGGTGTGTACATGCGAGCCAATCCCCAGGATCAAAATCCTGACCAAAAAGCCCTTGCTCCCCGGGCTTGAGGAGATGCAGGGAAATCCCCGCAGCCGAAGTGCCAAGATGCGGGTAGCGCAGGCCTTGGGAGCAAAAGGAGCGACTGATGAATAAACGATTGTTGGCGTGCTTCGGCCTGGGGGTCTCTGCTGTAGTCCTGGGTATCAGTTTGGTTTGGGTCAATCTGGAATTGGTGGATTTGTCCTACAGTATCAAAGAAATGCATGATGTATTGGAGAGCGAACAGAAACTCAAATCCAAGCTGGAAGTCGAACATATGAACCTGATTTCGTCGTATCAGATGCGAAAAAAGGCGGCTGGGTTGGATTTGCATCCGCCTGTCAGAGGGCAGGTCCGAATTCTCGGAGAAAGAGAGAAGTAAGCATGATATCTTTGGTGTAGCTTGCTGGTTCAAAGTTCCAGGTTCACGGTTATAAGCATAAAATCAACAAGATAGGATAAAAATTGCAAACCTCGGCTTGTCTCTCGATTATCGTTAATAAAAACAGATGGCTATGTAATAACTTTTGACTTTCGAGAAGAGACAGGATGTGGCCAAAAGTCGAAAAAAAAAGAACGAAAGGTCTGTCAGCCGGGACTGGTCCAGGGCCAGAATCATTATTCTGGGCGCTTTGCTGGTTCTGGCCTGGAGTGGTTTGTGGGCCCGTGGTTTCTATATTCAAGTCCTTCGCGGCCAGAGTCTGACAGCCCAGGCCACGTCTCAGCACTGGGGACAGGAATCAGTATCCGGCCAACGCGGAGAGATCTTTGACCGCAACGGGGAATTGCTGGCCAAAAGCGTACGGGTCAAGTCAGTCTTTGCCCGTCCGAACAAAGTGGACAATGTGCAGCAAACGGCCGGTACGTTGCAGGAAGTACTGGGCGGTTCCAGGAACAAATGGTTGATGCGTCTGCAATCAGAGTCCTCATTCGTCTGGTTACAACGCCAGATATCGGATCAGGCCGCTGCCAAAATACATGGTGCAGGCCTGCACGGGGTGTTTTTGACTGAGGAGCAGCGCAGGTTTTACCCTCAGGGGCATCTGGCCGGTCAGCTTTTGGGTTTTGTGGGTGTTGATAACCGGGGGCTGGAAGGACTGGAGCTGTCTTTTGACCGTTACCTGAGGGGTAAAAAACACACCTTTGTGGTCCAACGGGATGCTGCCGGCCATGTCCTCTTCGCCCCGGGACAATTTTTGGGAGACTGGGCTGGGGACAATCTGCAGCTGACCCTGGATTCCCAGATCCAATATGCAGCTGAAGCGGCCTTGGAACAAGCGGTCAGGGAATACAATGCCCGATCAGGGACCTGCCTGGTGGTAGAGGTGGCCAGCGGGGAAATATTGGCCTGGGCCCAGGCTCCTTTGTTTAATCCCAATGCATACCAAATGTTCGGTCCCAAATTGTGGCGTAACCGCCTGGCTATGGATGCATTTGAGCCTGGCTCTACTCTCAAGGCTTTGCTGGTGGCCTCGGCTCTGGAAAACAATATTGTCAAACCCCAGTCCATTTTTTTTTGTGAAAACGGCAGATGGCGGCACAAAGGCCGGGTGGTCAACGATACGCATGAATACGCCTGGCTTTCTGTGTCCAGAATCATTCGCTACTCCAGCAATATCGGAGCGGGGAAGATCGGCTTGGAGTTGGGAGAAAAGCAATATCATGCAACCCTGGCCTCTCTTGGTTTGGGAAAAAAAACCGGTTTGCCTTTGCCGGCCGAAAGTTCAGGTATTCTTCGACCTCCCGGGCGGTGGAACGAGGTGGATCTGGTCTCGGCCAGTTTTGGGCAAGGACTTGCTGTGACCGGCCTGCAGTTGGCCCAGGCGTATTTAAGTATCTGTACCCACGGGGAATGGCGTCCTTTACGCCTGATCAGATCTCCGGGGCAGAAACGTCCCCCGAATCGACGGGTTTTTGCCCGGCAGACCGCTGACACGGTCTTGCGTATGCTCCATGATGTGGTTGAAGAGGATGGAACAGGTATCCAGGCCAGGATTCAGGGCTTCAACGTGGGAGGAAAAACCGGAACCGCCCAGAAGGCAAGCAAAAACGGTGGATACGCAGAGAAATACGTTGCCTCATTTGTCGGTATTTTTCCTGCCCTGGACCCGCAGTATTTGGTTGTGGCTATTGTGGATGAGCCCAAACCCCAACACTATGGGGGGGTGGTTGCCGCACCTGTGGTCAGGGCCGTGGGCAGTGAGCTGATGGTCTGGTCCGGAATGGGCACAATGGCCCCCAGATATCCGTTGGAGGCCAAGAGAGAGCACAATCCAAGAGCCCGGGTCTGGCGGGTGAAAGACGAAGAGGCCAGGAGTGCAGGTTTGGTCCAGGACAAGGCCATTCCCGATCTTTGCGGTTTGTCCTTGCGCAGGGCAATGGAAGTCCTGGCCGAAAAGGGGATCATGCCCAGGCTCAAAGGGGAGGGAGTGGTAATCATCAAACAACGGCCCAAGACAAAAAGCGATCTGCAACAGCCTGGTGAGAGGGAATGGGTTCTGTGGTTGAGCAATTCGTATCCAGCCGGGGGATCAAATCGACCATGAAAGAAATGCACCCCCAAGGGCATGCACATTTGGAGCAGGATAAGCAGTGGGAAGAACTGCTGGCCTCTGTGCGAGGCGGGGCTGAAGTCCGAACCTATTCCCAAGCGGTCCAGCCCGGGGATATTTTTGTCGCTCTGCCCGGAACCCGGACCGACGGTTCCAGATTTATACCCCAGGCTATAGCCAACGGGGCGGCCTGGGTCGTCCATCCCCGGCACGTTTATCCCCAGGTTCATCCCGGAGTCCGTTTTTATCCCTGTGCCAATCCCGGCCTTGCCTTGGGCCGTCTGGCCGCGGCCAGATATTCGACCGATGAGATCAGGCCTTTTGTGGTCGGGATTACCGGAACCAATGGCAAGACCACCGTCAGTTATCTCGTGGAACACCTCTTTGCTTATGCAGGGAAGCGCTGCGGGGTATTGGGGACG
This sequence comes from uncultured Desulfohalobiaceae bacterium, assembly GCA_964479235.1. Taxonomy (GTDB): domain Bacteria; phylum Desulfobacterota; class Desulfovibrionia; order Desulfovibrionales; family Desulfothermaceae; genus Desulfovermiculus. Next base: position 19,209 of record CAYZLB010000010.1, read on the forward strand.
ATCAGCTATCGGTGGGCTGGTCTGGAACGGCAGGCTGATCTGACCACCCCCGGATGTCTGGACATTCACGCCATGTTGGCTGCAATGGCCAGGGACAGGATTGAACTGGCCTGCATGGAGGTTTCTTCCCATGCCCTGGAACAACAGCGAACAGCCGGGGTGTCCTTTGATCTGACTGTGTTTACCAATTTGACCCAGGACCATTTGGATTATCACCAGGATATGGAGGCCTATTTCCAGAGCAAGGCGAAACTTTTTACCCAAAATCATTGTGCCTCTGTTCTTAATGGTGACGATCTGTACGGGCGAAGATTGGCCACACTGTCCAAACCCGGGCGTTGCTTCTCTTTGGCTGGGAAGGAAATTCCTGGTTGGCCCTGCCTGCAGGGCCACATAGAACGTATGGACCGCAATGGCCAGATCCTGCGCATGAAGGACAGCACAGCCGGATCATGGACGATCCGTTCCGGGCTGGTGGGCAGGCACAATGCGGCCAATCTCCTGGCGGCCCAGGCCATTGGCCTGGAACTGGGGCTTTTGCCCCAGGACATGACCGGGCTGGAGAGCTTCACTGGTCCCCCGGGGCGGATGCAAAGGATACAGAACCCTGAGGGGCTGCATGTATTTGTCGATTATGCACATACCCCGGATGCGCTGGACAATGTCCTCTCCGCCCTGAGAGAACTGGATTTTGAACGTTTGGTTGTTGTCTTTGGGTGCGGGGGAGACAGGGATCCTGGAAAGCGCCCTTTGATGGGCCAAGCGGTGGCCACGTATGCAGATGTGGCTGTTTTGACCTCAGACAATCCCCGGCACGAGGATCCGGAAGCAATTATGCAGGCGATCCTACCGGGATTGGCACCTTGTCCGCAGGTGATCACCGAACCGGACCGGCGAAAGGCCATCCACTGTGGATTGCAAGTCTTGAAACCCAGGGATGTCCTGCTCATAGCCGGCAAGGGCCATGAAAATACGCAACAGATAGGTGAGCGCAAGCTGCCGTTTTGCGACCAGCAGGTGGTATTGGAGTATTGGGAATGAAGCTCAGCCTAGCCCATATTGGCCAGGCCATGCAGGCGGTGGGAGATTACGAAAACTCTCAGGAACTGATGGCCACCCGGGTGCAGACGGATAGCCGGCTGGTCCAGCCCGGGGATCTCTTTGTCTGTATCCAGGGAGACCGTTTTGACGGGCACAACTTTGCACGGGAAGCGGTTCACAAGGGTGCTCTGGCCGTGGTCGTGGAGCGGCCCCTCTTAGAGTTGACCTCAGAGGTCCCTGTGCTTCTGGTCCACGATTCCATCCAGGCCCTGGCCGATCTGGCTGGATATTGGCGCAGGCAGTTTCAGGGTCTGGTTGTGGGCGTGACCGGGACAGCCGGCAAGACCTCGGTCAAAGAACTTCTGGCATCGATTTTGGCCCAAAAGGGCGTGGTGGGCAAAAACTATAAAAACTGGAACAATAAACTGGGCGTATCCTTATCCATTTTGGCCATGTCCGGACGGGAAGACTATTGGGTTTTGGAAGCCGGTGTGAGCGAGATCGGGGAGATGGAAGAGCTGTCTGCTGTCTTGAGGCCGAATCTTGCGCTGATGGTCAACGTAGGACCTGCCCATTTGCACGGACTGCATACAGTGCAGGGTGTGGCCAGGGAAAAAGCAAAATTGCTGGACACCGTCCCCACGGCAGGAGCGGCGATTGTCAGCCTGGATTACCCGGAATTGGTGCAGGCTGTTTCTGAACAGGAAATTGCAAAGCACACCTTTTCTGTTCACAGCGATTCAGAGGCAGATTGTTTTTTAATCCGGACAGAAAGTGAGGGCCGTGAAGACGAAGGTGTGCGTATTGTGGTTCAGGACCAGGATTTTAAGCTGCATTTGCCTGCCGGCCGTTATTGGATAGGGGAAAATATTCTGGCTGCATCCTGTGCAGCCAGGTATCTGCATTGTGCACCGCAGGACATTCAAACCGGTATAGATCGGCTTTGTCTGCCGGAACATCGGGGGGAGTGCATTGAATGTGGTCAGATGACCATATTGGATGACTGCTACAACGCCAATCCCCTGTCTATGCGTCAGGCCCTGAAATGGGCCAAACAAAGGGCCGGATCTAATCCATTGGCCTTGGTTCTCGGGGAAATGAAAGAGCTCGGCGAACAGGCCGAGGCCTGGCATGAAGAGTTGGGAAGCTGGGCTGCTGAACTGGAGCCTGCGGCGGTGTTCTACACTGGGAAGTATGAGCAGGCTGTGCGGCGGGGGGTTGAACGTGGCAAGGGTATTAGCCTGCATACGGTGGGAACGGAAAAGGAGTTTTTGAACCTGTGGCGAACTCTGGGTCTGCAGGGCGGAGTGGTTCTGATCAAGGGATCACGAGGATGTGCCCTGGAACGGTTTGTACGCATTCTGCAACGTGAACTCAGGGCGTCATGATTTATCATCTTCTCTACCCTTTAAGCGAGCAATTCGGGCTGTTCAATGTTTTTCGGTATATTACCTTCAGGTCCATTTATGCCCTGCTCACTGCCCTTATTTTGACCATTATCGTCGGACCCCGCTTTATCGCCTGGCTCAGACGGCTCAAATACGGCCAGTACATTCAGAAAGACGGTCCCCAAAGCCATTTGACCAAGGCCGGAACGCCAACCATGGGCGGGCTGCTCATCGCCTTTTCCCTGCTGAGCAGTGTTTTGCTTTGGGGCAATCTGACCAATGTATATTTGTGGTTGACAATCTTTGTCTTTACCGGGTTTGGATGCATTGGGTTTGGGGACGATTACCTGAAGGTGGTCCATAAGCAGAACAAAGGATTGAGCGCGAAACAGAAGTTTGTGGCCCAGTTCGTGGTGGCCGCCATCAGTATTGCCGTCTTGATCCTCTTGCCCGGTTATTCAAGCACCTTGTATGTCCCGTTTATCAAATGGCTGCAGCCTAACCTGGGCTGGTTTTATTTGCTCTTTGCTCTGGTTGTCATTGTCGGATCGTCCAATGGAGTCAATCTGACCGATGGCTTGGACGGGCTGGCCATTGGTCCGACGGTTGTGGTCGGCGGTTGTCTGCTCATTTTTGTCTATGTGGCCGGACATGTAGAAATCGCTACCTATCTGCAGGTGGCCTATGTGCCTGGAGTAGGCGAAGTGAGTGTTTTTTGCGGGGCTTTGGTCGGGGCGGGGCTGGGTTTTTTGTGGTTCAACGCCTATCCGGCTCAGGTGTTTATGGGAGACGTGGGCAGCTTGAGCCTGGGTGCAGCTATTGGGTTTATCGCCATATTGTGCAAACAGGAGCTGGTCTTGCTTCTGGTTGGGGGCCTTTTTGTGATTGAAACCCTTTCAGTGATCGTTCAGGTCGGATATTTCAAGCTTTCCGGGGGGAAACGATTCTTTCGCATGGCCCCTATTCACCACCACTTTGAGCTCTCAGGAGTCCCGGAATCCAAGATTATAGTCCGTTTTTGGATCTTGTCCATTCTGCTGGCCATGTTGGCCTTGAGTACATTGAAGTTAAGATGAAAAGTGAAATGCTGGGATGCCGGGATGGTGGGATGAACATTATAGCGAAAGATAAGAGCAGCATTCCCCTCCTGTCATTGCCCGGCCACAATGTTTGAAAACATCGCAAACTGGCTCGCCGGGCAATCTAGAGGAAAGGCTAACTCGTCATGAACATACAGATAAAGCTGGATTCCCGACTCCGCGGGAATGACGGAAAAGAGGCGAACTTTTACTGTAGTTTTAAAGAGATGCCGGGATTGAAGAACATGACAGCAGTGCGGTGAGGAAACGGCATGGGGATAAGACATGCGGGGCTGATTCCTTATGGTCCTGATACAATTAAGGGCCGACGGGTGACTGTGGTTGGAGCAGGTCGGTCCGGAAAGGCCGCTGCGGCCTTGGCTTCCCGGGCAGGGGGGGTCGTGCACCTTTTAGAGGTATGCCCCGATGCCCTGACTCAACCCCAGGTCCAAAAACTTCAAGCCCAGGGCATTCAACTGCGTATTGGTCCCCATAGGGCGGATGATTTTGCCTGGGCCGATGTGGTGATTCTCAGTCCAGGGGTTGGCAAGCATACTATTGCCTCCTTTTTGCCTTATGGTCTGGATCTTCCAGTCATATCCGAACTGGAACTGGCCCTGGGCTGGATCCGGGAACCAATCATTGCGGTGACCGGAACAAACGGCAAAACGACCACGGTCAGTTTGATCGACCATATCTTGACCTCTTGCGGGGTGAACTGCTTTACCGGAGGCAATATCGGTACGCCCTTGTCCGAGTATGTACTGTCCGGACAGGGCAAAGAGGTGGTCGTCCTGGAGGTAAGCAGCTTTCAGCTCCAACTGACCAGGTCCTTGCAGCCCAACGTAGCGGTGTGGCTGAATTTTTCCCCCAATCACCTGGATCATCACCAAGATTTGGAGGAATACCGGCAGGCCAAGATGTCTTTGTTCGCAAATCAGGGGCCAAAGGATATAGCCCTGATTCATGCCGGCTTGCGCTCTGAGATACAGAAATCAGGTAAACCCATGGCCAATATTGAATTTTTCGATCACGAACACTCATTGCGTGCCCCCCGTCTGCCGGGAGTGCACAACTGGATTAATATGGAAGCGGCCTACAGGGCGTGTGCGCCGTTTGGGGTATCTCTCGTTGCCGCGCAGAAGGCGGTTTCCAGCTATGTGCCCCATGCCCATCGCCTGCAGCCGGTGACTGAAAAAGATGGGGTCCTGTATGTCAACGATTCCAAAGCAACCACAGTGCATGCCCTGCAGGCTGCCTTGCAGAGTTTTGACCGGCCGATCCACCTTTTGGCCGGCGGACGATACAAGGGAGGGGATCTTTCGGCTTTGACCGGACTTGTAGGCCGAAAAGTTCGCAGCGTCACACTATTTGGTCAGAGCCGGGAGATTTTTTCCCGGGCCTGGGGGGAGATTGTGCCCATAGACTGGAAACCAACCCTGGAGGAGGCCGTAGTCCATGCAGCCGGATTGGCCTGTTCCGGAGATGTCGTCCTCCTCTCTCCGGCGACTTCCAGTTTTGATCTTTTTGTCAACTACGCTGCTCGCGGGGAGGCCTTTGTCCAGGCGGTACATGACTTGTAAATGCAGCAATGAGCATGCCGGCATTCGCTATCAGGAGCTGGCCGGCGTATTGGCCATGATGGGCGAGGATCTTTTTCCTGTTGTGGTGAAGTATTGAGCGGATCTTACAAACTATGAGCGGAGAAAAGAAACAGGAACATATACGGGAAATGGCCGATTGGTGGCTGCTTGGCTCCGCCCTGGTCCTCATGGGTTTGGGACTGATTATGGTCTACAGCGCCAGTGGGGTCATGGCTGAGCGCTTGTTTGCCGACAGCGACCATTTTTTTCTCCGCCAATCCCTATTTGCAGTGTTGGGGCTGGCGGTCATGGGAGTTGCGGCCTGGATCCCCATGGGTTTTGTCTACAGATATGTCTATCTCTGGCTCTTGGCGGCCCTCATCCTTTTGGGGCTGACCCTGACCCCTCTTGGGGTCCGGGCCGGAGGGGCCAGCAGGTGGCTTGATCTGGGGAGTTTTTCCCTCCAGCCTCTGGAATTGGCCAAAGTGGCCCTGGTCATGTACCTGGGCTATTTCCTGAGCCGCAAGCAGGACAAGCTCAGAACCTTCAGCGTCGGCTTTGTGCCCCCGGTAGTCATCACCGGTATTATCGCCGGCATGCTCCTATTGCAGCCAGACTTTGGCGGGGCGGTCTTCATGGCCATGCTCTTTTTCACCATGAGCATGGTGGGCGGAACCAGGTTGCTCTATCTGCTCAGTTCAGGTCTTTTATGCCTGGGATTCGGGGCATATATGATCGCCAGTTCTCCATACAGACTCAAGCGCTGGCTGGTCTTTTTGCATCCCTTTCAAAGTGCTGCTGATGCCGGATATCAAGTCGTTCAATCCCTGTACGGCTTAGGCCTTGGGGGCTTGCTTGGGCAGGGCTTGGGGGCCGGCAAACAAAAGCTTTTTTTTCTCCCCGAAGGCCATACGGATTTTATTGTTTCGGTTTTGGGCGAGGAATTGGGGTTTGCCGGCCTGTCCATCGTGTTCATCTGCCTGGGGGTGTACATGGTCCGGGGCCTGACTATAGCGTTGGGTCAGGATAGCCTGCAGGATCGTTTTACAGCCCTTGGTTTATGTCTGATCGTGGTCATCGGCGGCCTGCTCAATCTGGCAGTTGTTATGGGTGCAGTTCCGCCCAAGGGTCTGCCCATGCCCTTTGTGAGCTATGGCGGATCCAACCTGATGGTGGCCTGTCTGTGTACCGGCCTTTTGGTCAACATAGAACGCCGGAGCAGGAGATAACGTGGAGCGAATCGTCCTTTGTACCGGAGGAACAGGAGGCCATATTTTTCCTGCTCTGGCCGTAGCCGAAAGCATACGGGAATCTTTTCCTCACGCTGAACTCTTGTTTGTGGGGGGGGATCATGGGCCAGAAGGCCGGTTGGCCGGGGAAGCCGGGATCCCTTTTGTGGCTTTGCCGGCCAGCGGTGTCCTCGGCCGGGGAGTTCGTTCTTTGGGGTCAGCCTGGTGGATGTTTCGCAGCCTGCTCCGCTGCTGGCGGATCTATGCCCAATTTAAGCCCCATGCTGTTGTGGGCTTTGGGGGCTACGCCTCTTTTGTTCCGGTTTTTTTGGCGGCATTTAAAGGTATTCCCAGCGCGGTGCACGAGCAGAATGCCTATCCAGGGGTAACCAATAGGGTTTTGGGCAAGCGGGTACACCGGGTCTTTTTGTCCTTTCCGGACGATCAGGGATGGTTCGATCCCCAAAAGGCCAGATTGACCGGAAATCCAGTTCGGACCAGCTTGATCACCCTTCGGGATACGGAAAAGGCGTATACCCATCAAAGCGGGCAGCGGATGCTGGTTTTAGGCGGCAGTCAAGGGGCTCAGGCCATTAATCAGGCCCTGCTGCAGGCCCTGCCGCACCTGTTGCCCCGGGGGGTACACATTCTGCACCAGGCAGGAGAGAAGCACTATGAAGCGCTCTATCCGGAGTACCAGATGTTCGACAATGACCAGGCCAAGGTGGTTCCCTTTATCCAGGATATGGCTGCGGCCTATTCCTGGGCCGATCTGGTGGTCAGCCGGGCCGGGGCTTCAACTGTAGCCGAATTGACGGTTATAGGCCGGCCCAGCGTGCTGATCCCCTTTCCCTATGCTGTGCACCAGCATCAGCTGTACAACGCCAAACTGCTGGAGAAAGCGGGAGCAGCTTTGGTTGTGGAACAGAGTTATCTGCCGGAGGTCGACTTGGCAGAAATGATCTTGGATCTTTTGGCCTTGCCGGACAAGCTTGTGTCCATGGGCCGGGCGGCACGACAGCTTGGACAGCCGGCTGCCACCCGGACCATTGTCCAGGAGTTGGCGGATATGAGTGCTGAAAAAGGAAACCTTCAATCATGAAAACACGTGTTCACCATATTCATATGATAGGTATCGGCGGGGCCGGAATGAGCGGCATCGCCGAGGTTTTGCTCAATTTGGGCTATACGGTCAGCGGTTCCGATATCACGGCCAATGAACCGGTACGCCGGCTGCAGGCCATGGGGGCCTGGGTGGCCCGGGGCCACGCAGAGAGCAATCTGAGCAATGCGGATGTTGTGGTCAAATCTACTGCCGTTGGCGAAGACAACCCAGAGGTTGCTGCAGCCAAGGCCAAGGGGATCCCGGTCATTCCCCGGGCCGAGATGCTGGCGGAACTTATGCGCTTAAAGACCGGCATTGCCGTTGCGGGGACCCATGGAAAAACCACAACAACCTCTCTCTTAGGGACGGTATTCAAAGAGGCCGGCCTGGATCCGACAGTGATTATCGGGGGCCGGCTGAATCGCTATGGGACCCATGCCCTCATGGGCCAGGGCGAGTATCTGGTAGCTGAGGCCGACGAATCAGACGGATCTTTTCTTTGCCTCATGCCCATTATGAGCATTGTGACCAATATTGACGCCGATCATTTGGACTTCTATCCGGATCTGCCAGCTATAGAAGATGCTTTTGTCCGTTTCTTTAATTATATCCCCTTTTATGGACTGAACGTGGTCTGTGGGGACGATCCGAACGTGCGCCGGCTGTTGCCCCGGGTCAAACGCCGGGTAGTGACCTATGGGCTGGGCCCGGAGAACGACATCCAGGCTCAAATTCTGGAATCTGGCTTGTACAGCAGGTTTGAGGTCATTGTTCAGGGTGAAACCTGGGGACACGTTACCCTTGCTCAGCCTGGAAAACACAATGTGCAAAACGCCCTGGGCGTGATTGGCGTAGCCCTGGAGGCTGGTCTGTCCCGGGAAGTCATCGTCAAAGGGCTGGAGGCCTTTGACGGTGTGGGCAGACGTCTGGAATACAAAGGCCAAAGGGAAGGAGTGCAGGTGATTGACGATTACGGCCACCATCCTACGGAGATCCGGGCAACATTGGAGACCATCAAACAAATGTATCCCCATTCCAGGCTGGTTGTTGCCTTTCAGCCCCACAGATTTTCCCGGACCAGGGCCTTGTTCGGCGACTTTTGCCGGGCCTTTCCCCAGGCCGATCTTCTGGTTTTGACTGAAATTTATGCCGCATCTGAAGACCCCATTCCCGGAGTGAACGGGGCCAGCCTGTCTCAGGGCGTACGTCAGGTCAGCGATACGGAAGTCATGTTCTGCCCGGATATGCCCCATTGCCTGGAAGCATTGACCGATGTCCTGAAAGAGGGAGATATCCTGCTCACCCTTGGTGCCGGCAGTATCTGGCAGCTGGGTGAACAATTTCTCCAAGGTGAAAACCAGTGAAGATTATATCCCGTCCGAGTCTTCAAACCCGAACCCGGCTGGGCATGGGAGGAAATGCCCTGGCCGAAATCAGGATCGAGCATCCGGGGGATTGGGATCATTGGGCCCGGTTTTGGGAGCGGGAGGGAGGAAGTTTTCTGGTCCTGGGGCGAGGGAGTAATCTCTTGGTCCGGGACGGCGATCTGCCGCTGCAATTGGTCTGCCCCCCCTCAGGGCCTGAGCCAGAGGTGCGGGCGCATAGGGCACGAGATTGTGTGGTCCGTGTGGCAGCCGGGTTTTCATTGTCCCGCCTTTTGCACTGGATGCAGGACAGAGGGCTGGCCGGGCTGGAGGGCCTGGCCGGTATTCCGGCCAACGTTGGCGGAGCTGTGGCCATGAATGCCGGATCATTTGGCCAGTGCATAGGGGATTGTCTGCACCGGGTGCGCTGCTGGAGCCCTCAGGGTGGGCTGATATGGCTTCAGCGCGAGGATGTGGAGTGCAATTACCGCAGTTTTCGGCCCAAAGGCCTGAAGGGTCCCTGGATTATCCATGAGGTGGAACTCTACTTTTCTTTGGCTGCAAAGGCCTGGACCCAAGGCAGGATGGACGAGGTGCTGAGGCGAAAAGGACAAACCCAGCCGGTAGGGGCCAAAACCTGCGGGTGTACGTTTAAGAATCCTGACCAGGCCCCGGCGGGTCTCCTCCTGGATCGCTGCGGCATGCGGGGGAAAAGGAAAGGGGAAGTGAGCTTTTCTTTGCAGCACGCAAACTTTTTACTCAATCAGGGTAGCGGATGCTTTGCTCAGGCCATGGAATTGATTGGTGAAGCCAAAAGCCGGGTGAAAGATCGGTTTGGGGTGGATCTTGAACTGGAGGTTCAGGTCGTCGATCCGGACCTGGGCCTCGTTGGAGACACACTTTGATTTATGGCCAAGGGCAATGCATACCGGAAGAAAACATCGACTGGGCCGTCCTCCGTCGGCCTGATAGCCAGAGTCCTGGCTGCCCTGGTTTGGGGGCTGGGTATAATCATCCTGCTCTTGGGCATCAGCCTGATCCTGGTGGCCGGGTACCGCTGGGTGACAACGACAGAACTTTTGGTTTTGCAGCAGGTGCAGGTCCATGGACTGCATCGTCTGACCCAGCAAGAAGTGCTGGCCCAGGCCGGCCTGGACCGATTTCATAATCTTTTGGATCTGTCCTTATGGAGAGTGTGCCAAGACTTGGTTGACCATCCATGGATCAAATCTGTGGCCGTGTACCGTCATTTTCCCAACGGCCTGCGGATTGAGGTTGAAGAAGAGGTGCCGTTTTTTTGGCGTCAGCAAGGGGAGCGCGTGTACTATGCAGATGTTCATGGAGAGACTATCGCCCCGGTGGGGCTTGCCTCGTTTACCTCTTTGCCCCTCTTGGTCTGCAACCCGGATCAGCGCCGGGATCAAAGGGATTTGGCCATTGTGACCAATGGCTGGAGCCAAAACACCTTCCCCTTTGGTCTGTCCGAAGTTGCCTGGATACGTTTTGCGGACAACAACAGGGTGCAGATGATGCTCTCCAATCAAGGGTTGGAGGTGGTCCTGGGCCGGTCAAATTTGCAGAGGAATATGGGGACACTGTGCAGGGTATGGCAGGATCTCCTGCAACGGGAAGAGATGGAACAGATAGTGTATATATATATATTCAAAGGTATTGGCTGGGTAGGCTACAGGAGCAAGGTCGTATGAGCGCCAAGGCGGAACTGGTGGTGGGCCTGGATATTGGAACCACAAAGATCTGTGTTGTGGTCGGCGAGGCATCCAAACAAGGGGTTGATATTGTCGGTATCGGGATGAGTCCCTCCACCGGGTTGCGCAAGGGTGTGGTGGTCAATATCGAACAGACAGTGCAATCGATCAAGAAAGCCCTGGAGGAGGCAGAGCTGCTGGCTGGATGCGAAATCCGCAATGTGTTCGCCGGAATTGCCGGGAGTCATATTATGGGCTTTAACAGTCACGGGGTGATTGCAGTCAAGGGCGGCGAGGTCACCTCCCGGGATATTGAACGGGTCATTGATGCGGCCAAGGCGGTGGCCATTCCCCTGGACCGGGAGCTGATTCATATCCTGCCCCAGGAATATATTGTCGATAACCAGCGGGGTATAGAAGATCCTTTAGGCATGGCCGGGGTGCGGCTGGAGGCCAGAGTACATATGGTCACTGGTGCGGTCTCCAGTGCCCAGAATATTGTCCGTTCCTGTCACCGGGCGGGGTTGGACGTTTCCGGAATCGTACTGGAATCTTTGGCCTCGGCCAAGGCGGTCCTTTCGGAGGAGGAAAAGGAGATAGGAGTGGCATTGGTGGATATCGGCGGAGGGACCACCGATCTGTCCGTGTTTGGCAATGATGCCATCAAGCACATCTCTGTCCTTCCCCTGGGGGGAATGAACCTGACCAATGATATTGCCTTTGGTTTGCGTACGCCGATGAAGAGTGCAGAACAGCTAAAGATCGCGCACAGCTGTGCACTGGCCGGCCTGGTCCAGAACAATGAGGTCATTGAGGTGGCCAGCGTGGGGGGCCGGGAGGCCAGGACTATCTCCAAACGGGTTTTGGCTGAAATTTGTGAACCCAGAGTAGAGGAAATTTTAGGTCTTGTGGACCAGGAACTGGTTCGTTCAGGGTACAAGAACAAGGTCGGTGCCGGGGTAGTACTCACCGGTGGGAGTTCACAGATCGGAGGAATTGAAGAATTGGGGGAGCAGATTTTCGATTTGCCCACCAGGATCGGGACTCCGAGGGGATTCGGTGGGTTGACCGACATTGTGAACAATCCGGCTTATTCTACGGCTGTGGGCCTTTTGCAGTGGGGAGCGGAGAAAAACAAGGAAGATCTCCGTTTCGGTATTCGAGAAAAGGGGATTTTTAATCGCATATTGGCCATCATGCGGAAATGGTTTTCAGAAATCAGCTGAGCAGCTGGATAACACAGGGATGGCTGGGGCGAAGCGAGTTCGGGTGATACGGGTATAACCAGGCGCTTGGCTTGGAAAGGCATAAGGAGGCAGCGATGGATTACATGGAGATAGAACCAGAAGGCAATGCCCAGATTAAGGTCATCGGAGTCGGTGGCGGCGGCGGTAACGCCGTCAACAATATGATCAACTCTGCTTTGCAGGGTGTATCTTTTATTGTGGCCAATACTGATGTTCAGGCCCTGAAACACTCCCATGCCGAATACAAGCTGCAATTGGGAGAGCAGCTGACAAAAGGACTGGGAGCCGGAGCCAATCCAGGCACAGGACGGGAGGCGGCCCTGGAAAGCGTGGATATTATCCGGGAGATGATCGGAGAGGCGGACATGGTTTTTGTAACCGCCGGAATGGGCGGTGGAACGGGAACCGGAGCTGCACCGGTGATCGCTGAAGTAGCCCGGGAGGCAGGGGCCTTGACTGTTGGGGTGGTAACCAAGCCCTTTTTCTTTGAGGGCAAAAAGAGGCTTCAGCAAGCGGAAAAGGGGATTGCCAATTTAAAGGAGGTGGTGGACAGCATCATCACAATCCCGAATGATCGGCTCCTGTCTTTGGCCTCCAAAAAGGCCTCCTTTTTGGAGATGCTCAAGAAAGCGGACGAAATCTTGTACTATGCAGTCAAGGGCATATCCGACCTGATCATGGTCCCTGGGCTGATCAACCTGGACTTTGCCGATGTCAAGGCGGTTATGTCCGGTATGGGCCTGGCCCTTATGGGCACTGGTATTGCTTCGGGAGAAGGCCGGGCCAGGGAGGCCGCAACCAAAGCAATCACCAGCCCCTTATTGGAAGATGTCTCTATTGACGGGGCACAGGGCGTGCTGATGAATATCACGTCCGGACCGGATTTAACCATTGATGAGGTCAGTGAAGCGGCGAGCACCATATCGGAATCAGCCCAGGAAGATGCCCAGATCTATTTTGGAACTGTTTTTGACAACGATGCCGGGGATGAATTGCGGATAACTGTCATAGCCACCGGAATTGAACAGCCAAGGGACAGCAAGCAGAATCAGCCCTTTGGGGCTCAGGGCAAAGTGGCTAATCTGGACAAGACCCGGGGGGGACAGCAGCGGCAAGCCGCTCCGGCTCAGAATTCGGAAGACCGTCAGATTCCGGCCTATCTGCGAAAGGGGCGGGGAGGACACACGGAGCAGGGTTCAGGGCAGAATGCAAATGATTCAGGAACTGAAGAAGAGTTTGTGTTTGAGGATGAATTCGAGATTCCGTCCTTTATCCGGAAGCAGGCAGATTAATTCAGATGTGAGCGCCGCCCACAGCGGCGCTCACATCTGAATACTTGTACAAAGCTATTTGGGCTCTTCTCCAATGTCCTGGGTCTTGGTATACCAGGAGCTGGCCTGGGACAGGATGTCAAAGGTCCGGTTGACCAGGGTGTGCGGATCGGCCAGGTAGCCGGCCTGGAGCAAGGCGGCTTCGAACAGATGCTCGGTCGTCTGGCGGACAAACGTGTCCTCCGGATTATGGGAGTAAACCTTGAGCAGGTTCCGGCTCAGGGGATGATTGGGATTGATCTCCAGGATCTGCTTGGGAATGGAGCTATCCTTGTTCATGATGTGCATGATCTTCTGCATCTGTGAGCTGATGCCGCTTTCCGGATTCACCAGGCAGGCTGGACTGGAAGACAGACGCTTGGAGGTCCTGACCTCGGTGACCCTGTCGCCCAGGATGTCCTGCATGGCCTTTAAAAGTTGATCAAAGGATCTTTCTTCTTCTGAGCTCAGTTTTTCTTTTTCTTCTTTCTCTGTGGACGCAAATTGTTCCAAATCGCCGGGATCCACATGCTCAGCAGCCCTTAAGGTGTAGTCCTTGAATGTCCCTAGGCTCTGGAGCACAAACTCGTCGATGGGTTCAAAGAGGTAGAAAACATCCAGTCCCTTGCTCCGAAAAAGTTCCAAGTGGGGATTTGAGGCAATGTTCTCCCGGTTGGGCCCGGAAATGAAATAGATCTCTTTTTGTCCTTCCTTCATCCGTTTTACATAGTCATCCAAAGATGCCAGTTCAGTATCGTCATTGTGCCAGGAGGCATTAAAGCGCAAGAGCTGGGCAAAGGACTCCTGGTTGGCCACATCTGTGTAGCCCAGCTTAAAGACTTTGCCGTGTTCCTTCCAGAAGTCGAGGTAGCGATCTTGATCTTTGCTGGCCATCTCTTTGAGTTTGCTTAAGATTTGCTTGGTGATCGTGGTCCTGATTTTGTTGATCAGGGCGCTCTCCTGAATGGCCTGCCGGGAAAGATTGAGGGGCAGGTCTTCCGTGTCCACCACTCCGCTGACAAAACTCAAATACTGGGGAATGAGGTCTTGGTTTTTATGCTGGATGAGCACTCGATTGACATACAGATCAAGTCCATAGTCCGTGGGCATGTTCTCGAAAATCAGGGTCGATTTTTGGGGAACGAAGAGAATGCTGTTGAATTGGACCGGGGCATCAACCGAGATATGGATGGTTTCCAGAGGCGGCTGACTATCGTAGGTCAAAAATTTGTAGAATTCGGTATACTGATCCTGGGTGATGTTGAATTTGGATTCCTTCCACAAGGCAGGGATAGTGTTCACTTTTTCATCGTCTACATAGATGGGGAAGGATATGAAATTGGAATGCCTCTTGATAATCTGCTTGATGCGGTCGGGGTCTGCGTATTCTTTTTCTTCCTCTGTTAAGCTAACATTGATCCGGGTACCCCGTTTCATATCTCCTTCGGCCCGGGCCACCGTGTAGCTGCCCATCCCGTCAGAGGTCCAGACCATGGTCGGGCTTTCCGGGTCCGCCGATTTCGTGGTCACCTGAACCTGGTTGGCGACCATGAATACAGAATAAAAACCGACGCCAAAACGGCCGATGATGTTTTCCGGGCTTTCCTGTTCCTCGGTTACTTTTTTCAAAAATTCTTCAGTTCCGGACTTGGCTATAGTCCCCAGATTGCTGACCAACTCCTCTTCGCTCATTCCGGTTCCAGTGTCAGCTATAGTCAGCCGCCCTGCATCCTTATCCGTAGTGATCCTGATCTCCAATGGTTGTTCTGGATCGGCCACCTGGGTGCCCTTGCTTTGAGCAAAGCGGACTTTGTCCAGGGCATCGGAGGCATTGGAAATGAGTTCCCGGAGGAAGATTTCCTTGTTCGTATATATGGAATGGATAATAATGTTTAAGAGTTTTTGGGTTTCAGCTTGAAATTCGTAGCTCTGGACTGTGGACATAGATTCACAACCTCCTCATCAGCGAGTTGCATTGGTGAAATTTGTAAAACCACGGACAAAACTGGCTTTTGTCTTAGGACTGTAGATAAAACCCAGTGCATCCCAATAGCAAAACATAGGCACGATGAGCCGGTTGTCAAGGAAAGCCGAGCAAAGAGTGCTCTGCAGCCGGAAAATGGCCTGGAGGGCTAGAAAAGCCGGCTGGCGATCCAGCCACCGGCGACAAAGGTCCCCAGGGAGCTGCCGAGGTTGGCCAGGACAACCACCAGGAGGATGCGGCAGACCGGATTGAGCCAGAATCCGCGAACGGAGCTTAAAGCCCCGGGCAGGGCCTCCAGGTCGGCCACAGTAGGCTTTTTGACCCAGGCCTGGACCAGACCGGCCACCCATCCGGCAGCAATGGTCGGGTTGAGGCTGGTCAGCGGAGCGGCAAAGAAAGTTGAGGCAATGGTGACCGGATGGGCCAGGGCCAGGGAGACGGCCAGAGCTGAAAAGACCCCGTTGACCAGAATCCAGATGGAGATGGACTGAATAGACTGTTCCGGGCCCTGGACAAATCCATACACAAGCAGGGCGATGATCAGCAGGGGAATGGTCCACTTAAAAACAGCCGGCCATTTGGACGGAGGAGGAAGCTCCTTTAAAGGGGCGACATCTATCTCTGTGGACATGGATGTAACAATTCCAGGAACATGGCCAGCCCCGACAACGGCTACAACCACCCGGCCAGGGGCATGTTGGATGGAATGGGCCAAATACAGGTCCCGTTCGTCAATGAGCCGTTTTTTGACTTGGGGATAGGCCTTGGCTACCTGATCCATGACCACTTCCAGCTGATCTTTGTCTTTAAGATCTTCAATGCTGGATGCATCCACCTTGTCCGGCAGGATAATGGTAGTCAGCAGATGAAAGAGCATTTTCATCTGCTGCCACCAGGGAAGGTATCCCCAGACCCTTTTTAAGGTGATATTGACATCCCGATCAGCCAAGACCAGCTCAGCCCCTTGTCCCTCGGCCTTGTTCACGGCAGCCAGCATTTCCGCCCCGGGCTGAATGCCCAGCTGTTTGGCAATGGAACGGTAAAAACCAGAAAGAATAAGCTGAAGGAGGAGAAAAAGGGCTTTCTTTTCTTTGACAATCTTGAAGATGTCCATTTTTTTCCAGTCCTCAGGCTGGGTCATGGCCTGAAAACGGGAGGGACAGAGTTCTACACACACCGTATCCGGCTGGGTCAGAGAAATGGTGGTCTGTACGTCCTGGACACTGGCATGAGAGACATGGGCTGTACCCACAATGTGCACTGTTTTGGACTGGGTTTGGACCGTGGTCACGCTGGAAGGCAGGGTTGGCTGAATATGTGTATATCCTGTGATCTGGTTCATTGTTCACCCCCGCCACTGGCCGCAGAAGTCAGGCTTGCTCCAGGAAGAAACTGTTGAGCGGGCAGGAGGGGCGAATATGCCTTCGCCCTCTTCAGCCAGGATGGATGCCGGCCATCCCGATGGTTCAGGCCAATACCGCAAAAGCTGATTTTTTGTTTCATACAAGATTGTCCGACCGCTGGGTTTTGAGCCAGAGAACATGGCTTGTTAAGGATAAAGAAAAAATGGGTCATGCCGACATCGGCCTTGTAGCCCTTTGAGATCCCAGAATCAAGGCTGGTACCGGCAAGCCTGACAGCAATTTTCTTTGGAACTGCACGTTACGGGGTAGAAATTCATCGAATATATCCCCACTCT
>CAYZLB010000011.1:0-34968 GCA_964479235.1 uncultured Desulfohalobiaceae bacterium
GTGCAACCCCCTTGCGGGATATTAAGAACCTGCAGCAGACAATTCGATCAAGCGGAGCGATTGAGGCGGCTTGAGGACACAGAGACTGGGAGGGAAGTAGCGACAGATCGGATTGGGGAGTGTGGCTGAGATTGACCACCTTGCGTCCAGGGCCTTTTCTTTGTTTGTAGATTGAAGTTTTTACCTTCAATCTGCATGGTACTTTGGCATATCTCAAATTTCGCAAGCATTGTCTGTATCTCCTGTTTGCCAAAGGCAGGATTGCTTTGCTCTCATATGTTCTGTCAATAATATCATATAGTTGCTGACACCCTTGGACAAACACCCTAAAAACATGTACAATCGGATAATGACTGGGAACTCACAAGTAAAGGGCACATATCTAGGGCAGTCATGGACGAGGACAAGTTTGTTCTGTACGACCATGCTTGACGTAAATCGCAGTTTCAGGAATCACAAGAACGCACCGCAACGTATCTTGAATTTCTGGAGAATTGGACATATGAACATTGATTTCGCCAATCTGCAATACCAGTATCAACTGTACAAAAAAGAAATCGATGCAGCTGTTCAGGGTGTTTTGGACAGTTCCAGGTATGTCATGGGTCCGGAGGTCAAAGCGCTGGAAGAGGAGTTGGCTGCCTTTACCGGGACAGCGCACTGCATTGCCTGCTCCAGCGGGACGGATGCCTTGCAGCTAGCCATGATGGCCCTTGGAATAGGCCCGGGGGATGACGTGATTACCACGCCGTTCACTTTTATCGCCACGGCTGAAATGATTGCCCACTTGGGGGCGAATCCAGTCTTTGTGGACATTGATCCATTGACCTACAATCTGGACGCCATCGAGCTGGAAACGGTTATATCTGATGCCACCAAAGCCATTTTGCCGGTCAGCCTGTACGGTCAGCCGGCGGACATGGATGCTGTAAATGCTGTTGCTGACCAGCATGGGCTGCCGGTGATAGAGGATGCGGCTCAAAGCTTTGGGGCTATGTACAAGCAGAAGAAAAGCTGCAACTTGTCCACTATAGGATGTACCAGTTTCTTTCCGGCCAAGCCCCTGGGGTGCTACGGGGATGGAGGGGCGGTATTCACCAATGACGAGTATTTGGCTAAATGGATTCGTAGCCTGCGGGTACATGGGCAGAGTGATCGATATATGCATGCTCATATCGGCCTGGCAGCCAGGCTGGACACCATGCAGGCTGCAATCCTCCTGGCCAAACTTCCACGTTATCCTCACGAGATCACTCTGCGCCAGGAAGTGGCTGAGCAGTATACCCATCTTTTGGCTGATTATGTGACCACGCCGACAGTTTTGTCTGACAGAACTTCAGTGTGGGCCCAATACTCTGTCCAGGCCGTTGCCCGAGATGCGCTGTGCGAGCACCTGAACAGGGCCGGGATCCCCACCGCGATCCATTATCCTCGGCCATTACATTTACAGGAATGTTTCGCTTACCTGGAATACAGATCCGGGGATTTTCCTGTTGCAGAGGAGGTCAGCGCAAAAATCTTCAGCTTGCCCATGAATCCGTTTGTAACCGTCAAGGAGCAGAAATACATTGCCCAGGCAATTGCCCAGTTCTGATAATGGGAGCTTTATATTTTCAAGTGTCAGATTTGCCTCCGGCAGATCTGACCTTTTTTTAGCCCCAAAGCGGGCAAAAAATGGAGAAATTTGAGCCCTATATGTCATATGATGACTCCTGTATTCGTCCTTTGTGCATGGAGAGCGTTGTTTGGCTGACCTGGGCCAGCCATTCCAGGTCGTGGCTGACCATTATCAGGTTGGTTCCCCAATGCTCGTGGGCCTGTAGGACGGCCTGCCTGGTGAGAAAAGTGCTTTCCTGGTCCAGATTCGAGGTCGGCTCGTCCAGGAGCAGGACATCCGGCCGCAAGACCAATCTGGAGGCCAGGGCTACCCGTTGTCTTTCTCCTCCTGACAACTGGTGCCATTTGCGGCGAAGAAACCTGGCCGGGGAGAGACCGACCATGTCCAAAGCTTCCGACACCTTCTCTTCCACCTGTTTCTCCTTCCTGATTTTCAGGCCATAAGCCACGTTGCCCAATACCGAACGTTTGAGCAGATACGGGCTCTGGGCGAGCAAAGTAATCCTGCGCCGCAAGAACTCCCGGGATGTATTCTCTGTAGCCTGTCGGAATCTCACCCGTCCCTGGGTTGGATGTTCCAGAAAGGCCAAGAGTCGAAGCAACGTGCTTTTGCCACTGCCATTGTGTCCGGATATGCCCAGGATGATATTTTCCGGTATGTGCATTGACGGTATGTGCAGCACGGTTTGTCCGGCATATTGAACCATGACGTTTTGCAGTAAATAGAGGAAGGGCACAGGAATCACCCTGTTTTTTGGCCTAAGACATGGAGTAAGAGGTTGACAGCAAAAGCGATGGCCAAAAGCACCAAGCCTAAAGCAATGCCCATACCGAATTGTCCTTTGTTGGTTTCCAGGGCAATAGCCGTGGTGATGGTTCTGGTATGCCATTTGATATTGCCCCCGACCATCATGGATATGCCCACTTCGGACACGATCCGACCATAAGCAGTCACGGCAGCGGCAAGGATGGGATATCGTGCTTCCCATACTGTGGATAGCATGACCTGCCGCTTGTCTGCTCCCAAAGTCAGCAGGGTGTGCCGCAGACGTTCATCGATGTGCTCCAGAGCCGATGCAGTCAAGGCAATGATGATGGGCAGACCAAGGATGATCTGACCAATGGCTATGCCGGGGACAGTAAACAACAGTCCGAAATCACCGAGTGGACCCTGTCTGGAGACCATGGCATAGACCAAGAGGCCGATGACTACCGTGGGAAAAGAAAGCAGGGTGTCTACAATCAGCCGCAGCCCCTTTTTGCCCGGAAAACTTTGATATCCAAGGACAAAACCGAGGGGTATCCCGATGAGGAGGGTGCCGGTGATAGACATGGTGGACACCCGCAGGGTGACCCAGATAGCCGAGAAAGTCTGCCCATCGCCGGAGACAAGGAGCTCAAGAGCTTGGAAAAGGCCTTGCCAAAGATATTCCATCTGTATTCAAACTGACCAAAGGGCAACCCTAAGGTTGCCCTTGCACACAAGATCTGAGTATGAAATTGATGTGATTTCGACGTGTCTTGGAGTGATCAAGCTATTGAGCGTTGGGTGTAAACAGCTGTTGGCCCAAGAGTCTGAACTCACCAATGGCCTTTTGCACGTCAGGCGATACAATCCATTGAATAAAGCTGGTGGCCAAATCGTATTTGACATCAGGACAGTTCTCTGGACTCACAGCGATAACACTGTATTGGTTAAACAATGATTTATCGCCCTGGACAAGGATAGACAGGGGAGGATTGCCCTGGTGTGAGTGAGCATATTTAATGTATGTCCCCCGGTCGGTCAATGTGTAGGCATCACGCTCAGCAGCTATGCGAAGAGTGGACAGCATACCCTGTCCGGTTTGCAAATACCAACTCTTTTTTTCCGGAACATCCAATCCGGCATTGTCCCATAGGCTGCGCTCTTTCTTGTTTGTTCCCGAGTCGTCTCCCCGGCTGGCAAATATTGCCTTGTTTTCAAACACGGCGCGTAAGGCATCCGGAACCTGCATGCCTTTGATCCCGGCTGGATCACTGGCAGGGCCGATGATGACAAAATCGTTGTACATGACTTCCTGTCGGTCTACCCCGTAGCCTTTTTTGACGTACAATTTTTCTGCCGCTGGCGCATGGACCAAAAGGACGTCGACGTCACAGTTGCGGCCCAGTTCAAGGGCTTTGCCCGTACCCACCGCAGTCCACTTCAGCTCTATACCTGTATCTTCTTCAAACAGAGGAGCCAATTCGTCCAGCAGGCCAGTGTTGTCCGTGCTGGTGGTGGTGGCCATCATGAGTGACTCGCCCGCCAAAGTCTGGCTGGGACTCAGAAGCAATATGGACACAATAAGCATGATGCCAATACAATACCTGTTCATGATACGTCACCTCCTGTGCATCGATGGTTTTTTTCTTTAGCTGGATGTTGGACATGTCCTTATCTGATATCAAATTTTAAAGAACAGACTGATAAAAATCAAGCCCGAGCTTTAGGGTCCACAGGCTTGAACAGACCAAACCTACCTATCTGTCCAAAGGACCACATAATGTAAAAGTTCACGTGCAGTTTTTTCAGCGAGCAAGACAGGTGCATGAGATACATCAGGAGGAAAGGGGAAATACGCCTTATCTGGTCAAGGGGGGACGGGCAAAATCGGGCGGCTTGCGGGCAGAGCCGCCCGATGGGTAGATCACTCTACAGTGATGTCGTCTTTGATATTCTCAAAGGTTGCTTGGCCAATTCCCTTGACCTCCTTGATTTCTTCAATGGAGTCAAAAGGATTTGTCTCCCGGTAGTCCACAATCCGTTGGGCCAGGGTTTCACCGATTCCGTGCAGCTCCACCAGGAGCTCAACCGGGTCGGAATTGATATTGATTTTGTTTCCATTGTCCGCTGCCTGGAGGGGTGAAGAGAAAACAAGGCCAATGAGAAGCAGAAAAAACATGAGTCCAGTTGAGAGCGATCGCCAGGTCATACGATACCTCCATGTTACGGTTAAAAGTTTTCTTGCAATTTTTGTATGTTATGAATTACGCAGAAAAGAGAACATGATCAGCTTATGTGCTGATCGTTAGCAAACAATGCTCATAATTGCAAGTGGTGAGAGGTGGTTTGTTCAGATCTCTCTGTATTTGCTGAAACACAAAACGAAAAATTATAACTACTCAAAATAACAATATGATCTTGCTGGTTCAGGGTTCAAGGTTTACGGTTATAAGCAAAAAAATCAACAGATAGGTAAAAAATCTGATAAGAACGTTTGGCCTTGGAGAAAAAAGCAATTTCTGGCGATGAGTGGGGAGATCGCGCATTGTCAACCGGATAAGATTTTAGGTTGACAGCATGGGTGGAGTACCGTATGGCTCCGCTTGGAGCAAAAGAAATTGAGCATGAACACTGAAAAGATCAAATTCTCTGAGACCAGCGACGAAAGCCTGGACCAAACGC
The DNA here is from genome assembly GCA_964479235.1 of uncultured Desulfohalobiaceae bacterium. Lineage (GTDB taxonomy): Bacteria > Desulfobacterota > Desulfovibrionia > Desulfovibrionales > Desulfothermaceae > Desulfovermiculus. Next base: position 5,048 of record CAYZLB010000011.1, read on the forward strand.
ATCAGTTGGTCTGGATTTCCTTGTTTGCCGCCTTGATGGCAGTGGGCAGCTATGTGCATTTCCCCTTGGGTCCTGTCCCCATAAGCTTGCAGGTCCTTTTTGTCCTTATGGCCGGTTTTGTCCTTGGGCCCAAAGGCGGATTGTTTGCTGTGGGCCTTTATATATTCGCTGGTTTGGTCGGACTGCCTGTGTTTTATGGGGGTCATGGCGGACTGGGTCATGTTTTGGGCCCCACGGGTGGATATCTGGCTGGATTTGTCCCTGCGGTGCTCATCACTGGATGGGGCAGGAGGGTGTTTTCGAGCCGTCCTCTCCCCTGGATTGGGGGAATCTGTTTTTCAGTTGCGGCATATACCGGCATTTATGGAATTGGGCTTGCCTGGCTCGGTCATGTCCTGCAGATCAGCTGGGCCCAAGCGGCTGCAGTTGGCATGCTGCCTTTTCTTATCTCAGACGGATTGCAAGTAGCCATCTGCCTCAGTGCTGTGCGTTATCTGCAAAAACACGGTTTGGTGCCTGAGGTATGATTGCCATCTCGGATCTCCATTTTTCCTACAATGGATCTCAGGTACTGACAGATATCAATGCCTGGATCCAACAGGGGGAATGCATTGCCCTGTTGGGAGCCAATGGGAGCGGAAAATCGACCCTGCTCATGCTCTTGTCCGGGTTACTCATCCCCGGGAGGGGGAAGATTTGTATTCACGATTGCTGTAATCCCGGCCAGGCCAAGAAGTTGCGGCGTTTGGTCGGCCTGGTCCTGCAAGATGCCGACTTACAGATCCTGGGGGCGACCGTTCAAGAGGATTTGGAATTAAGTGCCGGCACAGGACAGGATCAGCAGGAGGAAGCCTGGAAAATGGCCCAGCGGTTTGCCTTGGCCGACAAGTGGGAGACCCCGGTCCATCAGCTTTCCGGGGGGCAAAAACGCAAAGTGTGCCTGGCCGCAATGCTTTTGCGCCGGCCCCAGGTTCTCCTGTATGACGAACCCTTCAGCGGACTGGATTATCCGGCAATTCTGGAACTTCGTCGCCTGATCCAGGCCAATACCGCCCTGGGGATCACCCAGGTGGTGGCTGCCCACGATGTGGAACCACTGGTGGGGCTGGCCGCCAAATGCCTGGTTCTGGACCAGGGACGTCTGATGTATGGCGGATCATTGTCCGGGGTCATGGACGAACTCCCACGATTTCGTGTCCGGCCGCCCTGTTCCTGGCAAAGAGAGCGGATTTTGGTCGGCTGGGAATAAGTAAGGCCGGCAAATGGAGGATTTCCAATTGTGCTCCAGATGAGGGTGCATGGACTTTTTTACGTGCCATCGAGACAGACATGGTAAAGAAAAAATTGCTACGTTGGCTGCAGGTCTGCGATGCACGGGTGAAGATCGGGTTAAGCATTTTAACCGGGATCTGTGTTTGGCAAGCGGGGCCAAAGGCTCTGGCAGTACTGGCCTTTGCGTCCATTGTTTTGACCTGGCTTGTGGCTGGTGATTCCCTCGTAACCCGCCGTCAATTTCTGGCTCTGCTGGTGTTTATCGGGCTTTGGACCGGGGTCAAGGCCATAATGGAATTCATGGCCGAAAATCATGATGGCTTGGAACAGAGCCTGGTTTTGGGCGGGCGTATGGCTATCCTGGTATTGGTTGGATTGTGCCTGGCGGCAATGACATCCAGGATCCAGGTGGGACGCGCCGTCACCTCTCTGCTTCGGCCGGTGCTTGGAAGCAGGAGTTGGCAGGGCGCCATGTCCCTGGCTCTTATGATCCATTTTATCCCCTTGACCATGCGGACATTGCATACCGTCAGACAAAGCATCGCCTTGCGGGGGAGCGGTATTTCCTTGAGACGGCGGATGTATTTCTTTGTCACCACCGTGATGCGCACCCTGTCCCGGACCACCCTGGATCAGACCATGGCCCTGGCTGTTCGCGGTTTGGAAAATGAACATGCATGGCAGGATCCGCAGACCATAAAGCCCAAAGAATGGGTCTTGGGCGGAGTGCTTGGGGGGCTGATTGTAGGATTGACGATTGGAGTGTAGTCTTGTGTTTTTCGAGGAAAAATGATCCTTCGCCCCTGGCGAACCGCAGGTTTCATTTTGATCCAGCTGCCTCTGTGGATCAGAGACAGGGCTGGAATCTGTTTTGGCATCATTTCTCAGATTGCAGGCTGTAAACTCGGGAAGGGACATCGGCCATGCTGGTATGTGATGAATGGCCGATCAGTCGCCAGCGAATGGCCATGTCTTGTTCCAGACCGCACCATTGAACGTGGACCAAAGCCCCGCGCCGTTCCCACAGCTCTGATCCGGAATTCATTCTGACTGTTGTCGTGGGGGAAAAGGGACATCCAGGGCAGGGTTCAGGACGCATTTCCACTTCCAGAGTCAGTCTGGTCAGGTTTTGAACGTTGCCGCTGAGCAAAGCGGTAATGTCCAGACATTTTCCCTGGACCGTTGTACTGATTTCCGACCACACAAAGCGCTCCTTGTCCAGTATCGGCTCAGGCCAGCCCTTCTTTCCGCATCCAAAAAGCCCACAAGTTAATCCAATCAAGAGACCCAGGATACCAAGGGTGAATATTCTATTTTTGCTCATCAGATCCCCACTCTTGTTTCCATTCATGGATGAGATTTAATGCCTGGACCGGAGAAAGGTTCTGGATATCCACATCCTGCAGTCTGGAAACCAATGGATGCTGGGAAGTCTCCGCTGGTGCGCTGTGCGAGTCGGCTGCGTCGAAGATACCTGGCAGGAGTGACTGTCGGGATCGTTTTCGCTGTGTTCCTTTGGTTTTCATATCCAGACTGGCCTGTTCCAAACGGCCCAAAATCTCCTTGGCCCGGGCGATCACAGGTTGTGGTACACCAGCGAGTTTGGCTACTTCAATCCCATAGCTTCGGTCAGCCGGACCGGGAACCAGGCGGCGGAGAAAAATGATCTCTCCCTTCCATTCTTTGACCGCAATATTTAGGTTGCGGATGGCCGGGATTCGTTCTTCCAGGTCCGTGAGTTCATGATAATGGGTGGCAAACAGGGTCCTGATGCCATGTTCGTATCTTCCGGCCAGGTTTTCAACTACCGCCCAGGCCAGGGACAGGCCGTCGTAGGTGCTGGTTCCCCGGCCAATCTCGTCCAGGATGACCAGACTGCGCCTGTTTGCCTGGCGAAGGATGCGGGCTGTCTCGGTCATTTCGACCATGAACGTGGATTGGCCATGGGCCAGATTGTCCGAGGCCCCCACCCGGGTGAAGATGCGGTCGGCCAGACCTAGGGAGCAGGAGGCAGCCGGGACAAAAGAACCTATTTGAGCCAGAACGGCTATCAATGCGGTCTGGCGAAGAACAGTTGATTTACCGGCCATATTGGGGCCGGTTATGAGCAGAAGGGTCCCTTGGTCATTGATTTGGATATCGTTGGGGATATAGTTGGTCCGGCCTTGGGCTGCTTCCACAGCCGGATGACGGCCCTGACGGATGTCGATTCCCAGCCCGGTATGGACTTGGGGGCAGACCCATTTCCAGGTGGATGCGGTCTGGGCCAGTCCCTGCCAGAAGTCCAAACGTCCGATGCGCTCAGCCATGGCCGTAACCCGATCCCGATGGGCCAAGACCTGTTCCCGGAGTTTCTGGAAGAGCTCAAATTCCAGGTTCTTTTTTTGTTCCGAAGCGGAAAAAAGCTTTTCCTCCAGGCTTTTGAGTTCATCTGTCACGTACCGCTCGGAATTGACCAGGGTCTGACGGCGATGAAAGTGTTCGGGCACAGGTCCTTTGTGCGCTTTGGACAATTCAAAGTAGTAGCCAAACACCCGGTTGAATCCGAGCTTGAGTTTGGGCAGATCATTTGCTTTTTGTTCCTTGGCCAACAATTCCTTCAGCTTTGCCTCGCCGTGCTCAGTCAGATCGATAAGTTCATCCAGACGGGGATCAAATCCAGACTGAAAGAGTCCGCCCTCGGTAATCACTTGGGGGGGATTCTCGTCCAGACTGGTAGCCAAAAGGCTTGAAAGATCCTGGATATCGTCCCACTCGGCCAACAGCTTGTCCACTTCTTCCGGCATCTTGGATTCAGATAGTGGCTCTTCCAGACAGCGTCTGATCCGGGGCAGGCGTTCCAGGCTGGTGCGCAGGAAGACAAAATCCTTGGGAGAACAGCGATTGAGCTGGATACGGGTACTCAAGCGTTCAAGGTCAAAGACCGCATCCAGTTCCGGTCGGATTTTAGCCCGTAAATCTGATTGCTCCAAAAAATAGGCCACTGCACTTTGGGTCTGCTGGATCGGTTTTAAGTCCCGCCAGGGATGGCGCAGCCTTTCTTGAAGCAAACGTCCGCCCATGGGGGTCTGGGTCTGGTCCAGAACATGCCACAGCGTCCCTTGACCTTTGCCGCCGTCCAGGCGTTGGAATATTTCCAGATTGCGCTCTGTGACCTCGTCAAGAATGAGGTGCCGGCTGAGTTGGAGGGGGCGGAAGGAGGACAGATGTTCCAGGGCCTGCTTCTGGGTCTGCTTGAGATAGGCCACCAGGGCGCCACAAGAGCGGATCAGACCGGGCTTGTCTTCAAGGTCCAGGGCTTCCAGCCCGGCCACATTCTGCACTTCAAGGATCAGATCGCGGCTGCGGCCGGGGTGGAAAAAGGCCTTTTCCGGCAGCCAGGTGATCCGTTCAATAAGTTCTTTGGATCGTTCCGGAAGCCGTAGTCCTTCAGGGCAGATCATTTCAGGAGGATCGATCTTGTGGATCCAGGCCCACAAGTCCGGTTCGTTTTTGGACGATAGGCCGGTCCATTCTCCAGTGGAAAAGTCGATCCAGGCCAGGCCTCCCTGAGACCGGTGCGAATCAAAACAGACAGCGGCCAGATAGTTGTGCATCTTGTCCTGCAAGGAGCCCTGGTCCAAAACAGTGCCCGGAGTCAAGACCCTGGTCACAGCCCGCTGGACCAATCCTTTGGCTTGACCGGGATCCTCAATCTGGTCGCAGATAGCCACTTTATACCGTCGGTCCAAAAGAGGGCGCAGATATTCCTCGACCGCATGATAAGGGACCCCGCACATGGGGACTTTGAGATCAGCCTTTGGATTGCGGGAAGTCAGGGCGATCTGTAGTTCCCGGGCGGCGATTTCGGCATCGTCGAAAAAAAGTTCATAGAAATCGCCCATGCGGAAGAAAAGCAAGGCATCTGGATAGTGTTCCTTGATCTCCAGATACTGCTCCAGCATGGGGGTCATTTGGGTTTTGTGTGCTGTTTTCATGCAAAAACGACTCGAAACCAGAGATTTATGAAACGAAAATCCCTGTCTCTTATGTGTCCAGGGAGGTCAAAAAGGCAATGGAATGCCAGCTGCGGCACCTGGGACATTGAAAAAAGATTTGGTCAAGTTTGAGCCCGCATTTGGAACAGACAAACTTTTTGACTTGTCTTCCCCGCTGGAGAATATACTCCAAGTGTTCCCGGCAGGCGGGCGAGAAGGCATCCTCTTCGGCATACAGGCTTAATAGCTCCAAACGGGCAGGCCAGAACTCGGGATTGATTTCACAGCAGCGCTGCAAATACATTTTGGCCTGGGAAGTGTTGCCCAGCTGGGTATGAATCCAGGCCCCGTAATACAACAGATGGACATCCGGTGGATGGGCGGCGATGACCTGGATCAAGACCTGGCCGGCTTCCGGATGGACTACTGGGCAAAACAGCTCTTGGGGGCTGCGCTGGGTGAACATATGCTGGGTCAGCCCTTCCATGAGCAGAAAACGCAGCCTGGAATCCACTGCGGCCAGCCCTTGGGTAAAAAAATGGGATAAATGCATCCAGTCCGAGGCCTCATAGGACTGGATCATGCGCTCCATCCAGGCTTCCACCGAACCTGGAGCCACTTTCAAAGCTTTTCGGAGCAGCCATGCGCTGCGCTCGGTCTCGTTCTTTCGGGCCAGGGCTTTGGCCTGTTGGACTATGTGATGGGCCTGAGCTGTTGGCTTGTGTATTGCGGCATATAACTCAGCGGCCTGTTCGTGATCTTTGGCCGCAGCAGCCAAGGCAGCCATTTCTTCCAGCAAGGCAGGATCACGCCCCAGGATCTTTCTGGCTTGGGCAAACATCTCTTCTGCCCGGTCCAACAGCCCTGCTCGTTTATAGTCCCGTCCAAGCTCCAGGTAGATGCGGCCTTGCTGGTCTGCCGACAAGTCTGCATGGTGGAGCAAAGAGGATCTGGTGGCGATGGCCTGATCCAGATCACCCTGGGCCCGATACAGATTGCCCAGGGCAAGACGAATGGTAAAGCCCCCAGTCTGTTCAGCTTCAATCTTTTTCAGATCGGCAATGGCAGATAAGGTGTCCTGCCAGGGTAGAGACCGTCCTTCCAAGGGAGACAGTTGCTGGGAAGAGGAAGGGACGGGGCGGCGTTTGCAAAAGGTAGCCAGCCAGGAGTGGATGGCCGTGATCGTTGGGCCTCGCAGCCAAGAATTCAAAAAAGACATGCAATTTCTCGTGTCATGTCATGCACCATTTGCCGCGGAAAACGAACACTCTGTTGAACCAAAAAAGGAGACAATACAAAAGAACAGCAGAGATTTTTTCGGAGAAGCCACGCAGATGGACAGTCTTAACTCAAGGGCTGAGGGGCGGTTTGATTCTCCTCTGTGTCCTTTGCATCTTCTTTTTGAGGGCGAAGGGCGTTGAGTTCATTGTGCAAAGACTGTATTTGCTGCCGGTTGCGTTTGAGTTCCTTATTCATACGCATTTTGTCCAGGCCAAAGTAGGCCGTACTGACCACAGCCCCAATAACAAAGGCAATGAGGATATACAGATAGATGGGAATGGGGGCCGAGGTCCATTGCAGAGAAAAAACAGAAAATTGCAAACTGATGCTTTTGGTCAGGATTTCCGTGTTCTGGACGAAGAAAACCATAGCCACAAAGAAGAAAAGAACCAGGACCAGGACTTTGACATAGCGCATACGGCAACTCCTTGAACCAAACGTGTTATGCTTTGGGTGCAAGTTGAACAAAATATGGTTTGAGGCGCTTGTAGGCGGATTGCAGGTGCTCGGGTATGACCATGGTCTCGGACATGACGGCCATAAAGGAATGATCTCCGACCCACCGGGGAACGAGATGGTAGTGCAGATGTTCTTCGATCCCCGCTCCGGCTGCCTCTCCAATATTGAGTCCGACATTGATACCGTGTGGGGTAAAGGCTGTTTTCAGGATTTGAGTGCATGCCTGAACCAAGTCGGCGATCTCATGGGACTCTTGGCCGGTAAGTTCTGTGAGACAGGAGACATGCCGAAAAGGGGTGACCATGAGATGACCGTTATTGTACGGAAATTTGTTCATAATGACAAAAGCCCTCTGTCCCCGGTACAATACAAGACGTTCTTCGTCTTGCCCGGTATCTGCCGGGAGGCAAAAAACGCACTCGTCAGGTTTTGGCCCCAGGATGTATTCAATGCGCCACGGGGCCCAAAGTCGTTCCATGTGTTGCTCCTCAAACTTGGATCTCTGGATGGCGGTTCGCACATTCGTGCCCTCCGTCGCCCCCTTGTACTGTACTGGCCTGGATAAGGTCAAGTTTCAGCTTTGTTGGAGGCAAAGCTGAAAAATTTTTGCAGCCTCAATGAATCATCCCGGTTTATCTACCTTTTCATTCTTGTTCTCCGTCGTCGTTTTGGGCGGCCAGCATACCGCAGAGCATGAGAGCGCAACCCTGCAGACTCAAGGCTTCTCCCAGGATCAAGCATCCGCTGAGTACGGCAAAAACGGTTTCCAGTCTCAAAATAACCCACATGCCTGCCAAAGCGCTGGCACGCTTACGCTCACGAAGCCTACAAACGATACCGATAGCGATTCCGATACCGATTGGGAACAAATAAAAAAGGGATTCCCAATCAGATCCTGATAACTATTAACCAATAACTGAGATGGCTCTTCACCGTCATGGTCTAGGGGGAGACCTTGAGGTGGGCTGAAATGCGGTGTTCTATCCGTCGAAAGACAAACAGAACGCCATAGACCAAGACGAGGTAAAAGACAGCCGCAGTGATAAAGATTTCGTAAAAGGCAAAACTTCGGGCAGCAATGACTCTGGCCACACCAGTAATATCCATGACTGTAATGATGGATACCAAGGAGGATGCTTGCAGCAGGAAGATGACCTCATTGGTGTATGCCGGCCAGGCGATGCGCAGGGCCTTGGGCAGGATGATCCTCCTGTAGAGCAGAGCTCCGGACATGCCGCATGCCCTGGCGGCCTCAACCTCGCCAAATGGCACACCTTGTATACCGCCGCGGAAGATCTCGGCAGAATAGGCTGCAGTATTTAAGGTCAAGGAAAGGACGGCACAAAACCAGGCGCTTTGGAATAGACTCCACAAGCCGATATCTGAAAGAAAACCCTGAAACTGTCCGCTGCCGTAATAAATGAGGAAGATCTGCACCAGTAAAGGCGTGCCCCGAAAGTAGAAGATAAAGGCATAGACCGGCATCCAAACAGAGCGCAAAGTGGAAACGCGCATGACAGACAGAGGAATGGCCAGACAAAAGCCAATAACCACGCTGAGTCCAGTGAGTTGGATCGTGGTCCAGGTGCCTTGAAGCAGGCGGGGCATGCTGTCCAAAATAAGTTCTGCAGCCATGTTATGCCCTCCGCACGCCCCGGTTTGCCCGGTTTTCAGCCCATTGCTGCAGGATGTTGGAACCAATGGTAATTCCCAGATATATGAGGGAGGCGACGAAAAAGAAGGTAAAAGGTTTGTGCGTGGTCCTGGCGGCGATGTCGGCATTACGCATGAGTTCCGGAAGTTGGATGACCGAGATGAGGGCTGTGGCTTTGATCAAGACCATCCAAACATTGCCCAGGCCAGGGAGGGCAAAGCGCATCATCTGGGGCAGGGTGATGCGTCTGAAGGTCAAGACCGAGGGCATGCCGCAGGCCCGGGCAGCCTCAATCTGGCCTTTGGGGACAGCCATATACGCCCCGCGGAATACTTCAGTGGAAAAGGCTCCATAAATGAAGCCAATGGTGGCTACACCGGAAATAAAGGGATTGAGGGAGATGTAGAGTTCATACCCCAGCAGGGCACATATGTCTTGAATCAGGGTGGGCACGCCGTAGTAGACCAGGAGGATAAGCACCAGTTCGGGAATGCCTCGAACGACTGTGGTGTAGCACCCGGCCAGAAAACGAATGATTCTGGAGCCCGAGAGCTTGCACAGAGCGCCGATCAGGCCCAGGAAAACGGCCAGGGCCATGGAACTCAGTCCAACATATATGGTCAGCCTGGCCCCTTTGAGCAACATCCAGCCGTATCCTTGCAGGTCGAACAAACAGACTCTCCGGCGGTTTTGGAGTGAAACAATGGCCGGGATATTCCCAGGTGGAAAACAGCAACCACAGAGAGCAGTGCAGCCTGTCTCGGGTTCGGTCAAACCCCCTGGCCACTCTTCTCTCTGTGGTTTCAGTGCGTTTTTGGTATAGAGAAGAGAATTCGTGGACTACTCGACGCCGTATACATCAAAATCAAAATATTTATCGTTTATTTCTTTGTACGTCCCGTTTTCGCGGATGGTTCGAATGGCTTTATTCAGTTTTTTGCGTAACTGATCGTCTTCTTTACGCACGGCGATGCCGATACCTTCTCCAAACCATTCTTTGTCTGTGTACCCAGGGCCGACAAATTCATAGTCCTGTCCTTCCGGAGTGTCCAGAAAGCCTTCGGATAAGACCACGGCATCGGCAAAAACAAGGTCAAGCCTTCCGGAAACAAGATCCATGTTGGCCTCTTCCTGGGTGGTGTAGGGCCTGACATTGACCGTATCGCCGAAGTTGTCGTGAATGAAATTGGCGCTGACTGTGGCCCGTTGGACGCCCACTGATTTCCCCTTCAGGCCTTGCTTGGAAATTTCGACCTCCACATCCTTGGGCTTCACGAATCTGGCCGGAGTTTGATAATATTTATTGGTAAAGTCGACCTTTTTTTGCCGTTCTTCGGTAATGCTCATGGAGGCGATGATCGCATCGTACTTTTTGGCCAGCAGACCGGGGATCATCCCGTCCCAGTCTTGAACAACAAATTCACACTTGAGATCAGCAGCATCACACAAGGCCTTGGCTATATCGATGTCAAAACCCTGCAGGTTACCGTCCTGATCGATGTAGTTAAAAGGGGGATATGCACCTTCGGTGCCGATGCGAACGGTGTCCTGGGCAAAACTCCAGGAAGTAAAGGTACCTACCATGCAGACAATCAGAAAGCTGATACGTAGAAATCGACTCATACGAACCTCCTTGGTTTAGAAAAATCTGGACAAAAATTGCCGGCAACGTTCCGAGCTTGGGCTTTGAAATATATCACTTGGCGGCCCTTCGTCTTCAATGATCCCGGCATGGAGAAAGATGACGTGCGAGGACACATCTTTGGCAAAAGCCATTTCATGAGTGGCCAAAACCATGGTTCTGCCTTCCTGGGCCAATTCCTGCATGACTCGGAGCACTTCTCCGACCAGCTCTGGGTCCAAGGCTGAGGTTGGTTCGTCAAATAAAAGAACATGCGGCTCCATGGCCAAAGCCCTGGCTATGGCCGCTCGCTGCTGCTGCCCTCCGGAAAGCTGGGCCGGGTAATAATGGGATCTATCGGCAATGCCCACTTTTTCCAGATAGGCCATGCCTTTGTCCCGGGCCTCTTTTTTGGGCACTTTCATAACATGGACAGGGGCTTCTGTGATATTTTCCAGAACGGTCATATGGGACCAGAGGTTAAAGTGCTGAAAGACCATGCCCAAACGGGTTCGAATTCGGTCCACCTGTTTCCTGTTTTCCGGAACGGTTTCTCCGCGCCGATTGGTGGTCAGCTTGATCTGTTCCTGGCCCACATATATGCGTCCGGAGGTGGGCATTTCCAACAAATTGATGCAACGAAGAAAGGTACTTTTTCCTGAACCGCTGGAACCGATCATGGTGATCACATCCCCTTCATGGGCGGTTAGGGAAACGCCTTTTAAGACCTCCAGCGAACCGAAGCTCTTGTGCAAATCGTCGACAAAGAGTGCGCAGGGAGAGGTCATGAATTGTGTCTGTAGCTGCACGCACCAGGGCGGTTACTGGTTTGGATTGAGGACAAGACTCCAAAAGTAATTACAAAACCTAATACTTATACTGCATTGTATAGGAAAAGGTCAAGCCTTACTGTCTGACCAACTCATCCTGAACCAGGCTCCGGGCCAGAGCCAGCTGGGCGTTTCGATCCTGGGCCTCGCCGTCAAGCTTGGCGGAAAATACCCGGTGCAGAATCCGGCTGTAGGCCGGTCCTGGAGGAAGATCCATGGCCTGAAGATCCTTGCCGTTTATTTCCAGCTCCTGGTTGCGGAGTTGACTGAGATACAGGGAAACCGCCTTGCGGGCTTCTTCCTTCCGGCTTGAGGCCATGAGGAGCAAGAGGCCTTCCAAAGGCAGGGGACTGAGAAGGTCGTACAGTTTGCTCAGGGCGGGCTGTGAGTTGCGATACCAGGTATACAGGTTTTCCCGTACTTTTTGGGCTTCCTGCCTCAGCTCAATGAGCTTTTTTTCGGTCTTGGAAGGGATGCTCAGTCGCCTGGCTATAAGCCGGATTTCGTCAGGGGTGCAGCCGGTGGTTAGCCCCAGGAGATAGAGCTGCCATGTGCTCGGTGTGGGTTCCATGTACAACAGCTCATACCAATCGATGACTTTATCAATTTTTTCCAGAAGCTTTTCTTTTTTCGGGCTCAGTTTGAGCAGAGGATGGATGGCCTCCAGGATCCCGTAGCTGTGCAGCCGCTTCAGACAGACCAAGGGGGTTTCTTCTTGGAGCAAAAGCTTTAACTCGTGCAGGATGCGGTGTCCCGAGAGCATATGGAACATATTTAAATGCAAAGCGTTCTTGATCAGCCGTTCTGTCTGCACCCCGATGCGGAAAGCAAAGCGTTGTTCAAAGCGGATGGCTCGCAAAATGCGGGTCGGATCTTCTACAAAGCTCAAAGAATGCAGGACGCGGATTGTTTTTTCCTTGATGTCCCGTTGTCCCCCGAAAAAATCGACCAAGCGGCCGAATCGTTTTGGATTCAGTTCAATGGCCAGGGCATTGATGGAAAAGTCGCGCCTGAAAAGATCCATCTTGATGGATGAGAGTTCCACCGTGGGCAAGGCAGCCGGATGTTCGTAGTATTCCAGGCGAGCAGTGGCCACGTCGATCCGTTGGTCGTCCGGTAGGATGACGACAGCGGTCTGAAATTTGCTGTGGGAGCGGATCCTGCCTCCCAAGGTCTGGGCCAGCTGATGGGCAAAGGCAATGCCATCGCCTTCGACCACCAGATCGATGTCCAGGTTGGGGCGTTGCAGGAGAATGTCCCGGACGAATCCGCCCACTGCGTAAACATGACAGCCCCTTTTATCTCCTAATTCACCGCACTGGCTTAACAGGGTATATACCGATGCGGGCAGCCGGTTGCGCATCAGGGAGGTAATACTTCGTTCCTGCCTGCGCTCAGGCAAAAGGTTTTCCGGAATTCTGGCCGGCTCTTCGACCAGTGTTTTGATCAGATCGGTGCGGGTGATGACCCCGATGATCTCACCGGACTCCTCCACAGGGACCAAACGCTGGCCTTGATTGATAATGATCTCCATCACTGTATATAGGCTTTCGTCTGGTGTGACTGTGGAGATGGAGCGGCCCATGTATTCCTGAATCGGGAAATTCCCCAAGCCATGGGCTTCAGCCCGATCTGCCAATTGATGTTCCAAAAGTCCGACACATCTCCGGCCCTGATCAGTGGTCACCGGGATCGCCTTCAGGCCAAAGCGACTCATTTTGATCGCCGCCTGGCTGATGCTGTCATTTTGATCAATGACCACGGCCGGGCTGGACATCAGGGAGCGAACTGTAATCTGTGGATTTATGTGCGAATAGAGCAGACCGAAAATTTCATCCTGGACCTGGGCCAGAGTCTTATCTTTGACCGTGGCCGAGGCGGCATAACTGTGGCCTCCTCCACCCAGGGAAGAACAGATCGTTCCAGCGTTGACTTCCTGGACCCTGCTTCTGGCCACGACCTGGATTCGATCGTGCATCCGGGCCAGAGCGAAAAGGACCTTGATGTTTTCAATCTCCATCATTTTGTGAACCAAGAGTGCAAAATCACGAACATAGTTGTCCAGGCTGATGGCGGTGATACATATTTCCAGCCCGTTAATGGTGTGCCGGGTGGCCGCTTCCAGCAAAGTGTTCAAAATACCCACTTGTTCGGCACTTAATTCCCGATTCAAAAAATCAGCGATAAATCCGATGTCCATCCCCTGCGTCTTCAGCCACCACAGGGCAAAGAGATCGTGTTCAGTAGTGGAGGTGAAGGTAAAACAGCCGGTGTCTTCGTAGAGACCAAGGCCCATAATGGTGGCTTCGTCCGTACTCAAGGCGATATTTTTCTCTTTGATGACCTGGGTCAGTATGGACACTGTGGAACCCCAAAGGCGGACGTCCTGATAAGCGGCAATCAGGTCTTCGTCTGTGTCCGGGTGGTGATCGTAGGCGTGCACAACCATGTCTGGATTCTGGAGCAGGGATTTGATGTGTCCAAGCCTGGAGGGTTGCCGGGTATCACAGACCACAACGGTGTGTATGCTCTCTGGATCGATATCCTTCATGGAGTAGAAGTTGAACAGATAGGTAGCGCTTTGAATGAAAAAATCGCGCAGGCTCTGTTCCTGGGAACCTGGAAAAATCAGAACCCCATGGGGATAGAGCTTTTGGGCCGCTACCATGGAAGATAGACAGTCGAAATCCGCGTTGGTGTGTGCGGTTATGACGATTGGGGCTTGGATTTTGCGGCTCATGAATTTCGTGCTGTGGATCTGGGGTGATAGCGTTGATGGATTTCTTTGAGCCGGGTGATGTTCACGTGGGTGTAGATTTGGGTCGTGCCGATATCGGCATGGCCCAGGAGAAGCTGCACGCTGCGCAGGTCGGCCCCTCCGGCCAAGAGATGAGTGGCGTAGGAGTGACGTATGGTATGGGGCGAAATTTGGTCCACGATCCCGGCTTGCCGGGCGTATTTGCCGATCATTTTCCACAGTCCCTGTCTGGAAAGACCGGTCCCGGAGCGGTTGCAGAACATTGCATCGGATTTTGGGCCAAACAAGGGACGCCAGGTGGCCAGATAGATGCTCAAACGATTCTGGGCTGCGCTGTGCACAGGAAGGATCCGTTCTTTGTGCCCTTTGCCCATGACCCGCAAAAAACCGGTATGAGGGTCAAAATCCAAGGGACGCAGGCTGCAGACCTCAGACACCCGAAGGCCGGCAGCATACATAAGCTCCAGGATGGTCAGGTCCCGGGCTCCGAGCTTTGTGTTCGGGTCGGGTAGGCTGAGCAGGACATTCATTTCATCCTCGCTCAGGACCCGGGGCAAGGTTTGAGGTAGCTTTGGACTATCCAGAAGCTGGGCCGGGTTTTCCCGGATATTCCCCTCTTGGCACAAAAAATCATAGAAACTTCGCAAACTGGACAAGCGCCTGGCCAGGGAGCGATTGCCCAGGCCTTTGCGGCGTAAGAAGGTGAGATACAAAATCAGCGACTGTTCATTGACCTGATCAAGGGCTGATTCGTGTTGGGAAAGGAAGTTGGCAAAGTCCTGCAGATCACTGCAGTAGGCCTGGACGGTATTTTCGGACAGGCCGTGGATGCTGACTAATTGATGGAGATATTTTTGGGCCCATGGGTGGTGATCAAATATCTGGGTTTGGGATAGAGACTGGAAGGAATCCACGAATGCCTCGTCTTGCCTTTTAAAAAAAGATGTGCTTCATTCCCTCAGGTAACCCGCAGAGCAGAATATCAAAGGGGTAAGGAGTGAAAACTATACAGAAGATACCCGTGTATATCGGCTTAGGCTCAAATCAGGGCCGGCCGGAAGAAAATCTCGGCCGGGCCAAAGGTCATATTCAATCCATGACTGGTGTGGGTACCGTAGTTTCTTCATCAGTCTACTATACAGAACCACAGGGGGTCAAAGACCAACCCTGGTTCGCCAATCAGATCCTTCGGGTCCTTTGTCATCCGGCCTGGACCCCGGAGCTGTTCATGCGCCATCTGCTGGATATTGAACATATGCTGGGCCGAAAACGGAATATGCATTGGGGTCCGAGGCGGATCGATTGCGATCTGCTCCTTTTCGGCCGGCAGGTTGTGAACTCTTCGGAATTGGTCCTGCCTCATCCCAGAATGACCGAACGGGCCTTTGTCCTGGTTCCGCTTGTGGAATTGACGCCTGACTTATGTCTTCCCAATGGAACCCGAATAAAGGATTGTCTGCAAAACCTTGTCTATCGCAGGGAAGGCCGGCGGATATGGCAGGGTGAAAGGTATCGGGACCAATATTCTGGAGCTGTCCGTCCAGTACATCAGAATATGGCTTCCTAACCATCATGGTATTGTGGAGGGTGTATGTTCAAGATTCTCATTTTTGCAGTGGCCGGGTTTATCCTCTATAAGTTGATTATGGGTGATCAGAAAAAGAAAGGCCTGAACAAAGAGAAAGATAGACAGGAACTCATAAATTCAGGTGAAATGGTTAAGGATCCGGTGTGTGGGACATATGTGAGCACTGAAACCGGGATTCGTGTCAAGGACGATGACCAGGTGCATTATTTTTGCAGCTATGAATGCCGGGACAGGTTTCTCAAGGAGCAAAAGGGCCAAGAGGATGGAAATTAAACGGGTTCCTCCTTGCCTTTGAAGAAAAACAGGATATGATGGATGGTGAAACTATCAAATATGTTCTTTCACCGGTGATCTGTGCATTTATTGGCTGGATAACCAATTATCTGGCCATCCGCATGCTCTTTCATCCCCGACAGCCGGTACGCATCCTGGGTTGGACCTGGCAGGGACTGTTTCCAAAACGGCAGGCGGAACTGGCCCAGCGACTGGGGCAGCTTGTAGAAACTGAACTGCTCAATCATCAAGACATCCGGCAGATCGTTGATCAGCCGGCATTTCAAAAACGGCTACGGGGCATGGTCGAGCAGGCGGTGAGACGATTTGTGCAAGGCAAGCTGACTTCCTTGCATCCCTTGCTCAATTCTTTGCTCCGGGGGACAATCGCCGACCGGGCGACAGACATGATCGTGGATGAGGTGGAACGTTTTCTTCCGGATCTTGTGGAGCAGGCTGCTGCAGAATTGGAATCCCAAGTCCATATTGAAAGTATTGTCCAGGAAAAAATTGAGGGTTTTTCTCCAGAACGTCTTGAAGCCCTGCTCTTTTCCATGTTGAAAAAAGAGTTCTGGTTTATCGAAATAATCGGCGGCGTATTAGGTTTTGTTGTTGGATCGATTCAGGCTTTCATGTTCGCCGTGTGGTGAATACTTTGTATGAAAAACAGTTATCGGCTAATGGTTATCAGGAGCTGATTGGGAATCCCTTTTTTTCTGTTCCCAATCGGTATCGGGATCGTTTGTATGCTTTGTTAGCGCAAGCGTGCCTGCGCTCTGACAGGCATGTGGGTTCGTGTTTCGAAAGGAGGTGGGGAGATGTCAGATTTGCAATCCTGCCTTGGAACCATGTATCTGCACCAAACCGGATATGATCGGGAAACCATCATGTCCATGTCCAGGCCGCATATCAGTCCGGCCCCCTTGTATAAAACCTATCCCCAGGCCAAGACTATCCTTTTGCCAGAAGCTGAAGATCCGGGTGCTGATCTGTGGTATGTTCTGTCCTCCCGGAGATCCCGCAGGCGATATACGAATCATGCTCTGAGCCTGGAGGTGCTCTCCGGCCTGCTTTGGGCTGGGCAAGGAGTGAGCGGCCGGGCAGGGAGGCTGACCCTGCGGACGGCTCCTTCGGCCGGCGCATTGTACCCGATTGAGACCTATCTCCACGTTCATCGGATGCAGGGGGTGGACCCCGGTCTGTATCATCTCAATATCCAGGATTGGTGCCTTGAAACCCTTCAGACCGGCTCTTTTGGGGCCCAAATCGCTCAAGCCTGTCTTGATCAGCGGTTTATGGCCCAAGGGGCGATCAATGTCTGCTGGTCTGCTGTGCTTCGGCGGAATATGGCCAAATACGGGCATCGGGGGCTGCGGTATATTTTTATGGATGTGGGGCATATTTGCCAGAACCTCCTTTTGGCCGCCGAGGGGTTTGGATTGTCCGCCTGCCCGGTAGGGGCCTATTTCGATCAGGAGATGAACCAGCTCTTTGGTCTGGATGGACAAGAAGAAAGCATGCTGTATTGTGCCAGCATAGGAGGCCGGGGGGAAGAGTAAGGCCCGATCACTATTGGGCGAATATATCAAAATCATTCGCGTCACGCGTGACAATTTAGGGGAAAGGCCAACTTCTCAGTGGGTAGGATAAGGGGTTGGGGAGCAGCAATGGATGTGCGCAATTCATGGATTGGTCAGAAATATTTGGCTCTGATGGACCAGGCCGTGGTGGGCTGGCTTCGAAAAAAAGAGATCAGACCGAATACGGTCACGGTTTGGGGGCTGGTTGTGGCCTGCC
Organism: uncultured Desulfohalobiaceae bacterium; assembly: GCA_964479235.1. Lineage (GTDB taxonomy): Bacteria > Desulfobacterota > Desulfovibrionia > Desulfovibrionales > Desulfothermaceae > Desulfovermiculus. Next base: position 22,558 of record CAYZLB010000011.1, read on the forward strand.
TGGTGCCTCTTGGGTTTGCTGTAAATTCCTGGATGGGTTTTCTGTTTATCGCTCTTTCCGGGATTGCGGACAGCCTGGACGGCTTTTTGGCCCGGTCCACCCAGCAGCAGTCCGAGTTCGGCTCCTTTTGGGATTCCACCTTGGACCGGGCAGCTGATTGTGCGTATCTTTTGGGATTTCTTGTCCTTTTTTGGTCCTTTCCACACTCTCGGCTGACAGCGGTCGTCATCCTGTTTATTGCTCTTCTGCTCACCCTGCTTATAAGCTACACAAAGGCCAAGCTTGAGAGTATGGGCCAGGCCTGCCGGTCCGGCGTAATGAGCCGGCCGGCACGGGTGATCTATCTTTTGGCCTGGGCCTTGCTGCTGGCCTTGCTGCCTTGGGCACAGCTGACAATTCTCTGGATCGGTCTTGGCCTGTATCTGAGCCTGACTTTGCTGACTGTCGGGCAGCGCGTCGCAGAGGCCAGGAAGGCCTTGACCGGACAGGCGATAACCTAATGACGATTTTTCCCTGGATCTTCCGTATCTCCTCAGTAGCTTACCAGAAAAACATATATGCCCTCAAAAGACAGCCTGTAAAGAAAACCATGGTGTCCATTAGTCCCAACTACGCTTGTCTTCAATGGCCTTGACCTGAGGCGGCAGGATGCCTGGGGCCAGAATCTGCAAGTCGGGGCGGATTTTGATCTTTTCCCTGAAGGTATGCAAAAGTTCTTCCGAACGTTTGAAGTTGGTGGTTTCGATATACAAGGTTGCCTCGTCGATGCCTCCGGGATTGGTGACTTCCAGCTGCCAGCGCTTTATCTCTTCGTAGCGGGAGATGACCTGTTCGATCTGATGAGGATAGACAAACAGGCCCTTGATCCTGGCTGTGGTGTCCACCCGGCCGATAATGCCCCCGAGTCTGGGTGATGTCCGGCCGCAAGGACAAGGGGTGCGTTCAATGTAGGAGAGATCTCCAGTGGCCAATCGAATAAGGGGATAGGTCTTGTTAAATGCTGTGACCACCACCTCGCCGACTTCCCCATCCTTGAGGGGAATCCCGGTATCTGGGTGGCATATCTCGATGAAGGCCCTATTGGCCAAATGCAGCCCGTTTTTGTGGAAGCATTCGTAACCGATACAGCCCACATCCGCAGTGCCATATCCCTGGCGCATGACCAGATCGAATTTTTTCTCCAAGGTATTGCGAACCTTTTCCGGGACCTTTTCCGCAGTGACAAAGGCCACTTCCAGAAAGAGATCCTTGCGCAGATTGAGCCCGGCGTCTTCGGCCTTTTGCCCCAAGTGCATAAGATAACTGGCCGTTCCCACGTAGCCGGTAATGCGCAGTTTCTGCATAATTTCCAGCTGGGTATTGGTGTTGCCCGGACCGGAGGGAACCACAGCACATTCCAGATTGCGCAAGGGTTCTTCAAACATCAGCCCGGCTGGATTGAGATGATAATTAAAACAATTCTGGACCACATCGCCGGACCGGAAGCCGGCGGCGTAAAATCCTTCGGTCCAGCCCCAATAGTCCGTCACCCGGTCTTCGGGATCAAAGATGGGGCCAGGCGAGAGAAAGATACGGCGCATTTTGCCCAGGTCCTTGGTCAACAACCCGCCTAGCCGGGGGCCCATGGACTGGAGAAAGATAAGTTCTTTCTTCTTCAAAATGGGAATATGCTTGATGTCTGTAATGTCCTTGAACTTGCTGACGTCAAACTGGGCTCGGTCAAACCGTTTTTTTACTTCTTCGGAATAGCGGTAGGCGTATTTGAGCATATCTTTGAGTTGAATGCGATAGAACTGTTCGCGTTCTGACGCGTCCAACACCTCCAATCGATTGTAAATTCCTTCCGTCCGGTCTTTTCGGGTCATGTTCCGTCTCCGCCTCTCACTCTGAGGGTATTCCGGGCTATTGGACGATTGGCACTATGGTCCAGCGCCGGTTTGGGCAAGATGTTTGTCTTAAATTATATGCCAGGATGTATACAAATGTATACAAAGGAAATATTCAAATATATAAACAAAAACACGACTGTCAAGGATTGTTCTTTACAAATCAACAATATCAATTTGTTGGTTTGTATACTTTGCTGAAAATCAGATACCCTGTGTGGGCCACCATCCGATCTTGGGGTCTGAATCTGTCCGCCACCGGCTTGTAATGGCGGACCAGAATTTCCAGGACTTCCGGTTCTGTAAACACAGTCCCCTCCATGGCTGTCAGGAGGGTAGTTACCTGGTTGACTGTGGGCAATAAAAAACCTACAGGGTGGCCGTTTTTGACCCTGAATGCGATCTGCTCCAGATAGTCCCATGGGGTACGGACATCAATGAAAACAGCGTCTGCCTCCGGAAGATCATCTGCCTGTCCCAAATCCTGCTCCCTGATATCGACCCGATCCAAAAGCCCGACCTTGGAGAGATTCTTGGTGCACAACCGGACGAATTCCTGACGGCGCTCCAAGGATATAACCTGTCCCTGGACGCCGACGAACCAGGCCAATGCCAGGGTCAGGCTTCCAGAACCGCAGCCGGCCTCAAGGACCCGAACGCCCGGTCCTATGCTCAGTTTGAAAAGGATATAGCCGATATCCTTAGGGTATATGATTTGGGTCTGGCGGTCGATTTTTTTGATCAGCTCATAGAGGGTTGGTTTGAACAGGCGGTATTCCTTGTCCAAATGGGTGCGAATGCATTGACCATAGTCAAGATCGCAGATACTCTTCAAATCCAGTTTTCCGTCATGGGTATGCAGTTCGCTGTCAGCCCCAGCCACCCGTAGATAGCGTTTTCCTTTGGGGCTGACCAGCTGGACAAGATCGCCGGGATGTATCATTTCCTCTCCTTGATGTGGGAAAGCAGGTTTTCTTTTTTGGGTCCATGGGGCAGCATTTTGAAAGCACGCCATGTATTGTGCGTATATATTGTGAGCCTTGAACAGGGACATTCCCGGTGCCTAGGGACTTTTGGCCCAACCGTTGCCTGCATGTCAAGCCTGGCCTGATGTGCCCGGTATGAAATTTTTAGAGTACATTTTGAACCAGAATAGAGAATTATGGCTGTTAAAAAACGCAGAAAGATGTTCATCAGCGTCCTGCCTGATGAACAGATCGAAGTCGTTCTGACCAAGGACGGCATGGTGCAGGAATACTATGTAGAGATGTTGCAGCAAGCCAAAACCAAGCGCAATATTTACAAGGCCCAGATTCACAATATCGATCCTGCCTTACAGGCCGCATTTGTCAATTACGGAGCGCAGCGAAACGGTTTTCTGCAAATCGATGAGGTCCATCCGGAATATTATCTTGCTGAGGTCAAGCCGGGGAAAGGACAACGATATCCGCCGATGCAGCGGGTACTCAAGCCGGGTCAGGATCTTTTGGTCCAGGTGGTCAAAGAACCGACAGGAAATAAGGGTGCTTTTCTCACCACCTATCTGAGCCTCCCTGGCCGTTATTTTGTTCTCACCCCCGGCCGGGAACAGCTCGGAGTGTCCAGGAAAATCGAGGACGAAAAAGAACGGACCAGGCTGAAATCCATCATGGAAGAGCTCAATCTGGATCCAGGTATAGGGGTCATCCTGCGCACGGTGAGTTCGGATCAGAACAAAACCAATCTGTCCCGGGATCTGCAGTTTTTGAAACGGCTGTGGAACGAGGTGCGCAAAAAAGGTGTTTCTGAGACCTCTCCGGCCTTGATTTATGAGGAAAAGGATCTGGCTTTCCGGGCTGTGCGCGATTATCTGACCGCGGATGTGAGTGAGATCTGGGTAGACGACGCAGAGACGGCCACCCAGATCCAGGAGGTGGCTGCTCTTGTTTTCCCCCGCAGGAAACGAATGGTCAAACGCCATTTAGACCCGGAAAAATACCTCTTTGACCGTTTTAACCTGAGCAAGCAGCTGGATACAGTCTATAGCCGGAAGGTAACCTTGCCCAGCGGAGGGGAATTGGTCTTTGATCAGACCGAGGCCTTGATGGCTGTGGACATCAACTCCGGTAAGATCGGTGGGGAAAACAATTTTAAAGAAATGGCCCTGAAGACAAATCTGGAGGCGGCCCAGGAGATTGCCCAGCAGCTTCGGCTTCGGGATGTGGGCGGCCAGGTGGTCATTGATTTTATTGAGATGAAGGAACACAAACACTGCCGGGAAGTGGAAAAGGCCCTGCGCAATGCCTTAAAAGAAGACAAAGCCAGAACCACTGTGGGCAAAATCTCCCGGTTCGGGCTTCTGGAAATGGTTCGCCAGCGTATGGGCTCGTCAGCCTTATCTACAACCTGGCAGGATTGTCCGGACTGTCAAGGATCGGGATATGTCCGCAGTTTGGAATGGCGGGCCCTGCAGGCCCTCAAGGATATCGCCCGGCAGATTCAAGGGAAAAAATGTTCTCATCCCCTGGAATATAAAGTAGACCGTGAGCTGGGCGCATACTTGCAAAACTGCAAGCGGAAAAAGCTCTGTGAACTTGAAGAGCGTTTTGGGACCCAGATAGTCATCGCGGAACAATGATGAGCAAAAAACGGGTTCTTCTTCACATTTGCTGCGGACCGTGCAGTCTGTATCCGGTGCAGGACCTGCGCAGACAGGGCTATGAGGTGGTCGGGATTTTTTATAACCCGAATATTCATCCTTTGCAGGAATACCTCCGCCGCAGGCATGGGGCTTTGGAGGCCGCAGACCATCTGGGTCTGAAGATGATCTGGAAAGACGATGAATACGATCCTGGCACGTATTTGCGTCAGGTAGCCTTTCGCGAGCCCAAGCGGTGTTTTTTGTGCTATCAGATGCGCCTGGAACGGACCATGTCCATTGCCGGACGGGGCAATTTCGATTTTTTCAGCACTACGTTGCTGTACAGCATCCATCAGCAGCACCAAGAAATAGTCCATTTGGGCCGGGATATGGCCGGGAACAAGACACTGCAGTTTTTGGATCGTGATTTTCGGCCAGGATGGAAGGCCGGGATCGAGCAAAGTCTGGAGCTGAGGATCTACCGCCAACAGTACTGCGGATGCCTGTATAGCGAAGTCGAACGGTTTTCATCAGAGCTCAAGGCCCTGGTGTAGGGCGTACGATACAAGGCGTTCATGCATATTTACATCCATGTGCCTTTTTGCCGGAAAAAATGTCTCTACTGTGGATTTGCCTCTATACCTGTAGATCAAGAGGCTGTTGAAGCCTATATCCAAACAGTGATCCGGGAGATAGAGCTTCGAGCCAGGCAAATTTTTGACCGCCAGGTGCAGACGGTTTTTGTGGGCGGGGGAACGCCCAGCCTGTTGCCGATTTCTGCACTAAAACGACTGTTGGGCGCAGTCACATATTTTTTCTCCTGGAGCAAAGATGCTGAGATCAGCCTGGAGGCCAATCCGGATTCAATACACAGTGTAGAACAGGTTCGGGCCTGGAAAGAGCTGGGGGTCAACCGGATCAGTCTTGGGGTGCAGAGCCTGGACCGGAATACGCTAGGTTTCTTGGGCCGCAGCCATACCGTAGAGCAGGCAGAATCGGCAGTACAGTATTTTAAGCAGGCCTGTGTTTACAATTTCGGTCTGGACTTGATTTGGGGCATTCCAGGGCAGGATGCCGTTTCCTGGCGCAGAACAGTGCACAAGGCCTTGGCCTGGAATCCGGCCCACCTCTCCCTGTACAGCCTCAGTGTGGAGCCGAATACACCCCTGGCCCGCCTGGAGGAGACGAACTGTCTGGAATGGCAGGATGAACTGGACTGGGAGCAGATGTTTCTTGGTGCGCAGGAACTTTTGGTTCAATCCGGGTACGAACACTATGAGATTTCAAATTATGCCCTGCCCGGGCGGCAATGCAGACATAACAGCAGTATCTGGCAGGGTGAGGAGTATATTGGGTTCGGTCCGTCGGCAGTGTCCACTGTGCAGGGGATACGGCGGTACAATCCAGAAGGGCTGGCCGATTATGTCCAGATGATTGCATCCAATCGGCCGGTATGGAAGGAAGAAGTCGTGACTTCAGCTACGGCCAGGTGGGAGCAAACCATGCTCGGTCTGCGTACCAGCCGGGGAATTGCTTGGCATGATGCTCAGTCTCAACTGGATATGGAAGCTGTGAGACGGCTTGAACACGCCGGATTTTTCAAGATCAGTTGCGGGCGATTGGCTTTGACCTCCAAGGGGATGCTGGTCAGCAATGAAATTCTGGCCCAAATCCTGCCCTAAACTCCAGAGTCTTCTTGCTCAAACCTGTTGTCGTCGGAAAAATTTTTTGTTCAGCAATGAATTGTGGAGTTGTATGCGTGTACACCTATCGTCTGCTCCTTGATGTGGGCAATACGAACACCAAGATCGGCCTGGCCAAGGGTCATGTTATTCTCAATTCCTTTGTCCTGCCCACCCACAGCGGGGATACGGCAGATACCTTCGGTCTGCGGGTGATGCAGATATTATCCCACCTGCGCCTTCTCCCGCATCAGGTTCAGGCCTGGATAGTTTCATCGGTGGTTCCACAGTACAATTCCATGATCCGCAAAGCAGGGGAAAAATATTCCAACTGTCCGGTCCTTTTTGTGCCCGAGGATATTTCCTTGCCCCTTCGCAACCGTTATGCCAATCCCCAAGAGGTGGGGGCGGACCGGTTGGTGACCGCGTATGCCGCCCGGCAGCTTTTGCCTTCTTCTGGACTGATGGTCATTGATTTCGGTACGGCGACAACTGTGGAATGTATCCAAGACTGGGATTATTTGGGGGGCTTGATTTGCCCCGGCGTGTTTTCATCTCTGGGGGCCTTGGCCGGGCACACGGCCAAGCTGCCGCGGATTAGCCTGGAACACAGTTCATCAGGCCTGGAGATCGGCAAAAGTACGGCAGAGAGCATGAACCAGGGCTTTCTGTATGGTTTTGCCAGCATGATTCAAGGGCTGTGCGGACAACTTCGGGAGTTTTTGACTCCGGAAATTAGCGTGGTAGCAACCGGCGGATTTGCCGGGGCCATCAGTCCGCTATGTTCCTGTCTGGATATCGTGCGTGAGGATCTCCTTTTGCAGGGGCTGCTTATGGCCTATCAGAGAGCAGAAGACAGATGAAAGGGATGAACGGATAGTTGTTTTGAACCACTTCATTGAATTCCGCTTTGCCCAAGGCAAAGCTGAAAAGGAGGTTTGTGATATGAGTAGCATCGCCCAGATTGGAGCCAGAGAAATACTTGACTCCCGGGGTAATCCAACAGTTGAAGTGGAAGTAGAGCTTGAGTCCGGTGTGTGGGAGCGAGCGGCTGTGCCCTCTGGGGCGTCGACTGGATCTCGGGAGGCCCTGGAACTCAGGGACAAGGATGCGAAAAGATATGGGGGAAAGGGGGTGCAGACAGCGGTGAACAATGTCCTGCACACTATTGCCCCGGCCTTGCTGGGCACGGATGCCCTGCGCCAGCTGGAAGTGGACAGTGTCCTTTTGGAACTGGATGGAACTGAGAACAAGAGCGCCCTGGGGGCCAATGCCTTGCTCGGGGTGTCTATGGCCGTAGCCAGGGCTGGGGCTGCCTACCTGAATCTGCCTTTGTATCAGTACCTGGGAGGGGTAGGGGCCAGGACCCTTCCCGTACCCCAAATGAATATTCTCAATGGCGGAGCCCATGCCCCAAACAACCTGGATATTCAGGAGTTCATGATTTTGCCCCTTGGGGCCAAGAGTTTTGCTCAGGCCCTGCGCATGGGTTCGGAAACCTTTCATGCCTTAAAGTCCATACTCAGTGCCCAAGGGCATATTACCTCAGTGGGAGATGAGGGAGGATTCGCCCCAAATCTGGAAAGCCATGGACAGGCCTTGGAAAGTATTGTTCAGGCCATTGAAAAGGCTGGGTATAAACCCGGCGAAGAGATCGGTCTGGGGCTGGACGCTGCTGCCTCGGAATTTTATGCCCAGGGCACCTATACCTTGAAAGGGGAGAACAAGACCCTGGATGCCTCCGGAATGGTGGATTATTACCTGGACCTGTGCCGACGTTTTCCCATTGTATCCATTGAAGACGGTCTGGCCGAACAGGACTGGGATGGATGGAAAATTATGACTGAAAAAATGGGCAATTTGGTCCAGTTGGTCGGAGATGACGTGTTTGTAACCAATCCAGTCATCCTGGCCGAAGGTATTGCCAAAGGCGTAGCCAACTCCATTCTCATCAAGCTGAATCAGATCGGGACATTAAGCGAAACCCTGGAGACTATAGAACTGGCCAAGAAAAACGGGTACACCTCTGTTGTCTCCCACCGTTCCGGGGAGACAGAGGATTATTTCATTGCAGATCTGGCTGTGGCGGTGAATGGTGGACAGATCAAGGCCGGTTCCTTAAGTCGCAGCGACCGATTGGCCAAGTACAATCAGCTCCTGCGCATTGAGGACGATCTGGGCGGACAGGCCCGTTACGCCGGGCCAGACCTGTTGCGGGAATGGGGACAAAAACATCAGCCTGCTTGACAAGCACTGAAGACATGCTTTAGCAAGGACAGCAAATCATTAAGAGGAAATGTCGGTAATCTTAAGGCAACTGGAGCTGGATAATACCGCTCCGGATGATTGAATCCACTTATTGCAAAGGAGACTGGGTATGAGTGCACAATTGATCAAAGGCACGGACATCCGGGAAGAGATCTTGGAGGAACTGGCCAAGGAGGTGCAGGAAATCAAGGATAAGCACGACAAAGTGCCCGGACTGGTTACTATTCTGGTTGGGGAAAATCCGGCGTCTCAGTCCTATGTATCCTTGAAGATCAAGACCGCTCATCGCTTGGGCTTCAATGAGGTTCAGGATACACAGCCGGAGACCATTTCCGAAGAAGAACTTTTGGGCCTGATCGACAAGTACAACAAGGATGATTCAATTCACGGCATTCTGGTTCAGCTTCCGCTGCCCAAACATATTGATGAAAAAAAGGTCTTAAACGCCATTGATCCGGACAAGGACGTGGATGGTTTTCATCCGGTGAATGTGGGCCGGCTGATGATTGGCGGGGACGAGGTCAAATTCCCTCCCTGCACCCCGGCTGGAATTCAAGAGATGATCGTTCGGGGCGGAGTGAACACCGAAGGTGCGGAAGTGGTGGTCGTGGGGCGCTCCAACATCGTGGGCAAGCCCATTGCCAATATGATGCTCCAGAAAGGAAAGGGAGCGAATTCCACCGTGACTGTTGTCCATACCCGGACCAAGGACATGGAGGCCCATTGCAAACGGGCGGATATCCTTATCGTGGCTGCCGGTGTGCCCGGTTTGGTCAAGCCGGAATGGATCAAGCCCGGGGCCTGTGTTATCGATGTGGGTGTAAACCGTGTGGGCGAAAAGCCGAGCAAGAAGGATCCAAACAAGATGGTGCCCATCTTGCGCGGAGATGTTGATTTCGATGCAGCCAAGGAAATCGCCGGCTCTATTACTCCAGTGCCTGGAGGGGTAGGCCCGATGACCATTACCATGCTCATGCGCAATACTGTACGTTCACTCAAATACCATCTGGGCATCGCCTAGTTTTTGGTCCGGATATTTAAAAGTCTATACTCGCCCCGATTTGGTCTATTCAAGGCTTGGTCGGGGCTTTTTATGTTTTGTCCAGGAGAATGACGATGTGTCTCATGGTCATGGCCTTGCGGGTGCATCACGAATATCCGCTCATCTTGGCCGCAAACCGGGATGAATTCGATGATCGTCCGACAATTCCAGCCTCTTTTTGGCCTGACGCGCCTTGGGTCTTGGCTGGACGTGATGAACGCGGCGGCGGGACCTGGCTGGGAGTAAACACCGGGGGCAGGTTGGCCATGGTAACCAATTTCCGAGATCCAAAACATAAGGACCCCGGTCGTTTGTCCAGAGGGAAGCTGGCGGCCGATTATCTGTTGGAGAAGGAGGACCATGAGCAATTCAGGGCCAGGCTGCGGCGCACAGGGTATAGGTACAATGGGTTTAATCTTGTCTTTGGGTGTGGTCCAAGACTGAGCTGGTTCAGTAATGCCGGAGGTGAGCTTTGCTGTATTCCTTCAGGGGTGCACGGCCTGAGCAATGCCTTGTTCAATACGCCCTGGCCAAAGGTACAGCGGGCTAAGGCCGGGTTGTGGGCCTTGCTGCACAGCGGCCGGAGGCCGCAAGTGGAAGAACTGTTTGCTTTGCTTGCCGACACTGCCCGCCCGCCGGACCGGGAACTTCCAAATACTGGAGTGGGCCTGGCCAAAGAACGTCTTTTGGCTCCGATCTGTGTGCAGACTGCAGGCTACGGAACCCAGGTGTCGACCCTGATTTTTGTCCACCGCAGCGGACAAATAGATTTCTGGGAAAAGGATGTGCGGACACGATCTTGCTGCAATGGATCTGGAGGGCATGTACGGCGGTTTACGATAGCAGGGAAGCGATTTGTATGAATAGGCTTTGAAGTCCCGGACGGCAAAAAAAACCGAAGTCGGTGACCGAAACGTAGGCTATGGATGTGCTCAGATGAACGTACAAATTAGGACCAAGATGAACTTGTGGTGGACTTGGACCGAAATCCCTATACGAAACGCGGCACACGCTCAAGCATGCAGGTCAAAGGCTGTAGCGACGCGTAGCTTTGAATCAGAGGATTCGGCCAGACTGCCGTCCGAATTCTAGTACTCCATGACTACCATTGCGGCAGCTGCCTTTGCCTTAGAAGCAGTGAAGAAAGAGTTGGAAGACTCTGGGCACCAACTGGATGAGAGTACCATTAGCAAACCAGCAAATTGCACAAGGGGCTTCTTTGTAACTCACCAGATCATGCAGCGTTTTGGTTGCAGGATGAGATGGCCTATTTGTTGCTCGTCCAAATGAACGACCTTTGCTGCGTAAGTTGCAAAAGCAGCCTCATAGGTACCGTTCCAGATAGCGCATCTGAGTTTAAGCATTTTATTGCATTCACTTCTTAATGCGTCACGTATTGACATTTACTTCATTGCAATGATAATTCCAATGAATCTGTATTGAACAATTATTCCAAATATAATAATTTAAATACAAGGAGATAAATCATGGAAGAATATGTCCAACAAGCCCTGGATATCGTCAAAGCCCAGGCTAGCGTTAGGACCATGAGTGAGGAAGAGATCTCTTCTATGGTCCAGAGCCTGTCTCAGCAGCTCAAAGGCATTGTCGACGGAAATGGTATCCAGGCTGCAGTGCAAAAATCTCAGGAGCCGGCTGTGCATCCCAAGAAAGCCATCAGGGAAAAAGCTGTGGTCTGCCTGGAGTGCGGCAAGAAGTTCAAGGTTATTTCCAAGAAGCACCTGGCCCAGCACGATCTGACGCCTGAGGAGTACAAGGAGAAGTGGGGCTACAAGAAAAGCCAGTCTTTGGTCACCAAGGAACTGGCCCGCCAGCGTAAGCAGAAGATGCAGGAGATGCAGCTGTGGAAGCGGCGGAAGACTGCATAGGCATACGGGGAAAGCTTAAAGGACCTCCCAAACGATTATATAACAATGAACAGGACGCCTTGTTGCTTGGGGGAACAGCATCTTGCCCCTCTAATGGACTGATGAGCGGGGCATTTGAAACCATCTTGTTCAAGCAGACAAAGGTCGAAGTCCAAAAACCGGGTGAGGCATTTTGCCTGTTTTAGACGGCCCAGGCCAAATCCCTGGAGCTTGGCCTGCAGGCGGCCCGTCGCCTATCTGAGCTCCAAATATCAGACCGTAAAGAGCATTCTCAAACAGGGCCTGGAGCACGAGCCTATCGAGATACAAGGCCAGCTCCCTTTGGATGAGGTCTATACCGGACAAGGCAAATACACCAGGCCGCCGACTGAAATGTTTCAATAACTTCCAATCACAAGCTCGTCCCGGCATGACCTTGCCCAGGACGAGTCCTGAATACACAACCTATCAAGGAGTCTGAATATACAACCCAAGCCAGATATAACCCCGCTTCTCAAAAAACTCAGCCTTTCCGGCATGCTGGATTCTTTGGAGATCAGAAACAAACAGGCAATTTCTGAGAAGATGGTCTACACCGAGTTTCTGTCCCTGCTTTTAAGTGATGAGGTGGCCAGAAGAGACCAGAAAAAGTTTACCACCAGAATGCGCAAAGCTGGATTTAAAAGCAGCAACACACTGGAAGAATTTGATTTTGACTTCAATCCCAAGATCGACAAGCGGCAACTTTATGATTTGGCCATCTGCAAATTTATTTACGAAAAAGCATGCGTGCTCATGACCGGTCAGTGCGGGTCCACCTCAGGGGCTGGCCGGCTGTGCTCAATCTCAATCGCTCGGCCATTGCTTTGGCCAAGCAGAGAGGCAGGGTTCCGGAAAAGTGGATTGTCAGGCTGTGCAAAATGTTCGACCTGGATCCGGACTGGCTCCGGGAGGGCCGGAGCAGTTTGGACAGGTTCGTGGAAGGCCCTGTGGTCATTATAAGCGCCAACACCAAATATTCGCCCATCACTTTGCGCGGGGACGA
>CAYZLB010000012.1:0-34724 GCA_964479235.1 uncultured Desulfohalobiaceae bacterium
CCATAAAGTCCATAAGTTTTTGTCGCATCTGTTCTGACTCAGAGAGCAGATCGAATGTATAGCCGCCCCAGTCCACCTTTTTCATGTGCAGCATGCTGCGATTGGTGATTTTCGTCCTGGAAAAGCGGGCATATCCCTCTTCCAGGAGGTGCCATTCCTCGGCTGGTCTATTTTTCAAGTGCAGCTCTACAAAAAGCCGGTCGTATTTGCGAATGACCCTGGATATGGGCAGATAGAGCAGGGCGTGCCTGGGCAGCATGGTAATTGTGGCATCCACTCTGGTCAAAAGGGCCTTTTTTTTCTTTATGTACAAATTGGCATGATAGCCGATAGCGCCCCCGATATTGGTGAATTTCTGATCATCGGGTTTGAACAGCCGGAGAAGATCTTCAAAGGCACTCATAGAAAGTTCTTTATTTTTTCGCCTGCCCCGAAAATACCCCCAGGCCAAAATGAGGGAAAAGGCCACAAAAAGAAAGAAAACCGGCTGGGTTGCTATCTGTTCAAAATTGGCCATATATTCCGTTCGCTTCATTGTGCAGGCGCAAGGGAGGGTGTTTGTACGCCAATCAAGGGGCAAGTCGAAAATTACAATTTCTCAGCCTATGTTGTTGATTTTATGCTTATTCCATTTCTTATTCAAGATAATCACTTATTCTACGCATATATTGGTAACCGCAGGAATAGATTTTAACTCATGGTCCGGATGAATGTTTTTTGATGGGAACGGCTTCCTGCATTACCGCAATCCCCCTCTTTGTCGTCTTCGTCATTGCCCGGCCCCGATTTCTGAATACATCGCAATCTGACTCGCCGGGCAATCCAGGGGAAAGCCTTGCCGTATCAACCGCTTTCTTCTCTGGCAGGAGACCTTTATTCCGGCTTTCGCTGAAATGACGAGAAAGAGCCCGAATTATAGCTGTAGTCATTGTTGTAAACCTGGAACCCTGATCCAGCAAATCACCACCAGTCAGGAAGTATCTTTTGGTCGATATCGTATAGATTTCCTCCTGCATTCGCGCCCACCAAGGCCTTGTTCAACTTGATCCGCTGCAAGGGCACACCGGGAGCCATATTTTGCATCTTCTTTTCCACCTTTTCCACCTGCGCACCATTTTCGTCGCTCACCTTATTGTCGATGAGCAAGCCCAAGGGCAATCCCAGATCTTTGAGTCCGGCAATCAGCCGTTGTGACTCCTTCACGGACAAGACATCCGGATTAAACACCAAAACGATATGGCAATCCGTGCCGCGCAGGCTTTGGTCCAGTTCCTGATAGGTATCCTGCAGCTTGCGCAGCCTTTGCACTATCTGATCGTCCTCTTCCCTGAAGTTGACCACAGTTTCTTCCGAACTCAAGGAACCCTTGATCCGATAAATGGTGTGCCGTTTTTGCAGAATCTGCCGCCTGATGGCTGTCAGTCTGTCAATCCAGGTCATTGTTACCTGGGGCAAGGCCAAAAACCTGAGGGTCAACCCTGTAGGCGGTGTATCAAAGAGAATATAGTCGCAAGCGCTCTCATTGCCCATGGTCTGAGCAATGCTGGTCAACAGGGCGTATTCTTCAATGCCCGGCGAGTACTGGAGGGTGGCAAAGTATTTGTCGAGGTTGAAAGACTTGAGATAACTATAGGTCGTGCTCAAGACATCGATCTCTTGTTGCAAATATTCCCTGGACAATTGATGCAGATCGATCTCCTGAAAAAAAAGGGTCTTGGTCAGCTGTTTCTTTTTTCCATTGCTTTTGGCCCCAAAGATGTCTCCCAGATTGTGGGCCGGGTCCAGGGAGACAATGAGCACCCGGGCCTTCTGGGAGAGCTGCCAGGCCGAAGCCGCAGCCATGGTCGATTTACCAACCCCCCCTTTACCGGTAAAAAAAAGGGTCTTCACTTAATCTATCCCCAGGGTCCCGCACAGTTCTGCCAGCATATCCCCGGAATCTTGTGCCTTGCACTGGAGAATAGCAAGCTCTCGCTCCATATAGGGCAAGAGTTCCACGGCCAGAAAGGAGGGCGGTGCCGAAAGCCCGACAAAAGAGCCCAAAAGAAGAACAGCAAATATGTTCTCCAGCTCCCGGCACTCGACCTCGGTCAAACCAGCGGCCTGCTCCCGGTGAGTGGCGTCAATTCCAGAGAGTATGTCCTGAATACGGCGGAGAATTTGTGGCTTCATACAACGCTAAAACCGGAACATACTGTATTTTTGTGTATAATAGCCCTCTAAAAAACTGATTTGCTTTTGCAGATACTCGAAATGCCCTTTCTCCCAGTCGGCCAGTCGAAAAAAAAGACCTTTGACTTCCTTTTCCTGGGCCTCCTTTGCCATCTGGCGATAGAACTTCTCTGACTCCAGTTCCAGCTTGATCCCAATGGACAGGGCGGACATGTCGAAATCGGAAACTTTCTCCTTGAATTCCCGGGTGAATATCGGACTTTCTGCATCCTCGAATCTGGCTGGTGCTTCGAATTGGGGCATGGTCAGGTCTTTTCCCTGCCCATAATCTTTGGCCATCTGGACCAAGGCATCGTGGTGCTTTTGCTCCTCATCAGCCAGCATTCGGAATACCTCTTTTGCCTTGCCGTCTGCTGTTTTTTCCGCTGCCGCGCTGTAGAGCTCCCGCCCCTCAATCTCACCTTTTATCGCCTCTTGCAGTGCTTTTTGCAGATCCATGATTTTCCCCTCCAGTTTCCGGGGCCACGTCCATGACCCCGGGAATATATATCCTCTCGTCTTCTCTCTTCCCATCATCAGGTCAGGGATACGCTTCCCAGCAACCTAATACTCTGCTCCGATTAATCATCACTCACCTTATATGCCTTGGATTTCACAAAATCCCAGACAAACATAAAGTTCAAAATGAGCATAATGCACAGGATGACCATGACTGTCCAGCCTGTAAACGGCTTATTGGCAATGGCTCCGGGCTGAACCACGATAATGAACCACACTATGGCTGCAGTCACCGTGACCCACAGGATCCAGGCCGGGATCACCGCTGAATTTGCAAAATGAGATTTGAGCTTTTTGGCCACATAGGCAGCCCCGGCCATCAGGGCGATCGATGCAACCAGCTGATTCGCTGCCCCAAAAGACCCCCAGATAACCAGCCAGTTCCCACTGGCCGCCAGCCAGATCCCTATGGCCGCCGGAATAACCGAGGCCACCCAGGGATTGGTCAAGAATCTGTAGAGTCCGGCTGCCTTGTCTTTCAAGGGCAGGGCCATTTCGGACAGGCAGTACCGGGCCAGCCTGTTGGTGGTGTCCAGGGTGGTCATGGCAAAGGAGGCCACCCACATTCCAGCCACAATCTTCACGATTTTGGTCGGCAGGAATCCCAGCCAGGTAGCATTGACCATGTCGGCATAGGACTGGACAAACAAATTGGCTTTGGACAGGCCCACAGAGGCAGAGGCCTTGGTGAACATGGCCCCCCAATTGTCAAAATTTAGGGTTTCAGCATCAACCCCGGCGTTTTTCAAGGCCGTATATCCAAACCCGGCAATAGATACAATGACAATAGTGGACAAAAAACCCTCGGTGAACATAGCCCCGTAGCCGATGAACAGGGCATCGCTTTCCTTGGCCAGCTGCTTCGAGGTTGTACCGGAGGCAACCAGGGAATGAAATCCGGACAACGATCCGCAGGCAATAACCAAAGGAATAGCCGGCCAGAACGGGGTTGCCTTGCCTCCGAGAAGGACCGGGGAAAAGGTGGAAAAGGCCGGGATTTCAAGGCCCTTGAAGGCAAAAACCGCCCCCACAAATCCCAAAAACAAACCTGCGTAGAGCAGCCACGAATTTAAGTAGTCTCTTGGTTGGAGGAGGATATTCACCGGTATGGAAGCGGCTATAATGATGTAGAAAAAGAAGATCCACATCCATGATGTGTAGCTCAGGACTATGCCCTGCAGGGATCCCAGCCAGATAGCGGCAATGAGCATGCCAATGCCCAAAATCGTGGCCAGGCCGAAATTCATCCGCACCCGATACATAAGTACCCCGAGAATCAGGGCCGCAACGATCTTCAATACATAGGTGGAGGCGATTTCAGGTGTCTTGACAAACATCCCCCCGACAATGGCTGCAAAGGCGGCAACGACCAGAATAAGCAGGAAAAAGACCAGCCAGTAAAATCCGCGCCCTGTTTTCTTGCCTAAAAGATCGGAAGCAACAAATTGAATGGACTTGCCGTCATACCGGGCAGAGGCCATCAAGGCCAGGTAGTCGTGCACGGCCCCGATAAAAATGTTTCCAAACCAGACCCACAGCAGGCCCGGCACCCATCCCCAACAGATGGCCAGGGCCGGACCGATGATCGGCGCTGCTCCGGCTATGGACGCAAAATGATGTCCAAACAGGACTTCCCTCCGGGCTGGAATGAAGTCCACGCCGTCATAAATGCGTTTCGACGGAGTCTCGGTCTCATCCGAGGCATTGACCACCTCCCTTTCCAGTTTCTTTCCATAGGTAAAATAAAAAAACATGTACAGCAAAAAGCCTAAGACAATGATCAAGGTCGTCATCTTCTCCTCCTTTGCAAATGTGGTTTACCCGGCTAAATAGACCACGGGTCTACGGCAAAGCCGCATTTAGCTGGGTATCAAGCGTGTGCTATGCTCAGCCCTGAGGTGGGTTGGGGGGTGTTCCTTGCATTGCGACAGATGATTCATGACAAAGCCTCGTCTTCCGACTTCACCTTCAAACTACCACGCCATGCATCCCAGGAGGATATCCCCAGCTCCTCGGTCAGTGCCTGCAGCTCATCCACAAGCCGAAAACTCATATCCGGTCGCAAAAAATTGGCTGAACCAATCTGGACAGCATGCGCGCCGACCAACAGAAATTCCAGAACATCCGAAGCCGATGTAATTCCTCCCAAGCCCACAACCGGGATGCTGACCTCCCGGCATACCTGATACACCTTGTGCAGAGCCACGGGCTTGATCGCCGGCCCGGAAAGCCCGCCCTGCACATTGGTCAACTTCGGACGTCTGCTATAGATGTCCACAGCCATGCCGCTTACGGTATTAATCAAAGACAAGGCATCCGCCCCTGCCTCTTGAACAGCAACAGCAATTTCACGGATATCGGTTACATTCGGAGTCAGCTTGATCATGACAGGTTTGGACCGGCTCACGTCTTTTACCGCCCGGCATACAGCAGCAGCCTGTTTTGGGTCCTGGCCAAAGGCCAATCCTCCTTTGTCCACATTGGGACAGGAAACATTGACCTCCAGAGCCGCAACACCTTCAACTTGCGATAGATATTGAGCCAGGTTGACAAATTCATCCACGCTCTGGGCATAGAGATTCGCGATAATAGAGGTTTTGTCCCAGGGCAATTGGGGAAGCTTGTCCTGCACAAAACTTTTGACCCCGATATTCTGCAAGCCGATGGCATTGAGCAGGCCGCAGGCGGTCTCTACAATCCGGGGAGAGGGATTGCCGGCTCTGGGCTCTAAAGACAGTCCTTTGACCACAAGTCCGCCCAGTTTGGTCAAATCCCCGTACGAAGCATACTCCAGGCCGTAGCCAAAAGTTCCGGAGGCAGTCAGAATCGGATTGGACAGTTCCAATCCTGCCAGCTGACAACGCAAATCGTTCATGGTCTTTTCCGTTTCAATTGGGATTTCCACTACAAATACAAATCGAAACAACTATTTGAAATAAAGAAAAGAACTTTGTAAATGCGGGTTCTTTGTTTATTATTTTTTTACGTATTGATTTTTAGAGGAATACTGACTCCTCATAACTCTACAGCGAAAGATAGGAGAAGCATTCCTTTTCCGTCATTGCCCGGCCACAATGTTTGAACACATCCTTATCATACGTTCCGGGCAATCCAGGGGAAAGGCTGATTCGTCATGGCCATACAAAAAAACCTCATTCCCGCCTCCGCTGGAATGACGGGAAAATACCGAACTTTTGCTGTAATGCTCATTGGCTTTATTCTTCGAACCGTAAACCCGAAAGTTACGAGGCCAAAACAATTTCTTCAGCATCAAACACCGGACCGTCGACACAGGCCTGCTTTTGGCTTCCATCTGCAGTGCGGACCATACACCCCAAACAGGCCCCGATCCCGCAGAACATAGTCGTCTCCAGGGACAATTGACACCGGGCTTTGTGTTTCAGAGCCAGGCCTTGAACCACCTGTAAAAATGGAACAGGCCCACATGCCAGAATCCTTCCGTCCCGGGCATATCCTTCGATCTTAACCTGCAGAGCCCTGTGCAATTTTTTCAGATCCTTCGCTGTCTTGTCCTGGAGATTCCAGACCAGGATCCTCTCGGCAATTTCCTGATAAGGGTAATTTTTCAATTCGCTCCGATGCCCGAACAGGAGTTCGAGGTTGCCAGGCTTTGGATGACTACGGATAAGACCCAGAAAAGGAATGATGCCCATCCCTCCAGCCAAAAGCAGGGTTGGGACCTCAAAATCAAAGGAAAATCCGTGGCCCAAAGGTCCCCAGACCGTAACCTGGTCCTGAGCTTTTAAGGCCGTCATCTGGCTCGTGGCCTTGCCCACCACTTGGTAATAAATGTGCAGCCCTTGATCATTGAGATCGGCAATGGAAAAAGGCCGGGAACTGAATGGATCCAAGGTCCAGGTTTGGGGCCGAAACATGACGAACTGGCCTGGAATCCAATCCAACTGCGGGGGCTGCAAGACCAGATGATGGAAGAGATCATTGTCCGGAGAAGATGTCCTTTGTACGGACAAGGTTTGGCATGACGGTCCTTGGGAAGGGGTCATTGTGCAATTCCCTCCAAAAATTGTCTGGCCATTGTTCGGCCCTGGTCACCCCCTCCGGCCATGCGGGATATCTCTTGTTCAATCTCCCGGCCCTGGAGGCGGGTGCAGAATGTGTATGTCTGTTCAGCCTGCACTTCCTTGTAGACCTTGAAGTGCCGTTCCGCCAAGGATGCAAGTTGCGGCCAGTGCGAAATGAGAATGATTTGGTGCTGGCCAGCCAATTCCTGTATTCGTTGTCCGACCTGGCCCAGTATAAGTCCGCCGATACCGGCATCCACTTCGTCAAAAAGCAGGGTTGGAAAATCACCTTCGACCATCAACCCAACCAGGGCCAGCAGAAACCTGGACAATTCTCCGCCCGATGCAATCTGGTCCAAAGGCTGTGGAGACTGGCCTGGATTTGGGATCCAGAGCAACCGGCCCTGCAATTCCTCGATCCCAGGGACAATCTCCACTGGAAGAAATTCGAACTGTGCCTGAACATCGGAAGCAAAACCCAATTGCTGGAGCTCCTTTTGCAGTCGTGAACAAAAGAGCTCGGCCTGGGATTGGCGAGCCCCATTGACCTCTTCAACCACCTGGGACAGCTCACGATGGACTTCTTGTTCCTTTTTGCTGATCTGGCCCAGCTCCAGGTGACAATTGTCCAAAAAGGACAGATTGTCCTCAATTTCCCGATCCAAAGCCAAGAGTTGATCCAAGGTCCTGTTCATTCGCCGTTGCAGCTGGCTGAGCTGCCACAGTCTGGATTCAATATCTTCCAGCTCCTGCTCACTTTCCCGGCCTACCGGAGCCTGTTTCAGGGTTGAGCCCAAATCAATGAAGAGTTGGCGAATCTCTTCGAGCCGCTCGTCAAATGGTCCATACTCAGGATCCAATGCAGACAAGGTCTTGATTTCCCGTTGCAGGTCGTGAATCCGATCCACCAAAGGGCCCTGTTCGCCATATAAGGCATCCAGACATCGATGCACGGAGGTCTGGGCCTGGGCCTGATCCCGCAGGATTTGCTTGCGGTTTTCCAATTCTTCCAATTCACCGGGTTGTGGGTCCACCTTGCGGATTTCATTTTGCTGATACTCCAAAAACTCCCGCTTACTGTCCAGCTCCTGGGTTTTTTCCGTCAGCTCTTTTTTTCGAGTGCTCAGTTCCTTGAACATGGACAAGAGGCTTTCCCTTTTGTGGCGCAGATATCCTGGAATTTGACTGTCCAGGAGCTGTTGATGGTATGAAGGTTTTAAGAGTCGTTGCTGGGCATGTTGGCTGGTGTGGATGATCAAGCGAGGACGCATCTCACGCACTTTTTCCTGGGAACTCAGCCGATCGTTGACATACACCCGGCTGCGCCCGGTATCAGCTGAGATTTCTCTGCGCAGGAGGATTTCCCCTTCCGGCAGTTGAAAGACTGCCTCCACCAATGCCTTGTCCTGTCCGGAGCGAATCATCCCTGGGCCCATTTTTTCGCCCAAAATAAAATCCAGGGCCCGCAGGATAAAGGACTTCCCAGCTCCACTCTCCCCAGTGAGCACATTCAGCCCCGGAGCGAACTCCATCTCCAGATCCTCTATCAGGGCCAAGTTTTGGATACGCAAAAATTCCAGCATGTTGATCTCACTCCTTCCCCATGCAGAGCAAGCTAACATTTTTTTGTGCATTCATCCATGGGAGAAAGCAATATTTTGTGGATTTTTGTACAAACATATGTGAACATCTATCACTCCCTCTCCTTCGTCCCACGTAATACCAAGGAATCTGTCATTATGACGACCCACCCCTGTCCCCGCCCGGCACTCAAAAGCAAATGTTCGGCCAATCAAAAAGAAAGGCCAATAGTTTGAGCATTTGAGTGCCGGGCGGGGAACCGCAACCGACTGCTCATGCTGAAAATTCAATGTCTTCGTTAGATCGCGACAAACCAACCCACGGATGTGCTGATAAACTTGATCCTCTTGCTTCCCCTCCCTGCTGCGGTTTTGCGCAGCTTTCTAGGGATGAGGTTAGGGGAGGGTGCTGTGAATCCAAATCCTTTTGCCAAAAACTGAGACAAAACTTTTGAGACGCAATACAAGTACACCTTTCCTCAAGTATCGGTAACGATTTCGAGATTGCCTCGGCGAAGACGCCTGTCGAAGACTCCTCGCAATGACGGCCAATGAGCGTTACCGTTATTTATGATCGCTTGTACTAGTGTAGTGTACATATCCACCCTTCCCGAATGCCGTGGCAAGCCACCTCTCGACCGTCAGCCATGGTCATAAGTTCGGGAAACTCCAGGCGGCAGATATCCCGGGCAAATCGGCAGCGACGATGAAATACGCAACCAGGGGGCAGATTGATGGGGGTTGGCACTTCCCCTCTGAGCTTCACATGCCCTTCCCGCTTGGTGCCCAGGCGGGGGATGGCCGAGAGCAGGGCCTTGGTATATGGATGCATGGGATTGGCGAACAGATCCCCGCTCTCAGCCAATTCACAGACTGTGCCCAGATACATGACCGCCACCCGGGTGGATATGTGTTCCACCACAGACAAATCATGCGCGATGAACAGATAGGCCAGCCCACGTTCCTCCTGGGCATCAAGCATGAGATTTAAGATCTGGGCCTGTATGGACACATCCAGGGCGGAGATGGGCTCATCGGCCACAATAAAGTCTGGATCCACGATCAAGGCCCGGGCAATGCTGATCCGCTGCCTCTGTCCTCCGGAGAATTCGTGTGGTAGCCGGATCAGCCATTGGGGATCGCCACCAACCTGAAGCATGACCTCCTCCAGACGGTCTTTACGCTCGGCAGCCGATAAACGGGGGAAATGAAAAGCCAGGGGCTCCTCCAAAATCTTGACCACCCGCTTGCGGGGATTTAAGGATGCGTATGGATCCTGAAAGACCATCTGCATCCGGCGGCGAAAGGGGAGCATCTGTTTCGGGCTGAAGGTATCGATGCGAGTGGAACCGTAGTAGACTTGCCCGCTGTTTGGCTGGTGCAGACCGATTACGGTCCGGCCCAGGGTTGATTTACCGCATCCACTTTCTCCGACCACACTCAGAGTTTCTCCGGGCCTGATGCCGAAGCTGACATTGGTTATGGCCTTGACCAGGGTCTTTTCCCGCCGCAGACGGCCCTGCTGCCACGAAAGCTGATCCAGCAATCCGCCGGATATATCGAAGATCTTGTGCAGATGAACGACAGATACCAAAGGCGCTTGATCAGTGTACTCTGCGTTTTGCATAATCTTGACCATGCCGGTTAGGGTTGCAAGAGATGACAGGCGACCAAACGTTCTCTGGCCTGAGTCGGAGCAAGCTCCGGAGTATACACGGAGCAGATGTCCCTGGCCTTGGTACACCGGGGATGAAAGGAGCATCCAGGCGGAATGCTGGTCAGGATAGGCATGGTCCCTGGAATCTGATTCAGCCTGGTTCCCCGGTGCTCCGTCTGGGGCAACGCGGCTATAAGTCCTTGAGTATAAGGGTGCTGGGGATCAGCAATGACCTCATCCGTCGGGCCCTGCTCAACTATCCGCCCGGCATACATGACGGCCATCTTTTCCGTGGTCTCGGAAACCACAGCCAAGTCATGGGTGATCAAAATAAGGCCCATATTTTGCTGACTGCAAAGCTCCAGGAAGAGATCCATAATCTCAGCTTGTATGGTTACATCCAGGGCCGTGGTCGGCTCATCGGCTATGATCAACTGCGGATTATTCAGCAGGGCAATGGCAATGATGATTCGTTGGCGCATCCCCCCTGAAAATTCATGGGGATACTGAGTCAATCGCTTCTCCGGGGAAGGAATGTGCACCTGGCGCAGCTTGTCAACGGCCATGGCTGCAGCCTCTTGGTCGCTTATTTCCTGATGGGCCTTGATGGTCTCTACCATCTGGATCCCAATGGTTAATACCGGGTTGAGGGTCATCATCGGATCCTGGAAAACCATATTGATTCCGTTGCCCCGGATCCGCCGCAGTTGCTCAAAGGACAGAGCACTGATCTCCCGGCCCTGAAACAGGACCTTGCCCTTGGCAATGTATCCCGGCTTGCTGATCAAATTGATAATTGAGAATCCGGCCACGGATTTCCCGGCCCCGCTCTCACCGACCAGGCCCAGGCGCTCCCCCTGGTTGAGAGAAAAACTGATCCCATTCAAGGCCGTCAGATCACCGCCGCGCAGGGCAAAATTGATCACCAGATCCTGGACTTCGAGCAGGATAGAATGGCTTTCTGGTTTTGACATTACAACTCCACTCAAGGGCAGGCCCTCTGCAAAAGGATATGCCTGATCAGGCCTTGTACAATTTCGGATTGAGCACGTCCCGGAGGAAATCGCCCAGCAGATTCACAGCCAAAACCAAGATGACCAGAAGGACACCGGGAAAGAGGGTTATCCACCAGGATCCGCTGAATATGTATTCAAAGCCGGAATTGATCAGAGAGCCCAGAGATGGCCTGGTCACCGGCATGCCCAGCCCCAGAAAGGACAGAGCCGCCTCGCTCATAACCGCATTGGCTACCTGAATTGTGGACAACACCAGGATCGGGGACATGCAGTTGGGCAGGATGTGCCGCCACATAATACGCTGGGCATTGAATCCCGCCACTCGGGCCGCCTCCACATATTCCTTTTTCTTCTCTGCCAGAACAGAAGCCCGCACTGTCCGGGCGTACTGCGGCCACTGGGCCAGACCGATGACGATGATCAAAAAAGGAACCGCGATTTCTCCAAAACGGCCCACCCCGATGGCTGCCTGCAAAACAGCGCTGATGAAAATAGCCACCATGAGATAGGAAAATGAGAGCTGCACATCGGCCATGCGCATAAAAAAAGAGTCCAGCCGGCCACCGAAATATCCGGCAACAAGCCCAATGACGATACCCAGCAAGGCCTGCAGCAAAACAGCGAAAACCCCGATGGTGATGGAGATGCGCATCCCGTAGATCATGGTGGACAGAAGATCCCGGCCTTGGGCGTCGGTCCCCATGATGTACTCGGAAGTCCCCCCATCCATCCACACAGGAGGCGTTTCCGAGGACATAATGTCGATATTGGCCGGATCGTAGGGATTGTATGGAGCAATCCAGGGAGCGAGCAGGGCAGAGACAAAAAGGAGGACGAACACGGCACAACTGACAATGGCCACCTTGTCCCGCTTGAAGCTGTACCACAGATAGGAATCTTTGAATCGCTGCCACTGCCTCTTCATTTGGCCCCCATAATGCGCACAGTGGGATTGACCATGCCGTAAATGATGTCCACCACTGTATTGACCAGCACCATGACCAGGCCCACAAACATGAGGTAGGCCACCAAAAGGGATGTGTCCGATCGCTCAACCGCCTCCATAAACAAAAAGCCCAGTCCCTGCCACTGGAAGACCGTCTCGGTCAAAATGGTAAAGGCGATGGTGATTCCCAGCTGCACCCCGCCCACGGTGATCACAGGCAGCAGGGTGTTTTTAAATGCGTGCACAAACCAGATGCGGTATTTATTCAGGCCCTTGGCCCAGGCATATTTGATGTATTCCGTTTCCAGAACTTCCATCATTTCTGAGCGGATGAGCCGGATGAACAAGGGGAGCATGATTGAAGACAGGGCCAGACTGGGCAGGATGAGGTGCAGCCAGCCGTCCATGGTCAAAAAACCGGTGTGCCAGCCTAAGAGATTGACCGTTGCCCCCCGTCCGAAAGAGGGCAGCCAGCCCAATTGGATGGAAAACAGATAAATACCCATGATGGCAGTCAAAAAGACCGGAATGGAGACCCCAACAATACTGGCCCCCATGACCACCCGGGAAAAAATGTGTTTCGGCCTGATAGCCGCAAATATGCCCAGGGGAACAGACAATACGACAATAATTATCGCACTGACCAGGACCAGTTCAATGGTGGCCGGGGCCTTGGAGAGAATGACCTGGGTAGCTGGTTTTTTGTAGAAAAAGGACGTCCCCAGATCTCCATGCACGGCGCTCTGGAGGAAGCGGCCGAACTGGATGTACACCGGGTCGTTTAAGCCGAGTTCATCCCGCAAGGCCTCCCGTTCAGCCACTGATACCGAAATGCCGGTTATCTGGCGCACCGGATCGCCCACGTTGTGCTTGATGGCAAATCCGATCACGCTGATCACGAACATAACCAGGAAGGCCTGCAGGATCCGCCGTAGGATAAAGGCAAACATGAGTTTCTTTCCCGTAGAGTTTGTCCACAAAAAAGGCAGATCCACCCTGCTGGAGAACCTGCCCTACACCATTTTTCAGCCTGAAATCAAGGCCGTATTACTCCATGACCAAGTCCCCGAAATAGGGGAAGTTCATGACATTGACTATCGGCTTGATCCGGAGATTTTCTTTCCCGGCCCAGGACAGATGTTGCCAATGCAGGGGAACAAAGGCCGCATCACTGTACAGGATCCGCTCTACTTCCTTGAGCATCTCTGCCCGCTTTGCCCTATCGGTCTCGCTCTGACACTTCATGATCAGCTCATCCACTTTAGGATTGCAGTAGTTGCCACTGTTGTACTGCCCGTATCCAGTCTCTTTATTCGGGCACATGAGCAGAAATTCGGTGTAGTTGGCTGAATCCTCAGTGTCCGGATGCCATCCGATCATCTGAATGTCCGCTACCTGAGCGTCGAATTGATCCCAATACTGGGCCTTGGGCATGGTCTTCAAATTGACCGTGATCCCGATTTTACCCAGCATGGAGACCACGGCCTCGGCGATCTTTTCATCATTTACATATCTGTTGTTGGGGGCGATCATGGAGCACTCGAATCCAGCAGCATATCCAGCCTCGGCCATGAGCTCCTTGGCCTTTTCCAGATCGTAGCGGGGGGTGAGCTCCTGCACATAGCCCAGATATCCTTCCGGAGCCTGCTGTCCTGCGGCCGTGGCCTTGCCCTTCATTATCTTGTCTGCAATGCCTTCATTATTCACTGCATGCACTATGGCCTGGCGGACTTTCCGGTTCTGAAATTCCGGTCGGCGCTTTTGATTCAATTGAAAGGTAATGATCCGGCTCCCGGGCAGGGTGACCAGTTTGATCCCATCAGTCCTGCTGATCCGCGCATAGTCCTGGGGGGGCACGGGCATGATGAAGTCCACGTCTCCGGATAAAAGAGCGGCCACTCGGGTGGCGTCCTTTTTGATCGGGGTGAGCACTATCTTGTCGATATTGCCTGGGGACTTCGTATCCCAGTAATTTTCATATTCTTCAAAGACCACCCGTACGCCCTGCTGCCGCTGGGTGATTGTGTACTTTCCGGTCCCGGACTCGTGGGTGTTGGCAAAGGAATATCCGGTCTTGACAATGGCGTCCTTTGACTTTCCTTTTTCATCGGTTCCGGTATAAAACTCGCTGTCCATGGGAAAGATATAGGTGGCCATGTTCAAGAGCAAGGGATAGGGCTTTTTGGTGATCACATCGACTGTGTGCTTGCCCACTGCTTTGGCCCCGACAAAAGGATCGAAAAGGCCTTTGAAATCCTGACTCCGCTTGAGTCGGTCCACAGTCCAGACCACATCTTTAGCTGTAAAGGGATTGCCGCTGTGAAAGGTGATCCCTTTGCGCAGGTGAAAGCGCACAGTGGTTGGGTCCAGGCGCTCCCAGGAGGTGGCCAGGCGGGGTTCGAATTTCATATCCTGGGTCCAACGGATCAGGGGATCAAAGACCATGTGCGAATACTGGAGCATCCCCCCGGAAAGCTGAACCTGGGGATCCAATGAGACTGGATCCGCGTCCATTGCCAGCTTCATGGTTTTGGCCTGCACCCCCCCGGCTACTGCCAGAATACAGACCAGCCCAATGCAAAGTAAAACGAATCGTTTCATCGGCCTCCTCCATGTTCGGATTTAAAAAATGATATCACCTTGTAGCAATTGTATCCCCCACACGCAAGCAAGATCCGCCTCCTCCAGGGGCTATTTGGTTTTGTGCCCGGGTGCTGAACAAAAAAGCCCCGCCATATGGCGGGGCTTTCGGGCACAGATTATTTTTAATGTGCTTGAGGTCGGTTCTGCTCCTGACGCAGACTCTGAACCAGAGACATTGTTCTGGACTGACCGCAAAAGATCTCCCCGGGCTGGACATTGACCAGAGCCAAAGGCAAGACCTCATCCATATGTTCAACTTCCGTAATCTCCAAGTCCTTGAGAATGGCCTGGGGAACCTCCTTGAGATCCTTGCTGTTGTCCTTGGGGATGATCACCTTGGATATCAATCCCCTGTGGGCGGCCAACAGTTTTTCCCGCAATCCACCGATGGGCAGAACCCGGCCCCGAAGAGTGATTTCTCCAGTCATGGCCAAATCGTTATTCACCGGCATATTCAACAGGGCCGAGACCAGAGCCGTGCTCATGGTGATCCCGGCCGACGGCCCGTCCTTGGGTGTGGCCCCTTCAGGAACATGGATATGGATGTCCACTTCCTTGTGGAATTCAGGTTTTAAACCGAACAACTCCGACCTGGACCGGACATAGCTCAGGGCCGCCTTGGCCGACTCCTGCATCACATCCCCGATCTTGCCGGTGACTTCGATCTTCCCGGTCCCGGACATGAGGGCCACTTCAATCATCAACAGTTCGCCGCCCATCTCGGTCCAGGCCAGGCCTGTGCTCAGACCCACCAGGGCCTTATCTTCCCGCTCTCCATAACGATATTGAGGAACTCCGAGCAGATTTCCCACCGACTTGCGGTTGACCTGAACCGACTGGCCGGATTTCCTTTCTTGGACCACACGCTTGGCCAGCTTGCGGCAGATAGAGGCCAATTCCCGCTCCAGATTCCGTACCCCTGACTCCCGGGTATAGTGCCGAATCACTTCCTGTATGGCTTGATCCGATACGTGCACATGCTGGTTCTGCAAACCGTGCCTGGATATCTGCTTGGGCAAAAGAAAGGACTTGGCGATCTGCATCTTTTCCGTCTCCAGATATCCAGGTATCTGGATGATCTCCATCCGATCCCGCAGGGCCCAGGGAATGGTCTGCAGGGTGTTGGCTGTGGTGATAAAAAAGACATTGGACAAATCGTAATCCAGATCCAGATAATGATCGCTGAAGGCGTAGTTCTGCTCCGGGTCTAAAACCTCGAGCAGGGCCGAGGAGGGATCGCCCCGGAAATCAGTACTCATCTTGTCCACTTCGTCCAGACACATGACCGGATTGCTGTATTCCTTCCGCTTCAAGGCCTGGATAATCTTCCCTGGCAAAGCGCCGACATAGGTCCGGCGATGTCCCCGGATCTCGGCCTCATCCCGCACCCCGCCAAGGGAGAGACGGACAAACTCCTTGTCCATAGCCCGGGCGATGGACTTTGCCAGTGATGTCTTGCCCACTCCTGGTGGACCGACAAAACAGAGAATCTGGCCAGAAATTTTTTCCACCAGCTTCTGCACGGCCAAAAACTCCAGAATCCGCTCTTTGGGCTTTTCCAGGCCATAGTGATCCTCATCCAGAATTTTGGTCGCCTGGTCAATATCCAGGTCAGTTTGTTTGATCGTATTCCAGGGCAGATCGAGTATACAGTCCACGTAATTGCGGATCACTGTATACTCAGCAGAAGAGGGTGGAATGTGCTTGAGCTTTTGGATCTCCCGCTTGGTCTTTTCCCGGGCCTCATCCGGCATGTCCTTTGATTCCAGCTGTTCCAAAAGCTCATCCAGTTCCGCGCCGGAATCCTGCTCCATGCCCATTTCCTTGTGGATGGCCTTGAGCTGTTCATTTAAATAGTACTGTTTCTGATTTTGCTCAATCTGTTCCTTGACCCGCTCGTTGATCTTTTCTTCAACTTCGGAGTGTTCTATCTGGGAAAGGAGCAGGCCATAGACCAACTCCAAACGGGAGTACGGATTGATCTGCTCCAGGGCTTCCTGCTTTTGACTAAAATCAACTTTCAGATGAGGAACGATCATATCCGCCAGATGTCCAGGCTCATAGATACCGGTTATGGCCTTGATTGTTTCCTGGGACAGGTTTTTGTTCTTTTTGCCAAAGGAATTCACCGCCTCGTGGACCATCTGGACCAGGGTATCCACCTCAGCTCCTGTTGACACCTCCTCGTCCAGGGCCCAGGCCGAAACAACCGGAAAATCAGCACGTTCATCAAACAGGGGATCTTCACCTTCAAAACCGGCCCGATCTTGCCCCTCGAACAGGACCTTGATTGTTCCATCCGGCAAACGCAAAAGCTGCAAGATCTTGCAGATGACCCCGGTTGCAAACAAATCCGCCTGCTGCGGCTTCTCATCTTCTGGATTGCGCTGGGTGACCAGAAAGATTTTCTTATTGTAATCAGACAACGCCTTTTCCACGGCCTTAATCGATGCTTCCCGGCCAACATATAATGGGATGATAGCCCGCGGAAACATGACCACGTCTCGCAGAGTCATCAATGGAAGTTGAATCATTTCCTTGTCCTGACCTGCTATATAATAGGTATATTCGTTCATGGTTCCTCCGACCAAATGACTGGGTATCTCGGTTGTATTGTTGCGCAAGGTACGTACGTTCATGATCCACACGGCGTGAAGCGGCCCCTGAATGCTGCTTCAGCAATGTGCAAAAGACGGGACATTAAATGAAAGGCATCTCAAAGAGGCGGGCATTGGATATGAGCAAACGTATGGACCGTTACGCCGTCAGGGGCCTCAAAACGGCGACCATTTCCCTGGTGAGATCATGCACTCTTTGCTTCCTGGTGATAAAAAATCAAGGGATCTTTCCCCTCATCCACCACGGCCTGATTGATCACACATTCCTGGACCGACTGCATGGAAGGCAGGCTATACATGATCTCCAACATAATTGCCTCCATGACGCTGCGCAGTCCACGAGCACCGGTTTTGCGTTCCATAGCCTTATGGGCAATGGCCTTCAGGGCATTGTTTGTAAAGCGCAGGGTGACATTATCCAGCTCAAAGAGCTTTTTGTACTGCTTCACCAGGGCATTTTTCGGTTCGCTGAGTATATGCACCAGATCGTCCTCGTCCAGTTCGTCAAGGGCAGTAACCACCGGTATCCGGCCAACGAATTCCGGAATGAGACCGTACTTGATCAAATCCTGGGGCTGATTCAAGCGTAAAAGCTGCCCCAGGGCACTTTCCTTCTTTGAGCTGACTTCTGCCCCAAAACCCATGGCGCTGCCTTGGGTTCGCTGTTTGATGATGGAGTCCAGCCCGACAAAGGCCCCGCCCATAATGAACATGATATTGGATGTATCCAGGCGGATGTATTCTTGTTGGGGATGCTTGCGCCCGCCTTTGGGCGGAATATTGGCTTCCGTCCCTTCAATGATTTTCAGCAGCGCCTGCTGAACTCCCTCTCCAGACACATCCCTGGTAATGGAGGCGCTGTCCGCCTTGCGCGAGATCTTGTCGATCTCATCAATGTAGACAATCCCTTTGGACGCCGCCTCCAGATCATAGTCTGCATTTTGCAGCAGCTGGACCAGAATATTTTCCACATCCTCCCCGACATAGCCGGCCTCAGTCAATGTCGTCGCATCAGCCAGAGCAAAAGGAACTTGCAAAACCCTGGCCAGTGTCTGAGCCATAAGGGTCTTCCCGGTGCCGGTTGATCCAATGAGCAGGATATTACTTTTATCCAGCTGCACATCCTTGGAGGACCTGTCGTGATAGTGAACTCGTTTATAATGGTTATACACAGCAACGGACAGCATTCGTTTGGCCTGGTCTTGGCCTACGATGTAGTCATCCAATGATTTTTTCAGCTCACTGGGCGGCAAAAGACGCCCTTCGCTTGTTTCTTCACTAATTTTGTCCTGGGCCAGGATGTCGTTGCACAAAGCCACACACTCGTCACAAATATAGACATCTGGACCAGCGATCAGCCGTTGCACCGTATCCTGACTCTTGCCGCAAAAAGTACAGCAAAATTCCGCGGACGCTTTCTTATCTTTATCGTGTTGCATAATCCTACCTGATAGTGTCTTTTCTCTTCCCGGCTGGCGGTTTCCATTGTCGGAATCAGGAATCGTTTCAGTTTATGAATCGTTGCGGGCTTCTTTTCGCGACGAAAGGGTTTGATCTATCACCCCGTAATCTTTGGCTTCACCTGCACCCATAAAGTAGTCACGATCTGTATCCTGTTCAACTTTGCTCAAATCCTGCCCTGTGTGGGTAGCAAGAATTTCATTCAACGTCCCTTTCAATCGAATAATTTCTCTGGCTTGAATGTCAATATCCGAGGCCTGACCTTGAAATCCTCCCATGGGTTGATGAAGGAGAATTCTGCTGTGGGGCAGCGCATAGCGCATGCCGGCCGTCCCTGCAGCCAAAAGGACGGCTGCCATACTGGCAGCCTGTCCTAAGCACAAGGTGGCCACTGGGGCCGAGATATACTGCATGGTATCGTAAACTGCCAGTCCAGCGGTCACAGAGCCGCCCGGGCTGTTGATGTAGAAGTTGATCTCCTTTTCCGGATCCTCGGACTCCAGAAACAGAAGCTGGGCGCACAGCAAATTGGCGACATAATCATCGATGGGCGTACCCAGCAGAACAATCCGATCCCGCAACAAGCGGGAATATATATCATAGGCCCTTTCCCCCCTGCCTGTGTGCTCAATGACAATGGGGACATTGGCCATTGTTTCCGTATATTCCATAGGTATTGTCTCTTTGGTTATCCTCGTAGCAAGGCGAGGATTTCTCCGGTCTTATTGTCCTTGGTTGGTTGGAAGAATGGTGCCGACAGTTCTCTGGACAGAATACGATTTTTTTGCCGAAGCAAATTAATCAACCGCCTCTTCCTCAGGTTTGTCTTCTGTCTTTGGGCCGGACTCTTCTTCTGTAATCACCGCATTCTCATAGATCCGCTCCATGGCCTTATCCGCCAAAAGACTGTCCCGCAAAGCAAACATCAAATTATTTTGCTCATAGAATTTTTTCATCTCCTGCGGGTCCTGTCCGGAGTTGATGGCCAGACGATACAGGTAGACCTCGACTTCTTGGTTGGAAACAGTCAGCTCTTCCCGCCTGGCAATCTCTAACAGCACGACTTGAGATTTGACCATTTCTTCGGCCTCAGGGATCAGGGCCTTACGGACCTCTTCTTCGCCCCCTTCAGAACCAAGACCTTTCCCCTGTTTTTCCAGTTTTGTCCGTTTGGATTCCAGCATCTGGTTCACATGGGACTCAACCAAGGAGGGCGGCAAAGGCGCTGTGACCTGGGCCAGAATCTGATCCAGAAGGCGTTTTTGGGCAGCAGATCGCTCCATTTTTTCCATTCGATCAGATAAGGACTTTCGGATATGCCCCCGAACCTCTTCAATACTGTTAAACCCCAACCTATCCGCCAGAATATCATCTGCTTCCGGTATGATCCGTTCCTTGATCACATTCAGGGTCACTTCCATGTTCACTGTGTTGCCGGCCAGTTCAGAATTCAAGAAGTCTTCCGGAAAAGTGATATCTCCTTTCCCGGTTTGTCCTGGAGTAATTCCCTTGACAATATTCTCAAAAGATTCCAGGGCCTGCCCTTCACCTAAAGGCAATTCAAAGCCCTTGGCCTGAAGATTGGAGAGTTGTTCTCCGTCTTTATAGGCCACGATATCAATTACGGCCACGTCGCCGTCCTGGGGATGTCGCTCTTTCTTGACCAATTCTAATGTACTATTGTCCCTTTGAACCCGTTGTAAAGCCGTATCGACCATTTCGTCATCGATCTCAACTTTTTTCTGCGTGGTTTTCAGCCCATTGTATTCAGGCAGATCAATCTCAGGGACATATTCTAATCGGAAACTGTAGATCATATCCTGATCCCTGACCAACTGCGCATCCCCATCTAAGTTGATCCCCGACACCGGCTCTACCCCAACCTCCCCGAGTATCTGAGAAAAATGGACATTCAACAAATCCCTGGTTGCTTGGTCGGAAATTTCCTTCCAAAATTTTTTTTCCACTACCGAAGATGGGACTTTTCCTTGTCGAAAGCCGGCCATTTTGAGATCCTTCTGAAAAAAAGCCACAGCAGTCCCCAAGGCTGCATTCACTTCTTCAGCAGAAGTCTGAACAGTAACTTTTTTTTCAACTGGCGAGATATCCTCAACCTGATATTCCATAATCCCGGTTTCCTCCTTAAAGAAAAATATAATCCGCCCTGAGTCGGTCCTTGCATCAAGTTTAAAAAAGCGGCTCCCTGGTTAATATTTCCTGTATAAACGGTAAGCATAAGACCGATTGCATCATTCGTCAACAAACAAGAGATCCCGAAATCCGCTTCCAACAACGCGCATGCGTTGATTTTTCAGTCAAAATAGGGTAAAAGCAAATTTTATACCATCAAAACATCAGCATGGATACTATTTCCCGTATGAGCTTTGGCTGGGAAGACGCATTTACTCACGTCCCGTACATGCAATGGCGGGATGCCACATCCTTACGACACCCATTGTCTATCAGCACACTGGAAAATCTACGCCATTTTTTGGATGTAGTGCACATAAAATACTGTTTGCTCCGCCCTTACTTTCAAGTTGATAACTACCCATTGGTTTCTCCACAGGAACTTCTGCCCTCTTTTGAGTCCAACCTCTACGAATACCAGGAATTACCCGGTTTCAGCCTTGTAGCCTTTGATCGGCCCATTGATTATTTCCACGAAGTGTTCCAATTCGACATCCTGCACTGCATTGAGGATGCCTTCGCTGCCAGCAGCGGCCCAGCATCCCCCTTTGAACCGGCCATTATCCAACAAAACCGGGATGTTTTTCTCAGCCGTCTGCCCAAAGCACACCAAGACAGGTTCAAAACCACCTTTGATCTAAACCGGGTAACAGATCTTTTGTCTTATCCCAGTATTTTGACCTATATCCTGCATATGGACCGTGGACACGTGATGGCCAAAAATTTAGACGGAAATTTCTATACCTCAGGGATCTATGCTTCATTTCCCTCTGACCTTGACTCAGAACTCAAACGCTTTGGATTGCGCATAGGACGTTTCAAGCCCAATGACAACCAAATCTACGAACTGAACCGGACCTTTGTCTATCAATACCTGATGGAACTGTACGGATTTCCCATCACCTCGGAAAGACGGACCTCGGCCGCCCTCTTTGCCAGACGTCTGTTCAAAATGGGTGAAGACTTTCTTGTTCGAGTCCTGGGCCAGAGCGATCGTACACTGACCACTCTTTCTTCGTTGACTCCAACTTCCTTGTACCCCCAGTTGGACAAAATTGCCCTGGTCTCAGTGGCCAAAAGTCAGAAAGAGCAGCTCAAGGAACTGAAAAAGGGCGGCTTTCTCCTGGAACAAGACCAACCGGCGGTCATACTCCGTGTCCATTATCGACAACATAAGTATGATCCGCAAAATGTGCGCAAAGATCGAGCGCTCTCTGTTGTTAAACAGGAAATCATCCATCCTTTGACTGGAGAAGTCACATCCTCGGTCAACCTGATCAAAGACACAAATCTGATGACCTTGATCCTCAATGATATAGTCAAAGGCGAATACAGCGGTCGAGTCAAATACAAAAGAAATGAAATTGTAGAAAACACCGAGACCCACGTCAAACGGCTCAAATTCCTTTATTCCTGGCTACGCAAACATCAACGGCGCATCATCAGCTATTCGGATGAATTTTACACCAATGTAACCAAGGTTTTGGAAAATTATCTTTTGGATCCCTCCCTGGCTTCTGAGTTCCAAAATGTACACACCCTGTATCATGAGGTCTGGGAACAATACAGCTATATCCAGCAAGCCAGAAAGATCAAATTTCTTGAAGACATCAAAAACAAGTATTATAAAGGACAAAAATTGAACAATCTGGACATGCTCAAGCAGGCCACCAAGTTACTCACTGAACTAAAGTTTGATCTGGTCCAGTACTTTGATACCATCGCTGAACATGCGATCAATTTGGGCGAGGCCATTCTCAACGATCCGTATCTACGTAAAACATATATTCACCCCCCAAAAGATCACATCACTGAATATGGCCGGCAAATCAGATCCTACTACGGCAGGCTGGTCAACCTTATTGACGACTTCAAGGCCATCCGCAAATCCAGATGCAGGAGTGTCAGCCCACACACCACCACTCCCAGCACATAACGCCTGAAAGGAATTATTTTGCCTCATGTTTTGCCATTACTGTAAATACACAAGCTTCGATTATCTCCCATCCTGTCCTAAGTGCGGCCGGGATTGGACCCAAGAAAAAAAGGCACTGAATCTGGACTGGGTGATCGCCTCGACTGCCGAAGCCAAATACAAGCGACAGGTAAACACTGACCAACCTGCTTTTATATTCTCCCCGGCCCATGCCTATAATTTCCATTCCGAACACACGGCGGGAGATCGTACGGAGAAGAGGAAACGATCTCAGTTCATTGAAGATTATTCCTCAAAGAGCCCTGAGGTCAAACCGGAAACAAGCACAGTGACACATGAGCACAGTGAAGCCAAACATCCGCCCCCGGAACCTGATACGGCAGAAGGTGAGCTCGATTTTCCAGACTTAGATCAGCTTTTGCAGAGTGAGGAAAGGACAACGCCTCAGAGTCCGGACCAGACACAGCCCGCTCAAGCCTATCATCTGACAGCACCGGAAGAAGAGCAGTCTCTGCTTCAAGATCTCTCGGACCTGCAAGGACATGATGAATCCTCCCCTGATGATATTCTGGACCTGAGTTCTCTGGTCCATGATCCGGGGCTGGAACAAGAAGATCCGGATGATTCTGTGAAAAGCCGGAATAACTCCAGCTTGGAGCACAAATAGCTCGAACTTCACCGCAGCAGGGTGAATCCATGTCTCCAGAAAAGCGCTCATCCCCGTTGGCCGAATCCCTTCGTCCAGACACATTGGACGATTTTATCGGTCAGACCCAGTTGCTCACCTATATCCGCTCCCTGTGCCAAGGGGATCAACCTTCAAACCTTTTATTTTTTGGTCCCCCGGGCTGCGGCAAATCAACTTTAGCCCTTTTGATAGCCAATGCCTTTGGCCGCTCATATGTGCGTGTCAGCGCACCGGAAATCGGTTTGCCTGCTTTGCGTAAGCAATTGGCCAATATCGACATCCTCATTTTGGATGAGCTGCACCGGTTCTCTAAGGCCCAGCAAGATTTTTTTCTTCCCTTGCTGGAATCAGGGCGGCTCTATCTTTTGGCCACCACAACCGAGAATCCATCGTTTCGTATCACCAATCAACTCCTCTCCCGCATGCATATTCTGCGTCTGCATCCCTTAGGGGAAACTGAACTCCGCAAACTCCTGGACAAAGGCCAAAGGGCCATACACCTCGACCTGCCTCAAGAAAGTATCCAGCTTCTTATCCACGGCTGTCACGGTGATGCCCGCACCCTTTTCAACCTCTTGGAATATATTAACGAGTTGCCTGTTAAGAGCCGTGATGCCCAATCACTCAAAGAGCTTCTGCCGGAAGTACTTCAGCGCAGCGACCGGGGAGGAGATACACATTATGAACTGGCTTCTGCCCTGATCAAATCCATCCGGGGCAGTGATCCGGATGCCGCTTTATATTACCTGGCCGCAATGCTGGAAGGAGGCGAAGATCCGCGCTTTATCTGCCGGCGATTGATATTATCCGCTGCTGAAGATGTCGGCTTGGCAGACCCCAGCGCTCTGTCCCTGGCTGTTTCGTGTTTCCAGGCCGTTGACATCGTCGGCATGCCCGAAGGATTCATTCCATTGGCCGAAACCGCCTGTTACCTGGCTTTGGCTCCCAAAAGCAATTCAACCTATGCCGGGTATCTCTCTGCACAGAAAGAAATCCGGAACAACGGTCTGCAACCGGTACCCCTCCATCTGCGTAATCCGTCAACCTCCCTGCATAAAAAGTGGGGATATGGCAAAGACTACAAATATCCCCATGCCTATCCCGGGGCATGGATCGATCAGGAGTACCTCCCCCCTAAAGTCCAGACCCGGACCTTTTACCAGCCAAAAGACCAGGGAATGGAGCCCCGTCTCAACCAATGGCTGCAAAGCCTGAAACGAAAGTACCGCAAAAAGTCATAAAAAACCCCGGCAATGCCGGGGTTTTTTATGACTTTTTCATTTCAGATTTGCCTCTGGCAAATCTGAAATATTTTTGTCCTCAAGATGTCTTTACAATTCCAGCCACGAATCTGAATACAGTGAACGGCCCATGAGCACCTTGGTCGTCTTGGCCACATCAACCATATCCTCGGACAGGCTCTTCAGATCCGGCTCATTGCCGTCCATGATGGCGTAGACCACTTCTTCCAGATCCTTGCGTTGGTCCTTGGCAATGGCGGTCAGAGTGTCGTCTCTGGGATCGGAAATGATTGAGGCCATACCAACTTTTTTCAACATCACGGCATAGACCTGGTTCAAGATGTCCCGGAGGTGGTTCGGGGCTCCGTTGGACACATTGGACAGCCCGCAGGTGGACTTGGCACCTGGGGCGATGTCCTGCAGCATCTCATAGAATTTGATCAGGCTCATGGCATGTTCCTGCTGCACATTCACCGGAGTAACAATACCATCCACCCAGATCTTCTCATTAGGAACGCCCATTTCGTTGGCCACAGTAATGAGCTCCACGGCCAGAGCCGCCCGCTCGTTCTCGTCCCGTGGCAATCCTTCCGGACCCCACATCAAGGCCACGAAATCGGCGTTGTACTCCACGGCCAGGGGGAGCATCTTCTCATAGCGTTCCGGCCGGCACATGATGGAGTTGATGATCGGGGTCTTTTTGCAGACCTTCAGCCCGGCCTCGATGGCGTCGATGTTCGACGTATCCAAAAGCAGGGGCAGATCGACCACTTCCTGCACGGTCTGGACCACCCAGGGCATCAGCTCAACCCCGTTCTTTTTGGCCGGACCGAGGTTGATGTCGATATAATCCATGCCCTTCTCTTTTTGGAACAGGGCCTCCTCCTGAATGGGCTTGGGATCCATCTCCTTGAAGGCTTTCCCAATCTTGGTGCCCATCACGTTCAAGCTTTCACCAAAACACAACATGCCCATTGACAACCTCGCTTCAATTGAGTGTTTTGCATTCACTGCCGTTTGATTGCTCTGCCTATCGCTCCCTTGTGCTGGAGCTGTCGTTTTCATTCCATAGCCAACAGCCCTCATGAAAATCATGAGGGCTGTTGGCTTTTATTTCGCTTTGTTTTTCAAAAATGCCGGGATATGTGCTGCTTCTCTGGGACCCACTGTAACAGTCCAATCCGGGAGTTCCTCTTCTATTTCACCAACAATGGCCGCTGCATATCCGGGGATGATGAGTTCCTTGTTCTTGACCTTGTCGGCGATGCCGCATTTCTTGACAAACATGCCCACGTCGTCCCCGGCGAACTTCCCGGCCGCCCAGGCCGTCAGGACTGAGAGCCCTTCCGAATCCTTGATCAACAGCCAGCTTGGGACCTTGCTGCCCTCGATCTCGCCGGCAACGATAAAGTAGGTCAGGGCGAAGTTGGTGGTCACCAGGACAGGGGAGTTCTCGTCCGGCTTGCCTATTTCGTAGATCCCTTCAGTGACGGTCATCGGCCGCTGCGGGTCGGTAAAGATGTTCAACCGTTCCAAGAGGACGGGGAACAGGAGTTCGGCCGAGAAGTCGGAAAATACGATCAGTGATCCGTACTTGGCCACGTACATGCCCCCGATCAAGGCCTCCATGTCCAGATTGGAGGCCATCTCGCAGGGGAAGGCGATGGTCGGAAAACCCACAGAGCGGTTCTTGGAGCGCAGTGCTGCCCGGCGCATGCCGACCATGTCCTCGAATGCACTCTTGAGCTCCCGGCTGCCGGGATCAATAACCAAGTCTTTCAGGCCCATGCCGGCCAGCTTGTCCGTCAGTTCGGCCACCTTGTCCACGGACTCGGCTTTCACGGCCAGGGGTAGTTCATTGTCCTTGGCCAATTGCCCGAAATCGTCCACCGTGTTTTCGGTGGCCGCATACAGCAGGGGACGTTTGAACTTACAGGTCTCGATTCCGGCCTGCATGACGTCTTTGTCCTCGGTCATCAGCACCAGGTTGAACTCGGACTGCTCGGCGATGTACTTGGCCTTGGCCGCAAAGGCGTCCTTGTCCTGGTTCACGTCTTTCAAAGCCACGAATTCCGGACGCAGATTGAATCCGACCCGGTCGTACTGGAAGGCATGCCACTTCTTCAGCTTAATCTTCAGCTCGTCGTCACCGATATCCGAGCCGACCATGGCGGCCAGGGCCGGCTGATTGTAAAAGGTCTTCTCGTGCCGGTATTCCACGGTTTCTCCGCCCAGGGTCCGGGCCCGCACGCCCTTGCCGACCTTGACGGGCCGGATGGGTGGTGCAGAGGCTTCCGCCAGTTTTTCCCTCGCCTCGTCGGATACATAGGGACAGGCGTCAAGCTCCGCCTTGCCTGCGGCCAGATTCATGGCAAAGGCCAAGCATGTGGCTGCCCCGCACTCCTTGCAGTTGGTCTGCGGGAGCATCTTGAAAATTTGAATTCCTGTCAGACCCATATCGCGCTCCTTTTCTGTAGCAATAGTCAACGCCAATCAGCGCACAATTCAGTCAGCTGACGAGACCGGCAAACAAACAGAGGGTGAACAGTGCCCACCCTCTGTCGTCTGTCTGTTACCCGCCCATGATCGGTTCCATATCCAGGGCAGGGTGTTTTTTCTCCTGCAAGAAGGGCAGGATATCAGATTCAGTCGTGCCTACGGTATCATCTGCGACCCGATCCAACAGGTCAGGAATTCCCAACTCTTTGGCCCGCTCTTCAAAGCGTTCCTTAATCTCATCTTTGAGCATCTTGGGCATCCAGACCAGGCGCAACAGACCTGCGTGTTCATCCTTTTCAAAGGGCCCATCGCCACGGATAAACTTGCGCTGAGTGATGTTGAACTTGGAATGTCCGACAAATCCTGGGGTGGATGCACCACCGCCGACGGTGCCGGCCAGGGTGGTAAAGGTCATGCCGCAAGGGGTCTCACCCTGATAATCACGGTTGACGGTCATTACCCCATTGCACTGCGGCAGCACTGAGGCAACGCATTCACAGCATCCACAGGTAGTCATGGGATCAAACACGATGGTATAGAAGTTATAGTGATCGATCCCGCCTTTGGAGGCCTTATAAATAAAATCATTGACCCCTTTCCACTGTCCGTACCGGGAATCCATGCACTCGCCCTTCTGAACGGGCTGGTTGGGTCCTGTAGGATTGATCTCAAAGGAAGCCTTGCAGTCCATCCAATTGTAAGCGCCGCAGAGTCCTGTCCGTTCCGGGCTGACCGTACACACATGGTTGGGAGCAAAGGACTGGCACAGGGTGCAGGAGTAGTAGGTCTCCACGTCTTCGTCGCGCATATTTTCTACCCGCTCATCCCGGGTCTTGTATTCCGCCCTGGCCCGCTTGGTCAGCTTGTCCACATCATCTTTATTGGTATACAAGGTCACCTGGACTTTATCCAAGATCTTGCCGAAATCCTGATGGAACTTTGCGTGCAGAACCACACCAATGTCCTTTAAAGTAAAACCCTTTTCCACAGCGGCCTTGCCGACCCGGACCCAGGATATATCCCGCTGTCCGATATGCATGACCCCTTGGATGTAGTTGACCAAATGGTGGATCTGACGTTCCAGAATGGGCTCGAAATCTTCCTGCATTTCCCGGCCGGCTACCTGGACATAAATGCCCAGAGGCAGGGTGTCGCCTTCCTTCAGGTCGCCGACGTCTTTCCCTACCACTTCGACCTTGCTGTCCTCGATCGCATTCATGTCCACCATCTTGACCAGCTCGGTGCACTGGGTTTTACCGCCGCCCATCTGAGCGAACAGATCAGCCTTGCGGACCCGCTCGCCTTCGTAGGCAGGGCCGAAGGCACAGGGGATATCCACCGTGGTCACACTGACCTTCAAGCCGCGGACCTCAATGGATTTTTGCACAATCTCGTCATGGGGGACATTGCTGACCACATGCTCGTAGGTGCAAACTCCTGTGGGCAGGATTTCGGGAATATCTGTATCGGCAATAGTCGGAAAGCCCCAGTTGACACATCCAGCAGCTGCTGCGGCCCACTCGGCATTGACATCGCCAAGGGCATTGACAAAGGCGAAGATACGGTTTTTGTTATACAAAAGGATACGCCTGTAGTCCCCAGGCTGTACGCCGCCAAAGGACATAGCTGCCCGGTTGGCAAATCCCAGGGCAAAGATGGCCGATGAGATATCCGGACCAAAAGGTACGATCCGGGTATTCCACCCGATCTGCACCCCGGCTTCCAAGAGCTGTTCAGCGCATGTCGTTCCGTTCTGATTGGCAGCCAAGAATATATACAGATTCTTTTGCTGGTAATCCTCAACGATCATCTTGGCTGTCTCTGGGTCCGGAGCTGCACCCACGATAGCCGCAAATCCCGGAGCGGATCCATCCACGAATTCCACACCCCGTTTGCGCAGAATCACGTCGTCGGCAGCACCCAGCCAGATCTTGTTGTTGTCTTCATCGATTTCTTCTGCTGTAGGCAGATAGAAATCCGGTTCATACAGGTAGCGCAGGGCCTCTTGGATTTCAAAGGAAAAGAGGGCGGCCATGCCGGCGTCCAAAAGAGATCCCAGGTAGGGGAGGTGGTTGACCCCCTTGATATGCGGGGGAAGCAGTTTGCGGGCAAACTGTAAAGGTTTTTGCAGATCTTCCAGTGTTTCGCACTTGATCCCGGTCAGGGAATAAATAACTGGAAGGTAATATGCTGTATTCGGAAAACCGATCTTGGTACTCGCCTCATACGATTCCAAGGCCTGTTTGAGTTGGCCCTCGGCCTTGGACACGATATTATAGCCGCCTTGGATGGCCGCAAAGGCAACGAGTTTGGACATAGTGCACTCCTTTTTGCGGGTTTATCCCTTCTCTTGTGACACCCTTTTGTCTAGGCCACTCTTTTGTGGAAGCGATCAAGCAGGGTAACAATCCGTTCAGTGACCGACTCAGGCACTGGTTCAGCCTTGTTTGCTTCAGGCTCTTTGGACCCAGCTTGGGCCTTGGCTACCTGATCCCGGATAGCATTGGCGTCCTGCTCCAGCTTTTTCTCAAATTCCTCTGCGTCCCGTTTGGCCTTTTCTTCTGCTTCTTTCTTGCCCTGCTCAGCCTTGGCCTTGGCCTCCTCCTCGGCCTTGGCCTTGGAATCCTGCTCCATCTTTACTTTTTCTTCCATTTCCCGTCGGACCTTGGCTTCTATTTCAGCCCGGAGCTTGGCCTCATCAACGGTTGATGCAGCGGCAGGC
This sequence comes from uncultured Desulfohalobiaceae bacterium, assembly GCA_964479235.1. Lineage (GTDB taxonomy): Bacteria > Desulfobacterota > Desulfovibrionia > Desulfovibrionales > Desulfothermaceae > Desulfovermiculus. The sequence continues at coordinate 29,971 of CAYZLB010000012.1, forward strand.
TGAGCAGGTGTTGCTTCTGGTTTGGCTTCAGCTGCCGTTTTTTCTTCCGCCTTTGGCTCAGGTTTTGGTTCAGCTTTTGGTTCCGGTTTTGCTTCAGCCTTCGGTTCGGCCTTGGGCTTCGCTTTCTTTTTCGGAGCTGCTGGTTTCTTCTCTTCTTCTATGGTCAGATCCATTTCCGGGGACAAAGAGAGATAGTCGATTTCTGGTTCACTCAGCAGTTTGTTCACTTCCCCGACCTGATCCGCTTTTCCGCCTTCAATCATCAGCTGGATGAAGGACCGGACCAGACGGACTGTTTCCGGATGACGTAAGACCAGGACATTGGATCCAGCCATGAGATAGGAAACCGCAGCCACGGATTCCATCATGATGGCCCGGCGTTCCGGATCGCCCAGCAGGGGATTTTCCTCCACTGGTTCCTTAGCTTCTTTGCACTTCCAGACCTCAAAGGCCAGATTGTTGTAGATAGGCAGCTGCAGCTTGTCGTCGCCAAAAGTCAAGGCGGCCAGTTTGATTCGTTCCATAACGGAATAGGCGTACTCCATACCGTACCCAAGTCCACCGGTCGTCGGATCAATGAGTACCCGGTCCAAAGGCATACCCAGGTTTTCCAGCAAAATGTTGACCTGTTTGGCCAGGTTGATGTCAATGGGCGAGGAGGCAATCGCTGTATGCCCATAGCCCATGGTCCCAGCCCCGATGCTTTTATGGTTGGCATCTTCAATGGGCCCAATGGCCAGATTCGCTCCTTCACACTTTTCAGCCACCCTTTTCAGGACCTCAGCATCCTTTTCCACAGCCGCGGTCCCCCAAACACAGACTGGGATATCCACAGCGTTCAGGATCTTCTGCACTGATGCCGCAGCTTCCTCTGCACTGGCATCTTGGTCGTTGGGGTCCGTGCTGCGCAGTTGCAGCGAGATCATGTCTGCCCCGTATTCCACGCATTTTTTGGCCCAGGCCGCCGGATCGTCCAAGCAGTTTTTAAAGGGAGCTCGTGCCCATTCCGGCCACTCCTTGGGCTCCATGTCCCAAACTTCCATGGCGATCTTGGGCGGATTGGGAATCTCGCCTTCAAAGGCGTGAAACGGGAGGCAGGATTCTCCGCCCACTGTCACGGCTTTGTCACCTTGACCCAATGTCACGGCCTTGATCGACCCTGTATAGTTTTCCTTCACCATTTCAAAGCCCATATCCACTCCTTATTGCTTGAAAATGATCGAAGAACCTAAGGCGTATTTGAGGTGCACCCCCTGCGGATCGCACCGCCTTCTCCTGATAGCGCTCTTGAGTACCAGCCAGTTGACAAAAGCCAGCTGAATATATGCATGGAGTTCAAGACTTTAATAAATGAGATTTCCCTAGCTGCAAATTGGCCTTTTGTCAACAACCTATTGCCGGGAAAAGCAATATCAAGTTTCATAGCCGCCGGCTACTGTTACTCTTTGGCAATTTCCCGCCGCTTGCGCAGACGCTCGTTCAGTCGGGGGAAATCTTCCATTTCTGTATGGGGCAAAAACAATGAGGACATGTAATTGTCCATATAGGAGGATGTCTCCGAGAGTTCGAAATTGGTCATCTTGGTGGTCACCTCCACCACGTCCCTGCGAATCCGATTGTTCAAGGAGCTCATTTTGGCCCCCATCATCGAACCATTCCCAACATACCTGATTTTCCCCGGATCCATTTCCGGCAGCAGCCCGATGGTCATGGCCTTTTCCAGATCGATATAGCTGCCGAAGCCCCCGGCGATCAGGATTCGATCCAGATCCTGGATGGACAGCCCGATCTCGTTGAGCAAGGTCATGCATCCGCTGTAGATGGCCCCCTTTGCCCGGATCAGATTGTCGATATCCGGCTCCTGCAAGGTCACGTCCCGCCCGATATCCGTTTCATCGGCCCAGGCCAGGACATACTCCATAATCCCCTCGTTGTCCCGGATGCGCTTGGTGTCCAGTTCGGGGTTGAACTTGCCCCGGTTGTCGATGACCCCCATTTCGAACAACACGGCCACGGTAGTGATCAAGCCCGTTCCGCAGATGCCTCGCGGCTTCTTCTGCCCCACGGTCAATACCATAGGCTCCAAAGTCACCGGATCCAGGGAAAAATCTTCTATTGCTCCCTTGTCCGCCCGCATGCCGAACTTCATTCCTCCGCCTTCAAAGGCCGGCCCGGCTGAACAGGCGGCACAGGCCATCCAGTCCTTGTTACCAACCACAATCTCGGCATTGGTTCCAATGTCCACATACAGGGTGAGCTCCTCCTGGGTGTACATGAGCGAGCCCATGACCCCGGCCACGATATCCCCGCCCACATAGCTGGAGACAGCCGGATAGATCAGGGCCTGCACATGGGGGCCCAAATCGATACCCAATTCCGAAGCCTTGAAGGGGGGAAACAGTGTGCAGGCCGGGACGTAGGGAGAGCGCCGGATGTAGCGAGGATTGATCTGCAAAAAGAGCTGGGTCATGGTCGTGTTCCCAGCCAGGGTGATGCTGGAGATAAAGTCTGGATCGATGCCTGAGTTCTTGATCAGTTTGGCGCTGATACCGTTGATGGTCTTTAAAACCGAGTCGTGCAGTTCCTGCAGGCCCTTGCCCTTTTCCGCGTGCACGATGCGGTTGATCACGTCCTCCCCATAGCTCATCTGGGCATTGAAGTCGCCGTATTCGGCCAGGACCCGGCCGGTATTCAGGTCCAGGAGCTGGCCGTAGATGGTGGTGGTCCCGATGTCCATGGCAATGGCGTAGTTCTGATTCGTGGTGTCTCCGGCATGGACATTAATGATCCCGGTCTTGCTCCCCTCCCGCACCGGGCGGGCCAAGGTGACCGTGACATTGAAGTTTTGCTCCCGCAGCACATCGACGATCTTGCGGATCACTTGCAGATCAACCACCAATTGGTGCTCGTTGTGCTTGAGCCTGAGGTGATTGATGAGCCGGGTCATATCCGGAGAATTATCCTGGGCGTTGGGGGGGGGGAGTTGAAGATAACGGGTCTCCACGGCCGGCAAAAAAAGGCCCTGCTCCTTGAAGTCTTCCAGATCCACCTGCTGGATATGGGCCGTCCGCCGCGGCGTGGCCGCCAGATTGAGGACACTGGCATCGACCGCAGACTCCACCGGGATCCGGATGGTCAAATCGCTCTGGACCTCTGTCAGACAGGCCAGGCGATACCCTTTGTCTTTGTCCTCCTGGCTCAGCTTCTCACTGATCCCTCCGCTGACTTGGCCCTCTTCAACCAGGACCCGGCACTTGCCACAGACGCCGTTTCCGCCGCAGGAGGCATTGATATGCACCCCGGCCTCCAGGGCGGCCCGGATAACCGTGGTCCCTTTCTCAACCTCGACACTGCGCTCATGGGGCAAAAACATCACGGTAGGCATAATCACCATCCTCATCATGGGTCAAAAATATTGGGTCCCGGAATTGGGGCCATTCAGGATTGTATCTGGACTGACGGAAATTTTGACCTTTCGGTGTGGGGCAAAAACTTAGCTGCACTGAACTGATTCATAAAGGGCTGATTCACATTGAGTTCCAGATATGTTATCCGTTCCCGCACTCGTCCCACAGCCCCTACCAGGTCAGGATCTTGCAAAAACCGTACAGCACCGCCCAGGGAACTGTTGCCCAGGGACTGAAAGAGGTCTCTGGGCAAATCAGGCAACATGCCGATGGAGATTGCCGATTCGGGATTTATATAATTCCCAAAGGTCCCGGCCACAAAAAAAGCGCTTACATCGGCAAAATCTATCCCGACCGAACCGACCAGGGTTTCCAGGACAGTGTACATGGCGGCCTTGGACCGGATCAGACTGTCGATTTCCGGCTGGCCGATGAGCAAATCCTGCCCAGTGCCGGACTCTTGTGCCGATACCAGGCGAAAATGCAAGATTTCATCTTCATAGACAAAGAGAGCCGCTGCCTGATCCGGGACCATTTTGCCACGAAAATCAAGCAAGCCGGCCTTGAACATGGCGGCGGCCAAGTCAATGATTCCAGAGCCACAGATACCTGTGGGCGGCAATTCCTCGATCGTATGGACCCGGATCTTGAGCGTGTCCGGATCAATGGCCACAGAATCGATAATCCCAGGGCCGGCCTGAGCCCCTATCTTGCTCACGCCACCTTCCAGGGCCGGTCCGGCCGCTCCGGCACAGGCAATGAGCCAATCCCTGTTTCCCAGGATAACTTCGGCATTGGTTCCCACATCCACCAGCAGTGCCGGGTTTTCCCTTTCATCCAACCCGGAAAAAACAATCCCGGCCAAGAGATCTCCGCCAAAATAGCTCCCGATGTTTGGAAAACAATAGACCCTGGCCAGAGGATGGACATCCAGGCCCAGGGACCGGGCTTGGATCAGGCCCGGGCTGTTGACCACCGGAATATACGGCTCACGAATCATCCACCGGGGATTCAATCCTAAAAACAGATGGGTCATGGCTGTATTCCCGGCCAATGCTATATTGTGCACAGCCTGAACAGAAACGCCTTGGGCCGAACACAAATTTTCAAGGGTTTCATTCATGTCCTGGATAAGGATAGTCTGCAGCTCTTGCAGACCATCTTCGTGGGCCGCATGGTGAATCCGGGTCAGGATGTCCGGTCCGATCCTGCCCTGGGGGTTGGCCCGATCCAGGCTCTCCAAGACCTGCCCGGAGACAAGATCGACGATCTGCATGACGTACCTGGTCGTGCCCAGGTCCACGGCCAATCCGAGGCTGGGCTGTGCTTCGTCGGCAGCCTCTATAC
>CAYZLB010000013.1:0-33727 GCA_964479235.1 uncultured Desulfohalobiaceae bacterium
TCTGGAGATTGCTTCGGCGAAGACGCCTGTCGAAGACTCCTCGCAATGACGGGTTATGAGTGAGCAATTGGTACCCCCTAAACGGATACCTCTGATCTTTGTCCTCTAATTCGGCAGATAGAGCACGGCATAGATCTCAGCCGGTTCGTCCCCGAAACACGAGACGTGGTGGGGGATGATGGAATTATAGTAGATGCTGTCTCCGGGCTCTAAGACATGCGTTTGTTCTCCATAAATAATCTCCACCCGACCGGAGATGACCACAATGAATTCCTCGCCTTCGTGAGAGGATAGGTCCTTTCCCTTGGCCGATTCAGGCAAAATCTGGATGAAAAAGGGTTCCATGTGCCGGTCGTTTTTGCCTTTGCCCAGGGAATAAAAGCGAAGGGCTACAGGGTGGTCCTTGCCCCGGATCATGTGCAGCTCTTCCTCCCGCTCCTGAAGACGAACGATCAGGGGATCCCGGCTGACCTTGTCGTCCATAAACGTGCCCAGGCGAAGCCCCAGGGCCCTGGATATCTTTAAAAGCGGTCCCAGGCTGGGGTAGATGTCGTCCTCTTCCAAAGAGGTCAGAAAAGAGAGGCTGAGATCAGTCCTGGAGGCCAGCTCTTCCAGGCTGATCTCTTGGGCCTGGCGCAGTTTCTTTACTCTGGTTCCAATAGGGGTGTCGCTCATATTGGCTGCTCCTGTAAAGGTATAGTCTTGTTTTAAGGCAAAAGCAGGAACATAATGAGGTTAGGAACAAAATGCAATGATGAGTTTTAGAATGAAATTCTCTAAGCCAATTTATTGACAAGGGAAGGATTTTGTGGTTTGTAGAACTTAATATTGTTGGACAAAGCATGGGCATCTGCTCATGCTTCACTCCTGGCTTTTTACGGTGATCAGTACCCGGGTTTGTTCATGGGTCTGTATCCGAGGATGAGGTCTTGGCTTGGGCTTTTTCCAGCCTTTCCAATCTTTCTGAAATCAGATCCAGCTTTTCATTCACACGCTCGTCTCCATCCTTTTGCCGGCTGAAAACAGGATTGTTCACCCACCAATCCATACCCATTTCCTTGGCCTTATCAACAGAACATATGACAAGTCTGATTTGAATCGTCAAGAGCTCAATATCGACGAGACTGACTTTAATATCCCCGGCAATGACCACCCCTTTGTCCAAAACACGTTCCAGAAGATCGGCAACATTGGTGGACGAAACTGCCGATTGGGGCGGTGTTCGCTGTACTGCCATAGAGGCCCTCCTATGATGCTGCACTCTCAGTGCAGTGGTTACCTTCTCCATTCACAGGCAGGGTCACAGCAGCCTGCCCAAGGGACCCAGATCCAGATTTAAATCCTCATCCTCCAGATCGAACTCCTGCCGTAAACGGTCCAATTCTTCGGACTGACGCATCAAAGCCTGGCCCAGACGTTCGATCTGATCCTCACTCAGGGATCCGGAATCCATTCGCCTGATTGCCTGACGCTCCATGAGTTCATGCAGGAGCTTGATCACGGTCAACACCAGTTGGGCCAGCCCCTTTGTCGTGTTCTCTGGATCCAGTTCCAAGCGTTTCCGCCCCTCTGCACTGGAAGGCCTGGTCTGATCCTCCCTGGGCATGGCCTGAAAAAAGGCGTTCACGTCCTGAGCCGCCACCCTGCGTCCCTCTGATGATTCTGACATATCATGTATCCCTGTTCACCAGGCTGTTTTCCGGGAGGGTATCTCGGGCCGTATCCACAGAACATAGGATGGCCTGCAGGCCGAGGTACACCAGATCGATGTCGGCAATGGATATGGTCACCTCGCCTACGATCACCGCCCCTTTATTCAAAACCCTGTCCAGGGCTTCGCACAGGGAAATTTGTTCCTGTTCATCGCTCCATCTGTGCTGCATGCCCGGTCTCCCTTTTGTCACCTGTCAGCCGGTGGCTTAGACCACGGCTCAGTTTGGCCGGAAAAAGAATAAAACAGTTGCTGGCCGAGCTGGAGCAGATTCTGCGTGCCCTCTGGATGACCACACCGATAGATCAGGGTCTGTTCCACATTGGGAAAGGCCTGATCAAACCTTTGTCTCACCCCCTGTTCTCGTTCAAAGAGCTGATGACACATGGTACATGAAGAATCGCGTGTAGCCAAATTACACACCAGAAGAGGTACCCGAACGCTCAGTCGGTCACAGGCGGCCATCAGATCCTTCGTCTCCTCCAAAGCCATCTCAGTCAAAATACTGACCCCGATCAGGGCAGCCCTGTCCTTGTCCTGAAGCATTGCGCGAAAGCTTTTCAATGTCTTGGACATCTGGACCATCCTCTTGGATATCCCAGGCAAGCGAAAGACCTGTTTGTATTTTAAAAACAGGTTGAAAAAGGCCTTGAGCCATTCATCGATTACCTGAGGTGTCTCCAGAAGTCGAATAAGGTGACCAGTGGGAGCTGAATCCAGAACGAGACAGTCATACCTGTCCCGCTGCATGGCTTCGGTGGCCACCAGCAAGGCCATGACTTCATCCAGCCCTGGCGGAGACAGGTCCATAACCCGTTCCATCACCTCCCGGTCAAAGGTGAGATCCATATTGGAGGACAGGTTCTTTAAAAAGGATTCCAACTCCTCCTGATAGGCATTTTTCAGGGCATCGAATTCCGCCTGGGCATCAATCTCCATGACTATAACGTTCTCAGTGACCGCCCGGGGTTCATTTCCAATATCCTGTTGAAAACAGGCGGATAAGGAATGCGCCGGATCTGTGGAAAAGAGCAAAATTTTCTTTCCCGGATCTTCCCTGCCCAGACGCAGGGCGCTTGCCGCAGACAAGGTCGTCTTGCCTACCCCTCCCTTGCCTGCAAACACAAGGAGCTCCTTGTGCAAGGGAGCAATGGATAACTGCCTGAGAACGCAGTCTTCCTTCACCTGCTCATCACGCCCAAAGGAATGGGATTGAAAAATATCCGGCTGAACAGGAAAGGCCTCCTGCCAAAAGCTTTGCAGGGAATCTGGGGAATTCATCTCCTGAGCAAACTGGGGCACTGCCCATAACTCTGAATTGGTAAAGGGTTTTGCTGAAGATATCTCTCGAAGGGTATGGATATGAGCTCGTCGCCTTTCCTGACACATCTGACATTCACTCGCTGTGACGAACACTCCATTGATCACGATTTCCGGAGTCTGGATATCCAGATCCCTGAGGTCATGAATGAGCAGTTCTGTTTCATAGACACTGAGCTCTTCAGCCAGCATGACTGGAACAAATTGGAAACGCTTTTGATCCTGGAGAATGGCATGCAGATTATCAATGGAATTGGAGAGATTGTACAAAAAAGAATCCAGATGATCGGACTTGTAGGTTCCCTTGAATATCTTGCGCATATATCTGGACTTGGCCAATAAGGCGTCCAGAGCCTGCAACCATCGTTTAAACAGAACTGGAAGCCCCATGAGCCGAAGAGTATGTCCTGTGGGCGCTGTGTCCACAATGATGACATCATGCTCACGTCGCTCTACCTCCTCGGCAATGTGCAAAAAGGACATAAGCTCATCCAGCCCGGGGAGGGATAAGTGCAAAAAGGTATCGATATCCTCTTCATCCAGAAAGGTTCCGCGCATGGCAATCTCTTTCAAGGATTGGTCATGTTCATCCTTGAACTCTTCCAATAGAGCAGGAGCATTGATTTCCCGTACCTGCAGATTGGACAGGGAGGCATCGGATACATGGGTATCGTGAAGGGAGTGAGCAGGATCGGTGGAAAAGAGGAGGATCGAGGATTGAGGCCGGTTGACACTCAGATGCAGGGCGGTAGCCGTAGCACAGGTGGTCTTCCCCACCCCGCCTTTGCCTCCAAAAAAAAGAAGCTGCAGACGCTCATTGCTGAGGAATCGAGGAGTGTGCATAGAGAAGTCATTGTAAAGCTAAAGAATTCAAAGGTTTCAATTTTTTTGGCAAGTCATTGGTTTTTCACTTCCAGTTCATCAAGCCTGTCCAGAAGTTCTTTTTCCCGTTTTTCAAATTCTTCTTCTGTGATTTGTTCTGTTTCCAACATCATATACAGGTCGGTCAGTTCAGCGGTGATGGCCTCTGGTTCATCGTTGACATCCTGTTGAGCGGCATTGTGGATCTCGCGAAAGATCCAGAAAAGGCCTCGAATGGGCGAAAGGAGAATATCGTCAACAACGAACATGTTCACCTACGGTTTCGTGCCCCAATTCTTTGGAGAGTGCACATTTGACCCTGCAGGAGTGCACATTCAAACCTCCATGGTCACATCGCAGGAAGCCTTAGGAAAAGAATACCACCAAGTCAACTTGTTCCAGACATTCACATTGTTCGCCCCCCTTGGGGCGAACATACGAGTTTCTTGATACAATCTGACTGATCACGAGAGCGTGAGCTCCAAATTGACAAAATTATGTGGAGCCCAGGGGCCATTGTAATCAAAGGTAAAACTGTTATCAAAAAGTTCCGCTGCTTCAAAGATACCCTGTTCAAAGGCCTTCAAGTCCTTTCGATTCACCAGACAGGCCAGGTTCATCACATCGGATTCTTTGGGGCATTTATTCCGGCGAATCTCCAGGCAATAGGCCTCCAGGATATCCTCTACCTGAGAGGTATGTGTCTCTCGGTCCTCCTGCAAGCAGTGATCGAACATCCGTCCGATTTCAATCATTTCGTCATGGGTTGGTTCTCTATGCCGGCCAAAGACCCTGTCCCTGACCTGGCGCAATTCCGGATGGGTTTGCACGAAGTATTCAAATATATTGGGGACATCCCAGGTTACCCGGAGTCCCATTTCCACCTTCCCGTGAACATAATCCAGATTTTCGGACAGGGTCTCACTGTAGGTATCCAGAATATGTTCCACAGCCTCCAGATCATCGGCAATAATCCCAAAGGAGACCGGAAGTGGGCTTACCTCCATGTCGACCAATTGCCGAAGAACGGCCTGATGAGCGGCAATATTCCGTCGTTCAGGACGTACTCTTTTATTGGGCACATCACTGACCACAGCCTGAAGGCCGTTCTTGCTAATACCGTATGCATCCTGCTGATTGAGACCTGCCTGGGGTAGACGACAGTCCTCTTTCTCCCGGATAAAGGCATATACGTACTTGGCCTGGCCCAATGTCTCGCTCATAAATCTCCTCTGCCGTCCTCTATTATCAGGTATCAGTTAATACTGGATCTTGAACCCTGGATGGGTATCACCCTGCGCCTTTGAGGCCTGGGGTTGGACTAATTCGGCAATGTTCTTTCGCGCATTCAAACACTGCATGAGTTTTTTCTCTTCAGCCTCAATCTCCTCCAGCCTGTTGTCGATCTTTTGCAGCCGAAACTGCATGCTTTCCTTTTCTTTGCTCCGACGATCCTTCTCGATTTCCAAATAGCTGAGCCTGAGATGAAGCTGATGGTTGCTCATGCTCTGCTCAACATTTTGGGAATGTGTCTGGATGTCCTGCAGAGTTCGCATGGTCTTTTTGGGTATGGGCATAGATATTCTCTCTTTGTTCAGGCCCGATTCACGCTCGTTGCCTGGACGGAGGCCGGTCCCACGGATTGGTTCACTCAGGCACAAACCTTGGCCAGCAATTCTTCCACCTTTTCGCCCATAATGGGTTTTCCGCCCTTGGTCACCTTGGCTGTGTCTGTGTTTAAGACATCCTTACATATATCCGGAAAAAAAGGATCATTGAGATCAGCCCTGCCCTGGACATGACTGAGAATACGTGCGATGGCAATACTGGCCCGAATGGTGGGCCGATGGTTATTTACCCCGATTTTTCGAATCTCGCGAACCAGATCCACAATACGCTCGGCATCGCGCCTGTCCACGTTTGATTTGGCCAGGGCAATCTCTACTTCACTGGCCCGGTCAAAATGCCCCATATTTACTGTGATCAACCGATCCATCAGGGCATCTTGCGTCTTGTGCACTCCAGCATATTCCTCTGGATTGGAGGTGAACAACACTCTGAATTTTGGATGGACCTGAATATATCCTTGGCCATATCGGCGGCGCTTTGGCAAATTCAAGACCTTTTCCTCCAGAACACTCAGGAGGACGTTGTTCGCCTCAGGACGACTTCTGGTGAACTCGTCATAGATAAGGGTATATCCCTCTTCACAGGCCGTGGTCAAACGATTGTCCACCCAGTAGGTATTCATCTGCTCTTCGCTTTTATGCACCGAGCGAATATAATTGTCTACAACTTTTGATTTGCGGTATCCCGAATCCTTGCCAATCAGATCTGAACTTGAAAACTCATCATCGCCATGGATCAGAATGACCGGCCGTTCCAACTGGGAGGCGATATGAAAGGCAAGCGTGGTCTTTCCAGTACCCGCAGGTCCGGAAAAATGCACTGGATAGCCGACATGCAGGTAGGCCATCACCCGTCTGTTCAGGCCCTTGATATATTCGGTAGAGACAAAGGAGTCACTGGCCTGCAAAACCACCTGATCACCTGATCCAGACATACTCGCTGCCTTTTTTTGATTGACCATTTTCAGGTTGGCCTCCTTCATGCAATGAGTTCCTTGGCCTGATCGATCCATCTCTCCAGGACCTTGATCCGGGTGTGCTCACCCACAACCTGCTGCAGCTGTTCTGGACTCATAGCAGCCAGCATGGAGAAACTCCATATTCCGGCTTCATTAAGCTGTTTTTTTCGCCCGGGTCCAATGCCATCGATGCGGGTCAGATCGTCGTCAACCTGCTCCTGGGAGGCTTCCTGGGCCTGGGACTCTGTTTCGGGGCGAAATTCTGGCTCTGAGCTTTGATCAAAGGTTGGCCCAGCCTGGGTCGATGGTTCCTCAGTGGCAGGAGCTGCTGCAGAGGTTTCTTCGTGTTGTTGTCCAACGGTCTCCTCAAATTCACTGCCTTCTGTGTTTTCACCCCAGGCCTGCCTGGCTGAATCCAGATCCCTTCGAAAGGATGCGCGCAGGGTTTCAACCTGAGTGCGAAGTTCTGCCAGCGAACCTTGTAGGTTTTGAACAAACTGCGTCCGGGAATCGCGAGAGGCCTTGGCATCCTCTTGCAGATCCTTCACAAATCCAGACATCATATTCCTGGTATCCTGGGCCAGGCCTTTGCCAAACTCATCGAGTCTGGTGCGCACAGCTTGAAGGTCCTGCCGTAGGTCTGCCGTATTCTGGGCCTGCTGGGCGTTGACCTGGGTCAAAAACTCCTTGACCTCCCCTTTCAGGGATTGAATATCGGATTTAACTTTTTCCACTGTGGCCCTTAACTGGGCCTCAGTCTCAGCCTTGTTTTTGGCCAGCTCTGAACGATTCCTTTGCATTCTCTGCTGGTTTTCAGTGCGCAATGAATTGACAAACTGTCGTCTCTGTTCAGAGGATTCCTTGACTGTATCCTGGAACTCTTGCCGCAAGCGCTTTTGATTGTCCCGGGCTTTTTTTTGCAACTCCTGCACGTCCTTGTGTAACCCCTGCACAAAGGACGAGCCTGTATTTCTCCATTCAGTCTGCAAATTGGTGAGAAAGGCCTGCCGCTTAGTTCTGAGCCTGGAGATCTCATCACGCAGTCGGGCCAAATCTTGGCTGACGTTCCCCATGGTTTCCTCCTTTTGTCCAGTTGACAGCTCGGCACTCAAAAGGTTCGGCATTCACATCACAGCTGTGATGTGAATGCCGAAGATCACATCTTTACGTCAAAGTGGGATTTCCCATCAGGCTGGGGCTGCGGCTGTGGCGGTTAAACCAATGGCTTCAGCATACTTCAGGTAGGTTTCAACAGAGGCAACGACGACCCTGGCTTCAACAGAGAGGAGTTCAATCCCGACCAGGGAGACTTTGGCCCATGCGTCAATCACGATACCTTTTTCCAAGATGCGATCGACAACTTCAGCTAAGCTTGAGGAATCTGTGTTCTTCTGGACTGTTGCCATAATAAGACCTCCTAATTCCTAGGTGAGGTGATGAAAAAAAGACCACAATGGCCAAACCGCTAACATGTTTTATGTATGCAAAAAACATGCTACACTTCTTACAATTCCATCGACCCTGACCCCCCCCCTATTCACTGAAATCTGCTCATAAAATCACGACCTTTCAGAGCAGGATGGCCTCAACGCTATGGAACACATTCCATAGAGATTTGGAATGTGTTCCATAGCACGTCATCCCCTTCAGGCCATTATCCCCGGGCGTGAGAAGGAAAAAGCTTGTTCATAATTTCCTTATTTTGAAAAGGCTTCGAGACAAAATCAGAGATAATTCCCTGGTGTAGAGCTTGCTTCACATCCGGCTCATCCTTATAAAAATACCCGGAAAATAGAATAATGCGCAGAGAGGGCACCCGGCGGCGCATTTTCGAGGCCACATCCAAACCTTCCATATCCGGAAGCTTGGCATCGATAAAAACAATATCGATATTGCCTTCAGCAAGCGTATCCAGCCCTTCCTGCCCACTGCCCACCGTGACCATCTTCGATGTTTGAGACTTCAGAATATGCTCCAAGGCCCAGCACATGTCTGGTTCATCATCAATAATCAAAACGCTTGGAAGGCTCTCAGGCATGATTGCACGTCCTTGTTGGTTTTGTGAACGCTGCCGTTTATCCTTGGCGGCGAAACATCTCCTCGCCCAAGGGGAGACTGACGATCAAGGTGCTTCCCCTGCCAAAAACGCTGTCCACCTCAATGCTCCCTGAATGTTGCTGAATGATGGAATAGCTCACAGCCAACCCCAGTCCTGTGCCCTGCCCCACCGGGGAGGTGGTATAAAAGGGATCAAAGATCTTGTGCATTTCTTCCTGGGACATACCACGTCCGGTATCTGCTACCGAGGCCTTGATCTCCTGCTCGGTTTTCCACATGCGAATGTCCAGGTTGCCTCCATAGGGCATGGCCTTGATGGCATTGAGAAAGATATTTAAGAAAACCTGCTGCAACAGGCCGGCGTTGCCAAAGACCCAGGAGGAATAATGCTCATCTCCCTGAAAGTTGACGGCAACTTTTTGAATCTTGGCCTGATTCATGATCAAGGCCACGGTTTCCTCAATTAAGGCAGAGAGCTCAATCCAGCGGACCTGCTCATGGGTGGATGGCCGGGCAAAACGCAACAGATTTTCAATGATATTCGAGGCCCTTTCAATTCCGGAAAAGATCTTTTGCGCGCATTCCTGTCGAAATTCAGAGGACACGTCATCTTCAACCAAAAACTGGGCTGCCGAGGAACAAATGGCGATGGGATTCCTGATTTCATGAGCAATGCCCCCAGCCATCACCCCCAGGGCAGCGAATTTCTGGGACTGAACCAGTTGCATCTCCAGTTTGCGCCGTTCGGTCAGGTCCCGGCCAACGGCCACAAGACCCATAAATTGGCCGTATTCGTCCTTCATGGGCGAACAAACCCAGGACACGTGCAGAGGGGTGCCGGTTTTGGTAATCAAGGCCCATTCCCCCATGGCGGAATTATGCCCAGACTGCATGGTCTCAAAGACCGATTTGACCTCCTGCCTATCCTCTCGAACAAATATGGAAGAAAACATCTTCCCTTTGATTTCTTCCAGACATATGCCGGACATATCCTCAGCAGCCCGATTCCAGGACAGGATGCGGCCGCGGACGTCCGTGGAAAAGACAATATCACTGGCACTTTCCACGACACTGGCCAGGTGTCGCTCGATCCTGCGTACTTCTTGGTTGAGTTGGACCTGTTCGGTGACATCGTCCATGAGAAGAACGACCTGCTCCACCTCTCTCTGCCAGGCAAATGGCAACAGACGATAATAATACACTCTGGAGGGCAACCCAGGAGCCCTGTAATGCATTTTCTGACCGGCAGTGGAAACATTGGTGGAAAAGACAATGCCGACCTTTTTTATGATATCAAACTGTTCCAGAATGATCTTGGGGATAACGTCCGAAAGTCTCCGGCCAACGGTCTCGGCGGAACTGCGGCGTGACTTGGTCAGAAAATTCCGGTTGGCCAGGGTGACCCGCATATCCCGGTTCACAAACAGGATGGAACTGGGGATGGATTCGAATAGCATCATAAACAGCTTTTCGTAGCGTCCGTTTTTTTGCTCCGTGGCCATATTATCCTCTGTCTGCATAGTCCACCACTTCCTGGGATACAAAATTATACGGCGGCCAGGGCCCGGTCATCATCACCTTCCAGTCTGGCAGGCTCAAGGCATGAAAGCGTTCTTCAAAGCTGGTCCTGCATCCTTGGTCTATCAGGAAGTTCAATCCCGGCAAGGTGAGCCGTTTCCCATGCATCCCCTCTGTTTGCAGGGAAAGGTAGTGGCCGGAAAAATGGGCGGTGATGCTCTGGACAACCTTTTCCAGATTCTCTTCATCCACGATTTGATGATGATAGGCCTTTTTTCTGGACCGAAGGTAGGCTAAACCCGAGGAATCTTCTGGGGGATGGTCAGCTTCAGAGATTGGTGGTTTATCCTCCTCCCTGTCTCTGAGAAGACGCAGGCCCATCTCCACACATCCATGCACCTCATCCAGAATGCGTCTCAAGTGTTCCCGGTGTCTGTGCACCCAGGTTTGAATCGAGGATTCGGGCATGACCACACCTTGATAGCGGAAGGGGAGGGTGGACGGGATATCTGGCATGCGGAACAGGGCATCGTTGACCTGAAAAAACTGGAGGGCCTTTTGAGTGATGTCTGTGCACCCCGGGTCCTCATCCCGGGAATAGGCCACCCACATGCCGTCCTGTTCCAGTGCATGCACCGCATGCCCCGAGACCCCAGGGGGCAGTGAGTCTGGTCCATCCTTGACATGGCGAAAAACACTGTAGATCAGACAGGGCATAACCATTGAAAATTTAAGCCTCTTGACTTCGGCTTTCCTCTCTCATCTTCTAAATTACATGACGTATCTTAGATATATCACTCGTCTCCAAAATAATATCCCCAAGACCTTCCAGTTTTTCGGAACTCAGGCCTGATAGAAAGTGAGATGCATGTTCAGGGTCTCGAAAAAGGATTCTGGGATTACGACTCCTCCTGCAAAATCTCCGGGCAAAAGGTGTACGCTGGCCAGGGACCACTGGCCCGGATGAAAAGCCCATACTGGGCATAACGTTCTTCCAACCAGGACAGTCTTTCCTTGAATGCAGGCACCTGCCATGACTGGACCCACAGGGCCGCATTCAAAAGCATGGGATGCTCGGTTCCCGCGGCCTTGGAGGACAAGAGCGGGCGCTCGCGCATGGGTCTCTGCTCATCCTCAAGATCGTTGCTCACCGCCTGAGCGATAGCGCTCATACATTGCCCAAGCTCCCCTTTAATCCCCTTTTCCAGACGCTTTTCCTCCACATATCGCCTGCCTGGAGTCATCTGCTCCAAAAAATCCCTGTTCTCATTCATCTTCTCAGACAAGAGATGCTCCGTGACCCTGGCCTGGTCCACAAAAATCTTGACCGCCCATTCCTCCCTGTCCTCAGCCTGGTCCAAAAACTGAAGCACCCGCTGCTCATTGGCAGCCACACACTGCCTCAATTTGGCCTCGGTGGAAAAAAGAGTGGCCAGGGGAAGGGGCATCACCGGCCCCTGTTCCATGGCCGCCTGAATGATCTCTTGATGTCGCAGAGCCAGGGGTCCGACCCAATCCGGGTCCCGTAACCGTGTGTCCGCCTGGTGACCGCAGAAGGTATGGGATCTGACCCAGCTGATCAGTGCATCCAGCCCCCCGATATTGCAATAGGTGAGGGAACAATTATCGATGCCCGCTTGCTCGTGCAGATCGATCCTACCCTGCGAACGTATCAGGCAATACAGGTAGAGAATACGGGCATCGGATCTTTCCTCCTGGCTCATATCATATCCTTGCCTGCACTGCACTCAAGGAGGCAGCGACATCCTCCTGTGTGATGCGCAGGTCGCCTGCACCCAGATTTTTGTCACCCCCAGCTATGGCCCGCCGCAGGGCCATCAAGGCCGCATGGTTACAGACAGAGGCGATTTCCGCACCGCTGAGTCCCTGGGAAGAGGCAGCCAATGTGGCCAGGGAGATATCCTCGTGCATCGGCTTGTTGTGCATATGCACTGCAAAAATCGCTTTCCGGCTCGTCTCATCGGGCAAGGGGACCTCTACCAGCTCATCAAAACGACCAGCTCTGAGCATAGCCGGATCCAGGATATCCTTGCGATTGGTGGCCCCAAGAATGAACACGCCCTTGAGTTCTTCAATACCGTCCAACTCTGCCAAAAATTGGCTCAAAACCCGCTGAGTCACCCCGGAGTCCTGAGCACCCTGTCCCCTGACCGGGAAAAGGGCGTCGATCTCATCAAAAAAGATAATGCACGGGGCCGCCTGCCGGGCCTTGTGAAACACCTCCCTGATTCCCTGTTCAGATTCTCCCACATATTTGGACAACAAGGCCGGACCCTTCACCGAAATGAAATTCGCCTGGCTCTCATTGGCCACCGCCTTGGCCACCAGGGTCTTGCCACACCCCGGGGGCCCAAAGATCAAAAGACCCTTTGGAGGATGCATACCGGCCCGGGCATAGAGTTCGGGATAGCGCAAAGGCCATTCCACAGCCTCGGTCAGAGTCTGCTTAATCTCCTCCAGTCCGCCGACCCGATCCCAGGAGACATCCGGAACATCCACAAAGACCTCGCGAATGGCGCTGGGCTCAATCTGACGCATGGCCAGGACAAAATCATCCATCCCCACCTTGAGGTCCATGAGCTGATCATAGGGAATATTACTCTGAGCGAAATCAATGTCTGGAATAATTCGGCGCAAACAAACCATGGCCGCTTCCCGGCACAGGGCATGCAGATCAGCACCGACAAAACCATGAGTGATGTCGGCCAGATGCTGAAGATCGACATCCTCCTTGAGAGGCATCCCCCGGCTATGGATATCGATGATCTCCCTGCGTCCGGTCCGATCCGGTATGGGGATGGAGATCTCCCGATCAAAACGCCCGGGACGACGCAAGGCGGGATCAAGGGCATTGGGGATGTTGGTGGCGGCGATGACCATGAGGTTCTGGCGTTGGGCCATCCCATCCATGAGAGCCAGAAGCTGGGCCACCACCCGTTTCTCCACATCTCCGACCACCTTTTCCCGCTTGGGAGCAATGGCATCGATCTCATCAATGAAAATGATGCTCGGTGCCTTTTTGGCTGCTTCGTCAAACAGCTTGCGCAGATGGGCTTCGCTCTCCCCATAAAATTTGTGCACGATCTCCGGCCCGTTGATGGTGTAGAATCTGGCCTCAGTGGCCTGGGCAATGGCCCTGGCGATCAGGGTTTTCCCACATCCGGGAGGACCGTGCAAAAGCACTCCCTTGGGAGCTTCGATGCCCAAACGTTCAAAGACCTCGGGATAGCGAAGGGGAAGTTCAATGGTCTCTCGAATTCGTTGCATTTGGTCTTTGAGGCCGCCGATATCCTCATAGGCAATCACCGCCTCCCGCCGCTCCTGTTGCCGCTGTCCGGTATCCAGGACGGTCTGCTCGGTGATCAAAACCGGCCCTTCCGGCAGGGTATGTTCCACCTGAAAGTCGGCAGCCCGGCTACCAAAAAGTGTGCAACGCACCCGCTCCCCTTTTTGCACCGGTATGCCGGACATCAACCCGGCGATATACCGGGCATCCTGCGGTCGGGGGAGGAGATTCAAGGGTCGAAGTCCGACCTTTTGGGCAGGATTGCAGGAATGCTTGTGCAGGATCACTGTCTCATCCAGCCCAGCCTTGGCATTTTCCCGGGTGATCCCATCCAACTGCACCCGTTTCTGCCCCCTGTCCTGGTGGAAAGCGGGCATGACCCGGCAATAGGTCGTGCTTTTTCCCTGAACCTGCACAATATCTCCCAGAGAGACGCCCAAGCAGTCCATGTCCTGGGGATCCAAGCGGGCAAACCCCCGTCCCATATCCTTGGCCATTCCCTCGGATACCTTGAGCTGTATGCTGCGCCCGTCATTCATATCCGGCACCGAATTTCAACGATCCCATTATTGCTCTTCACGTCGACCTTTTCCTGATCACATCCTTTTGTGAGTTGGATCTGTTTTCGATAGCGGCGTTTGCCCTTTGTGGCCACAATCTCCATCTCCTGGCCTTGCACATGCACCTGCACGTCCTCACTGCCAATGCCCGGCATCTCGGCTACCACCAGGATATGGTCCTGCTCCTCAAAGACATCCACCACCGGTTCCTGTTCCGGCTCGACCACAGTCTCCCCTGATTGGCTGTCCTTGCGGATATTTCCAAAGGGCTCGACCTTGACCTCTTCTCCCCCAACCCCGAATTTGACCGAGAATCCATAGATACCCTTGACGTCCTCGTCCTTATCCTTTCCTCCCCATTCAAACTCACCGGTCCGGGATAGGTGCTCCCCCTTATCCGCCAGGGTTCCCAGCTTATCCACCAGCTCACCCAGCCCATTCAAGATTCCCTCTATACCGCCCTTTTTGGACGTATTATCCCGATTGCTCATGACTCACCTCCTATCAATGTTCATTGTAGGAGCGACCGCCGGATCGCCCTCACAAACTCCATGCCAGCACGTTTTGACTCCTCACCGAGGGGATATCGCATGGTGTAAAGCAAAAAATGTTCCAACCTGAATCAATCCGCCAAGCCGATTTTTGCGCGCTTTGGCCCAAAAAACGGCTTACTTGTGTTCCTGGGAATGAACATAGATCCCCAACGTCTTTATCTTGGAATGTATGGTCTTGTAATCGACATTGAGCAGCCTGGCCGCTTCGGCCTTATTGCCACCTGTATGCCCAAGAACCGAGGATATGATCTGTTTTTCCAATTCAATGGTTTTTTCCCGGACAATTTGCTTCAGGCTCTTCCCCTCCCAGACCATTCTGACATCAGAGGGGGGCTGCTTCTCAGCAGCCTCATATCCTTTCTCCAGACGAATATTCTTTTTTGTGATCTTTTCCTCAGCCAACAACACAGCCTGCCGGATGGTGGAACGCAGCTGTCGCACATTTCCAGGCCAGAAATAATTCATCAAAACAGCCAGAGCCTCATCCTCAAAGGCGTAGACATTTTTATCCAACTCGCGATTGGCCTGCTCCCGAAACCGCTCAGCCAAAAAGGGAATGTCCTCTCGACGTTCACGTAACGGAGGAATACGCAGTGTAAATTCGTTGAGCCGGTAATACAGATCACTTCGAAAATGCTGACCCTGCACAGCCGTATACAAGTCCTGATTCGAGGCCACCAATAAACGGACATCAATATCCAGAGGTTGGGTCCCGCCCAAACGAACGACCTGCCGTTCTTGAATAACTCGCAGGACCTTTATTTGCGAGCTCAAGGGCATATTGTTGATTTCATCCAGGAGCAGGGTCCCGCCCCCAGCCATCTCAAACTTTCCGGCTTTATTGCTCTGCGCACCGGTAAAGGCCCCACGTTGATGCCCAAAGAGTTCGCTCTCCAGAAGGGTCTCAGGAATCGCCCCACAATCAATGGCCACAAGAGGCCCATTCCTTCGAGGGCTCAAATGATGCAGTCCCTTGGCCACTACCTCCTTTCCAGACCCTGTCTCTCCCTGAATAATCACATTAAAGCCGGTCCGGGCCACAGTGTGCATATCGGCTATCAACTGAGTGACAGCTGGGCTCGGGCCCATCAATTTATTTAAATCTATTGTCTCTTGCTCTCTTGTCCCTTCTTGCTTTTTGGACAGAGCACTGCGACGTTCCATCAGGGCATTTCTCACTGTTTGCAACAAATCCCGGGTGCTCACCGGCTTGGTTAAATAACTATAGGCTCCACCTTTGATCGAGTCGATGACCAAATCCATAGTGGAATAGGCCGTCACCATGATAATGCGTAAAACAGGATCAATGGCCCTGCACTCCCGCATCAGCTCCCGTCCATCAATGTCCGGGAGCTTCATATCCAGGAGCATGACATCCGGACACTCAAAACGCAGGGAACGTAAAGCTTCTTGTCCAGTATAGGCAACAACGGGATCATATCCCTCTTGCTCCATGATGGTTGAGAGCAGGGAACAAATATCCGGCTCGTTGTCGACAATCAAAATTTTAGGCGTGACGTCTGACATCCCTTGAAACTGCCTCTTCCCTTCATGCACGTCCATTTATTTGTTGCACTTTGATATCCTGGGCCAGATAGGGTAGAACATCGTGAAGCTTACCCACAAAAACAAGACCTGTTTCATCAAGGCCCAGGGTGGTATTGATTCGCTCAGCGATAAATACGTCACGTGCTCGCAAAATATCGGCACTTTCCTTGGCCTGCTCTTCAGATCGGGATTGGTGCAGGCCTTGCTGAAGATTGGAATATTCCTGAAGCAAAAGATCCGGTGACTCCGTACCCATGAGGGTGGCCCCTTTGGCCACGAGTTGGAGAAGAAACTCATGATTACGACTTCCTTTCTTCGCAACGTCTTGGACAATCTCTTGTTCATGCTCGCAGACCGGGAGGCCATCCTGATAGATGCGGACCTTTTTCCATTCCAGACCAAGCTCATGAATCTTTTTTTCAATGCGGTCCCAGTAATTGGCAATGGCCCGTTCCTTGCGATGCCAGGATTCCACCCCCTGGCTGTGCACTGTGCTTTCACGCACATCATGACCAAGTTCTCCCAGGTCTTGAACCGAGTGCACCACTGGAACATAGACAAGTTTTCGCATACAATAGATCTCTGTTTACAGGCTCTTGGAAACAGGGCAGGCCCCGGCAGCCCTCTCTTGCTCACATCAAAACTGTATGTATTCTCTATACAGTAAATTTCCTCACAATGCAAAACCTTCAATCACCAAAAATGCCTGATTTTCAAAACACCAAACCCCTGCCGGTCATCATTGATACCGATCCTGGCGTGGACGACCTCCTGGCCCTTCGTTCCAGGGAATTGGACGTCCGTGCAGTATGCACACCGATTTCATGCTAACACACCATGAACGTTGGGATGGACAGGGCTACCCACTGGGACTCAAGGGCCGGAAAATTCGTGTGGAATGCAGGATTATGGCCATTGCCGACGCCTTTGACGTGATGACCAGTGATCGGCCCTTTGGGCAGACCAGAAGCATCCAGGCCGCCTTGGAGGAAATTCACCGTTGTTCCGGAACACAGTTTGATCCTGATTTGGTTTCCTTGTTTCTTGAAATACTGGGATTTGACACAGGCCATGCCCGAGGTTAAGGCCTGAGGCAAAATGATTCTCGTCCACATTCCAGAATAGAAGCAAACATCATTGAAAACAGAGGTCACGGTGATATCTCCCACGACAATAAAAAAGCGGTATGTTTGGATCATGATTTGCCTGGTCCTTATTTTTCTCATCGCACAAGTGGCGGCGAACAAAGCGGCTGAGAAGAGGGTGGACAGGTTCATTTCCTCATACGATGACTATCTGGATGTAAAATATGATCGCGTGTCCATGCCCCTGTTCACCCTTGATCCGACAATACGAGGCATCACCCTGACAGATGCCGTCGTGGTTCAAAATTCGGTAACCATTGGCAAAATGGTCCTCAAAGACTATGCCCTGGATCAGAAAGCCGTGATTCCCAGTGAGTTACGTATAGCATTGCACGATATGCGCTTTCCGCAGGCCATGTTCCCTCCGGATCAGCGAGAAAAACTGCAAGCCATGGGATATAAACAGGATCTCGTTTTGGATGTCACTCTCCGGTTTGCTTACGACAGAGGGAAGGGATCGTTTCTGCTGGGACCAAGCACAGTGCATGTACATGATTGTTTCCATGTCCGGCTGGACTTGCGATGTGAGCATGTCAATTTCAAGGAGCTTGGAACATACGCCTTTGTGTATCTCATGCTTCCGAACAAAATACCCGTAGCCTTAAAGGAGCTGCAATTTACCTATACCGATGATTCTTTTTTCAAGCGTATGGTTGCCAGGCAGGCCAAAGAACAAGGATTGTCGGTTCACGAGTATGTCAGGCAACGGAAGAGAGAGCTTCAAAGCATATTACAGACAGAAAAGGGGAGAAACAGCCGTAAGTTCCTTCAGGCCCTGATGCAATTCATTGAGGAGCAGACGAATTTTCACCTTTACGCCAGGCCGAGTGCGCCAGTGCCTGTAGGCAGGGCTATTGAACTTTTCAACGGAAATAAGACAGAAGAGCTCTTGGATCTGTTCAATGTGCAATTCGCCGTTGCTCAGCGGGAATGAGTTTTGATTTGCGGATTGCCTGGTATCTGTATCCATGTAACGAACCTTGATTGTTGACAAAGGATCTGCTACCCAAGCTGAATTGATCCAATGGTTAAGTCCTTTGTATATGCTGATGTGGTCAATTGGGATCAAATAACGAACAGCTGGGGAGGAGCAAAGGAGGCGCTTTCATGGCACAGCGAGAACAATGGGGGACAAGAGCCGGGTTTATTATGGCTGCTGTGGGATCGGCCATCGGCTTGGGCAACATTTGGCGTTTTCCGTACATGGCCTATGACAATGGGGGAGGGGCTTTTCTCATCCCCTATTTTTTTGCTCTGCTCACAGCAGGCATTCCCATCATCATTATGGAATTTGGGCTGGGGCACAAGTACAAGGGATCGGCACCCATGTCTTTTGCCAAAGCCAAGAAGAAATGGGAATGGCTGGGCTGGTGGCAGGTCTTTGTGTCCTTCGTCATTTCCATCTATTATGTCGTGGTCATTGCCTGGGCCTTAAACTACACCTTGTTGTCAACCAGTTTGGGATGGGGTGAGGATACCAAGGCCTTTTTCTTTAATGAATTTTTGCAGTTATCTTCCAGCCCAATGGAATGGGGGAGCATAGTCTGGCCTGTCTTTGTTGCTGCTGTGGTTATCTGGTTTATTACCTGGCTGGTCTTGTTCAGCGGGGTCAAGCGGGGGATAGAGTTTGCGAACAAGATCTTCATGCCCCTGCTCTTCATCCTGCTGCTGATCATGCTTGGCCGGGCAGTGACCCTGGAAGGAGCCTCTGAAGGCCTGCAATGGCTGTTCCGTCCTGATTTCAGCGCCATACTGGATTATAAGGTCTGGACTGCTGCCTATGGACAGATCTTTTTTACCTTAAGTATTTGCTTCGCCATCATGATCACATATTCCAGCTATCTGCCGGAAAAGTCTGATATCAACAATAACGGCATGATGACCGCGTTTATCAATTGCGGGTTCAGCATGTTGGCCGGGATTATGATTTTTGCAGTGCTGGGCTATATGGCTACCCAGCAGGGGGTGAGCATTCAGGATGTGGCTGGTGCAGGGGTCGGACTGGCCTTTATCACTATTCCCAAGGCCATCAGTTTGCTGCCCGGGGCAAGCTTTTTCGGGTTTTTATTCTTTTTAGCCCTGGTATTTGCCGGATTGTCCTCCATGATCTCCATCACCGAAGCGTGCTGTTCCGGCTTGATGGATAAATTCTGTGTGGGACGCAAACCGGTCACCACCTTGTTTTGTGTCGTTGGATTTATGTTCAGCCTGGTCTTTATGACCCAGGCCGGACTCCTGGTCCTGGATATTGTCGATCATTTCATCAATAATTTCGGAATAGTCTTTGCTGGTTTGGTGGAAGTTATTCTTTTGTCCTGGTTCTTTAGGCTGGATATCATCCGGGAGCATGCCAACTCCTTGTCTGATTTTCGGATTGGAATCTGGTGGAATTTCTGTCTGAAAGTGATCACACCTATTGTCCTTGGATATATGGCCATCGCCAATTTGGTAGGCGATATCCGTTCAGCCTATGGCGGTTATCCCGGCAGTGCCCTGCTCATCTTTGGCTGGGTGATGGTCGTGGGCATCATCATTTTGAGTTTTGTTATGCAAAGCGGGCGGAGCTGCGCTGACAATAGCGAGTGAAAAATCAACCTTCATCTGTCGTTCCTTCTTCGTCCAGCCCTTGCGACAGATGATTGATGAGAGAAAGGCACTAGTACCATGGTAGAGAAGATAAGGAGGAGAAGTATGAGCGGTGGAGCTATCATCATGATGATATTCGGTCTGGCTGTGACCTGGGGAGGATCGGCAGTCTGCATCCTCTACGCATTGAAGAAACGGGATATGTAAGATTCGTTGACTTGGAAACACTCTACTGACAGAGTCCAGTGGAAGTGCGGATCACTTCTTCTGGACTTTGTTTTGGGTCAGCTTTGCTTTTGGCAAAGCCGACATGTTGCATACAAGAGGGAGAGGTAAATGGATCTGGTAGAAAAAGTGGGTTTGTCTCAAGACTGTTTCGAACAGGTCTTATCCATGGCCGGGCTTTCCAGTATTGCCGTAGCCTGGACCGGAGGCAAGGATTCAACAGTTGCCCTGTTTTTGTGGCGAAAATATCTGCAACTGCAAGGACTGCACTCTGGGCCTGTACTTGCCTTGAACCTGGATACGGGAGTAAAATTTCCAGAGGTCCTTTTTTTTCGAGATCAGCAGGCAAAAAAATGGGGTATTGACCTGAAAGTCATTCGGCCGGATGTGGACCTGAGCACGTATCCCATTGCCCAGGACCCTGTGCAGTGCTGCACAGACCTCAAAGTTACTCCTTTGCACAATGCACTGAGGACAATGAATATAGCTGTGTTGATCAGCGGGGTCAGGGCAGATGAACATCCAAAGCGCAGCTCGCGCTCATGGATTGAAGAGCGGCATAATCCAGACTACACCATGATCAATCCGCTCCTGCACTGGACTGAAATAGATATATGGTCCTTTATATTAGAGCATGATTTGCCCTATTGCCCATTGTATGATCAAGGATACCGATCTTTGGGCTGTCATCCGTGTACCGGCTTGACCATCCATGAAGAACGGTCCGGCCGGAATCAAGCCAAAGAAGACAGTCTTCAGCTTTTGCACAGCCTGGGATATTTTTAGGAGGTTCGTATGCAGATACATGATCTGACCCAAGAGCAGGAAGCAGTTCAAGGCAGGGGCTATGTGCTGAGTATGGTCATTAGCCAGTTTCGAGGCCATAAAGACGTAGAGGTCCATCTTTTTCGTTCCCACTGGGAAGGCGAAGAAGAAAGTCAATATGACTGGGAAAAGTTGCTTGGCCAGCCATTGCACAAAGATCAGCCCATTGATCCAGAAGGAAGCCGAAAGGTCTTTTTGGAAACCTTCAGCCAAACTGAAAAAAAGGCCCTGCTCAGCTATCTGCAGGAACGGTATGCAGACAGGCTCAGTGCGGTCAAGGCGAATCTGCTTCCCTTGCCCATTCCCATTGGGTTGACGCCTCTTTCCTCAGTGGCTGAAGACGAACGTTTTGGCCGTATCCATCTGCACAAAATCCCCAATTATCCCTTGGAGTTTGCAGTAGAGGGATTGTTTAGCCTCAGCCAACATAAGCCATGTGCGAATCCAGATGGCAAGGACTTGTTGTAAGGAGGAAAAATATGTCTGCAATACAATGGGAGTTGTTTTTTGCTCCAGAACCGGAGCAGAGAACGAAGCAGGATTTTCACTGTGCCCTGCATTATGTAACTGATCGCGATCGCCTGGCGATCATTGATGAACTGCCGTTGTCTGATTTTGAAGCAAGGGTGGATGCCTTGATGCACAAGTTGGCCCTGATCAAGACCGAAGCCCGGGAGCTATGGGCTGCACTTCCGGAAGAGGAGCAAGCTTCTGCGACAAAAGCAGATGACCATGGGCCGGACCAGGTGTGGGAACAGCTTACGGCCTGTGAATCAAACAGTGAGATGCAAGAGTACTTCAACAGCCTTCCTGATCAGCTTCGCCGGGAAACTGCTGCATATATCCTCTCCACAGTCAATATATTTGCCGGTGCTGGAGCTTTTTTTGCCCAGAACTACGACCATTCCAGTGCAGTACTTGAATAAGGATCTGCGGGATTCAGAAGAAAAATTCCGTACCCTTGTCCAGTCCATTGAAGGGTATGTGTTTGTGCTCGATCGGGAAGGATCCTTGACTTCAGTGAATCGGGCCTTAGCCGGATATTTGGGACGGACTGAGAACACCCTTATCTGACGGATCTATACCAAAGTTTTCCCCCATCCCTGGTCAAATCTCCGGTTCCCTATGTTGAATATGTTCAATATTCTCAAGAAACAACACAGTTTGAATGGCACGATGCAGAGAATGAGCGGTGGTATTTTTGAATGCGTTTGCGGGCCAGGCCCGCTTTGGTTTTGGTATCCCAAGATACTTTTGGCCTTGAAACAAGGAAGGAGTGCGAGCAATTGGCAGAGATTGAACTGAATCCAAACGCCGAATTAGTCCTGAAAAAAAGATATTTGCGCAAAGGACCAGACGGAGAACCTACGGAAACAATTCCGGAAATGTTTTGGCGGGTAGCGGAAAGCATTGCCCAGGAAGAAAAGAAGTATGACCAATCTCCGTATGCCGTGTCCGATTTGGCCCGGCGTTTTTACGATGTGATGACCACGTTTCGTTTCCTGCCCAATTCACCGACTTTGATGAATGCAGGTACGGAGCTGGGACAGTTGGCAGCCTGCTTTGTCTTGCCGGTAGAAGACTCTATGGACGGGATCTTTGATGCCATAAAATATGCTGCCTTGATTCATAAGTCTGGAGGAGGAACAGGATTTTCTTTTTCCAGGCTCCGGCCTCAGAAGAGCCGGGTTGGATCCACTGGGGGAATTGCCTCTGGGCCTATTTCATTCTTAAAAATATTTAATACGGCCACAGAGCAGGTCAAACAGGGAGGGACCAGGCGGGGCGCAAACATGGGCATCCTGCGCGTGGATCACCCGGATATTTTAGATTTTATCAAGGCCAAAGAGCGGGAAGGGCAGTTGAATAACTTCAATCTTTCTGTCGCCTTGACCGAAGTCTTTATGCAGGCCGTGGACAAAGACGAGAAGTACCCCCTTATCGCCCCGCATACCGGGGAAGAAAAAGAACGTTTGCGGGCCAGGGAGGTGTACCATCTCCTGGTCCAAAAGGCTTGGGAGAGCGGTGATCCGGGAATCATATTTCTGGATCGGATTAACCGGGACAATCCAACGCCCCATTTGGGGGAGATTGAGGCTACCAATCCGTGTCTTACAGCTGATACGTATGTCCAGACCAGTCAGGGGCCCAGGCAGATCCACGACCTGCTGGGGAGTCCGGTGCAGTTGCAGGTCAACGGCTGCGAGCATGTGTCAACTGACCAGGGCTTCTTCCATACTGGCCGGCAGAGGATTGCCAGACTGCAGACAGCTGAAGGCTATACATTGCGCTTGACCCCGGAGCACAAAGTTCTGATGGCGGCCAGCATGACCCGATATGTGCTGCGAACCGAATGGGTGCAGGCGGATCAGCTTGTTTTTGGGGATAAAATTTTGCTCAACAATCATCGGGAGATGACGGCATGGCCTGGACCTCTTGGGCATGGTGAGGGGTATTTGATCGGCTTGTTGTTGGGTGATGGAACCCTCAAGCAGGATAAGGCAGTGCTTTCGTTTTGGTCTGAGGAAGAAGCTGTCAATGGACAGTCCAAAGGTCAAGGGGGCGACAGGGGCATTATGCAGGCGGCCCTGGAGTATGCCCAGGAGTTGCCTCACAGATCCGATTTTCAGGGATGGCAAAAGGTAACTGGACGGAATGAATATCGGCTGAGTCTGGGCTTTTTGAAGCAACTTGCATACGGATTGGGTATGCGGCCCGGACACAAGCAGATAACCCCGGCTGTGGAAAAGACTTCCTCTGCTTTTTATATTGGATTTTTGCGTGGCCTTTTTGATGCCGACGGCTCAGTGCAAGGGGATCAGAGCAAGGGGGTGAGCGTTCGCCTGGCTCAGAGCAACCTTGCGACCTTGCAGGCTGTGCAGCGCATGCTTCTCAGGCTGGGCATTGTGTCCTGCATATGCTCTGATCGGCGTGCAGCCGGCCCACGGGAAATGCCGGACGGCCATGGCAGTCTGAAGGCATATATGTGCAAGAGTCAGCATGAGCTGATCGTAACCTGCGATAATGTGCTTCGTTATGCAAAACACATCGGTTTTCACGATGTGGAAAAGGCCAGGAAATTACAAGCCGCCATTTCCAATTACAAACGACGGCTGAACCGGGAACGTTTTACCTGTACCTTTGTCGCTTTGGAGGATTGTGGATGGGAAGATGTCTTTGATGTTCAGGTTCCAGAGAGTCATGCATTTGATGCCAATGGGCTGGTGGTGCACAACTGCGGTGAACAGCCGCTTCTTCCTTTTGAGGCCTGCAATCTCGGTTCGATGAATCTGGATGCCTTTTATTCACCGGAAGGCGAGGACGGAGTGGACTGGTCCGGACTCAAGGAAACCATCCATCTGAGCGTCCGGTTCCTGGACAATGTGATCGACGCTTCCCGTTACCCTCTGCCGCAGATTACGGAGATGGTGCACACCAATAGAAAGATCGGCCTGGGAATTATGGGTTGGGCCGATCTCTTGTATCAGCTGCGTATTCCATACAACAGCCGCCGGGCTTTGAGCCTGGGGGAAAAACTCATGGACTTTCTGCATCAGGAATCCCGGTCTGCTTCAAAAATCCTGGCCCAGGAGCGGGGACCGTTTCCGGCTTATCCAGATTCTGTGTTCGCCCAAAAAAATCTTGGACCATACCGTAATGCCACCACTACAACCATTGCCCCCACCGGGACCCTGTCCATCCTGGCCGGCTGCTCCTCAGGCATTGAGCCGTTGTTTGCCTTGAGCTTTTCACGGCATGTCATGGACGGAGAGACCTTGCTGGAAGTCAACAAGCACTTTGAGCAGGCCGTGCGCCAGACAGATGCCTACAGTCAAAGCTTAATGCGCCAGGTGGCGGAAAAAGGGACTATTCGGGACATGGACTATTTGCCTCAGGAACTGAGGGAGGTCTTTGTCACAGCCATGGATTTCGAGTCCATCTGGCATTTGCGTATGCAGGCCGCTTTCCAGAAATTTACGGACAATGCGGTCTCCAAGACTGTAAACCTGCCGAATGCGGCCACTGAGGACGATATTTCAGCCATATACTGGGCCGCTTACGAACTGGGCTGCAAGGGTGTGACGGTATACCGGGACGGGTGTAAGGCGGAGCAGGTTTTACACACCGGGAATAGCTCCCAAAAAGAAACACATGCCAACGGTGTTCCAGTGCGGGAGCGTCCGGATGTAGTCTATGGATTCACCCAAAAGGTACAGACTGGTTTGGGGGATCTGTATCTTACGGTCAATGAAGTGGAAGGGAAGCCTTTTGAGGTCTTTGCCACAATCGGCCGTTCCGGCCGGTCCATAACGGCCAAGGCCGAGGCTATCGGACGTCTGGTTTCCCTGGCTTTGCGCTCTGGAGTGCATGTCCGGGACGTGGTGGGGCAACTCAAGGGTATCGGCGGCGAGCATCCTGTGTTCCAAAAAAAAGGCCTTTTACTGTCCATTCCGGATGCAGTGGCCTGGGTCTTGGAAAATCGGTACTTGAAGGATTCCAAATTTCCGGGGGATGGTGCTCACAGTCTGATCAAACCTGGGTGCCCGGAATGCGGGCAGGAACTTATGTTTCAGGAAGGATGTTTTATCTGCCAGGCCTGCGGGTATACCAAATGCGGGTGATACAGAGGTCGGTGGCCTGTGAATAGTCCATTTGCATGTAGGTCAGTAGGACAAATAGGCATGAATGAAAAGATGAAAGTTTTGGGAATTTGTGGAAGTCCACGCAAAAAGGCCACGCACAGGGCCGT
This sequence comes from uncultured Desulfohalobiaceae bacterium, assembly GCA_964479235.1. Classification (GTDB taxonomy): domain Bacteria; phylum Desulfobacterota; class Desulfovibrionia; order Desulfovibrionales; family Desulfothermaceae; genus Desulfovermiculus. The sequence goes on from CAYZLB010000013.1 coordinate 25,556, forward strand.
GGAGTGGGCTTTGGAGCACTTTGCTGATGAATATGGCGCGCTGACTGATTTTTTTTCCGTGCGGGGCAAGACTGTCAATTTTTGCATCCACTGCGACGTGTGTGTGAAAAAGAAACAGGGCTGCATACATCAGGACGCAGTGCAGGAGCTGTATCCCTTGATGGAGCAGGCCGATATCTGGGTCTTGGGCAGTCCGGTCTATCACGGACATATCAGTGCCCAGCTCAAGGCTGTTTTGGACCGGACCAGGGCCCTGTTGGCCAAAGACCGGCACATACTGCGAAACAAGCTCGGGCTGGGCATAGCTGTTGGGGGAGACAGGAATGGTGGACAGGAACAGGTCCTGCATACCATGATCGATTTTTGTCTGATCAATGAAATGATTCCCATCAGCGGGGGGGTGTTCGGCTCCAACCTGGGAGGGACAGTCTGGTCCCAGGATAAAGGACATGAAGGAACCCAAGCCGATAGTGAGGGCCTGAAAAGCATCCGCAAGAGCATCTCCAGGGCCGTGGACCTGGTGCAGAAGGTTTCGGCCTGATCATCTCTCCACCCGGTAGTGGCACCCTTGACTGCGGGTGTTTTTCAAGGCCGCCCTGGTGATGACCACCGAGGCCTGGCAGCCGTGAAAGAGCTCAAGCAAGGACTTGCTGATGGGGGTATTTTTGTAGAACTCATGCAGGCGGAGACTTAAATCCTGCAAATCCTGGTGGGCGCGTTTGAGCCGGGAGGTGGTGCGGACAATACCCACATAGTTCCACATGGTGTTTTTGATTTGGGCCCAGTCTTGAGCAATCAAGGCCGGGTCTTCATTGTCGTCCGTGCCGGGGTTGGACCAATCCGGGATGGAATGCATGAGTTTTTGGCTCAGCATGTTTTTGCGCTTCATGCGCGAAGCTATCGAATTGGCCGCACTTCGACCCCAGAGCAGTCCTTCCAGCAGCGATGTGCTGGCCAGCCTGTTTGCTCCATGCACACCGGTACAGCTGCATTCGCCCACTGCGTAAAGGCGGTTCAAGGTGGTCCGGCCTTCTTGATCCACCAGCAGGCCGCCACAAAAGAAATGGGCTGCTGGGACCACAGGGATGGGATCCTTGCCCATGTCCACCCCGATTTCCAGGCATTTTTGGTAGATAGTGGGAAACCGGGCGGCAATGTCACCGGACACAAAATTGGCCGCGTCCAGGTAGACGAAATCGTCACCGGTTTTGAGCATTTCCTGGACAATGGCCCGTGTAACCACATCCCTGGGGGCCAAATCTCCCCGGGGATCGTATTCTTTCATAAACGGGGTGCCGTCCATGCGGATAAAACGGGCCCCTTCTCCCCGGACTGCTTCAGAAATCAAGAACTGCTGGCCTCCTCGCTGAAACAGGGCTGTGGGATGAAACTGGATATATTCGCAGTTCATGGTCTTGACCCCGCTGCGATAGCCCATGCTCAGCCCGGAGCCGATGGATGTCTTGGCGTTTGTGGTGTGCAGGTAGACCTGGCCTACTCCGCCGGTAGCTAACACCGTGATATCGGCCATTAAGGTTTCCACCTGGCACGTGCGCAGATTATAAAAATATGCGCCCACGCACTGATTGGCCAGTTGATAGTGAAATTCCAGTTTTGTGGAGTGATGGTCAGTGGTCAAAAGGTCGATGGCCATGCGATTGGTCAGGACATCGATCTTAGGCTCAAGGGCAACAGCCCGGTGCAGGCCCTGCATGATGGCCTTGCCGGTATAATCGGCGCAATAAAGAATTCGATGCAGACTGTGTCCACCTTCCCTGGTCAGTTTACATGTTTTTTGCTCGTCTCGTTCAAAGGGGATGTCCAAGGTATTGAGCAAAAGTTCGCGAACAGTATCCGGGCCTTGTCGGGCCAGAAACTGCACAGCCCGGCGGTAGTTGATATTCCATCCTGCGGTCAAAATGTCTTTTTTCAGTTTTTCCGGGGAGTCGTCTATCCCTCGATAAACTATGCCCCCTTGGGCCAGAACCGAATTTCCGCTGGTCAGTTCCGGTCCGGAAGAGACCAGGGTGACTTCCTGTCCAGCCCGGGCCAGTTCCAGGGCAGTGGTGCATCCGGCAATGCCGGAGCCGATAATCAAAACCGATGCCGCGTGACGGGGCGCTGTGTCAAACATAGAAATATGGTCTTCTTTTGCAGGTGATTACTTTGTGCGAAGTTTCATGCTCAGATCCAAAACCGGTGCGGAGTTGGTCAGACAGCCCACTGAAATAAAATCAGCGCCCAGAGAACCGAGTTGGGAGATGTTTTCCATGGTGACGCCGCCGCTGATCTCGGATTCAATATTTTGCGGAATCATTGTCAGACATGCGGCAATTTCCTTTGAATCCATATTGTCCAGCATAATCCGCTCGACTTGTGCATCCACTGCTTCCTGGACATGTTTTTGGGTTCGGCATTCGACCTCTATGGGCGGACAGGGTTGGTACCTGTCCCGGAGCTTTTGTACTGCTTGAGTGACGGAACCAGCCTGATCGATATGATTGTCTTTGAGCATGAGCATATCGCCCAGATTCAAGCGATGATTTCGCCCCCCGCCGAGGAGGACAGCGTACTTCTCAGGATAACGCAATCCCGGGAGGGTCTTGCGGGTATCCAGGAGCTGGGTTCGGCTTTGACCCAGGGCCTGAACAAAGGAGCTGGTCATGGTGGCGATCCCTGAGAGGTGGGTCAGGTAGTTGAGAATTACCCGCTCGGCCTTGAGCAGGAGTCTGGCCGGTCCCTGGACATGGCATATCTCCTGCCCGGACGCAACACGGGATCCTTCAGCCACCAGAAGTTGCGTCCTGGCTTCGTGTCCGGATGGGCCCGCCCCTTCCAGGACAAAAGCGATCAGGGGCAGGCCGGCAATGATCCCTTGGGCCTTGGCCACAACTGTTGCCTGAAGGGCCTCCTCCGGGGCAAAGACAGCCTGAGAGGTCAAATCAGGACCGTCCTCTTCCAGGGCCATGTCGATACCCTGCAAGAGAAAGTCCAGGGCCGGACCCTGGAAAAACGAGTCGAATCGTCTGTCTGTATTCATACCGGCAATTCCAGACTTTGACCGGGCTCCAGATTGATCAGCCGGGCAGAAGCGCCTTGCTCTTTGAGTTCCCTGGCAAAGTGGGCAGTGTTTTGTTCCAGGACTGGAAAGGAACCCCAGTGCATGGGCAGAACGTTTTTGCATTGCAGCAAATTGCAGGCCAAGGCCCCCTGCTGTGGGTCCATGGTGAACACGCCGCCAATGGGCAGCAGGGCCAGGTCGATAGAAAACAAACGGGCAAAGAGTTCCATACTGGAAAAGATGCCGGTATCTCCGGCGTGATAAATACAGTAGCCGTCTGGAAGGGTCAGGATGTATCCTACGGGACAACCTGTGGCCGAGGAATGAAAGGCCTGGACCATGGTAACCTTCAGTCCTTTCAAGGCCACAGTGCCACCGATATTAAAGCCGATGCCGTTGACGATCTGATCCTCCGGTACGCCACTTTGTATCAGCTTGCCCGCGGTCTCGACAACCGCTCCAGCGCTGGCTCCTGTGGCCTTGCAGATTTCAACCGCTTGTCCCAAGTGGTCGTCGTGGTCGTGGGTTACCAAAACAAGGTCCACCTGACCGCAAGTATCTGAACCCACACAGGCCGAAGGGTTGCCTTCGAACCAGGGATCTATGAGAACCGTGCATTCAGGGGTGGTGAGTTGAAAGTTGGAATGACCATGCCAGGTCAAGGTGTTTGAAGTCATGCACATCGCCTCCTTTCGCTTGTTGCCTTTTTTATTTTAACCCAGGTCATTCTCCATCCCCCAGCGGGGGGTGAGTTGATGTTCAATCCCCAGTTGATCGAGTATACGCCCAACCAATTGATTGATCAAATCCTGAATGGTTTTTGGTCGGTGATAAAAGCCTGGGCAGGCGGGAACAATTTGGGCCCCGGCCCGGGCCAAGCCAAGCATGTTCTCCAGTTGAATTATGTTCAGGGGAGTCTCTCGAGGGACCAGGATGAGAGGGCGTTTTTCTTTGAGGGTTACGTCAGCAGCCCGATGAATGAGATGATGACCTGTGCCGTGTCTGATGTTGGCTAAACTGGCCATAGAGCAGGGACAGATGATCATCCCATGATGGATCCACGAGCCGCTGGCTGGAGGGGCTGCGGTGTTGTCATAGTCGTGGATTATTACCCGGCTCATGGAAAGTTGTGCAGGTAAAATGCCGGCTTCCAGTTCCAGGATGGAGGCCGCGGTATTTGAAATGATCAGATGGGTCTGAATATGTGTACTCTGGATCAGGGCCTGGAGGAGCCCCAATGCATAGGCTGCCCCACTGGCACCGGTCATGGCCAGGATAACCCGCTGCGGACCGGAAGATTGAGGATGTGACGGCATGCAAAGTCCAGGTACTGTTTTTTAGTTTTTCAAGACGTTGGCTTGGAGATACAAGATAGTGAAAACAAGGCGGATGAGCAAGAAGGAATTCAAGGGAGGTCTTTGTCCGTCATTGCCCGGCCACAATGCTTGAACGTATCGTTATCATACGTTCCGGGCAATCTAGTGTACATAACTTGCGTATCCTAACTTCAGTCATTCCCGGCGAAGACGGGAATCCAATTTCTTTTTGTATGCTCATAAGGAGACAGCCTTCCCCTAGATTGCCCTGGCTTCCGTGTGTGGAAGAGTTGACAAAAGGCCAACCTTGGGATAAAAATATCTTCTTTCGGGCAATTAGCTCAGTCGGATAGAGCGCCAGCCTCCGGAGCTGGAGGCCGCAGGTTCGAATCCTGCATTGCCCATAAAAAAAGACGATACCCTGAGGGTATCGTCTTTTTTTTATTCCCTTGAGAGTTGTGATGAAATTCTGCATACTTTTGTCCAGCAGAAATGATACTTTTTTGATCAGCGGACAAAAAGTCGACTTTCAATCTTTGAAAGAGCACATCCTGCCTGGGGAGGACCACAGTGGTAGAATTTATTCAACGTAAATATGTTGTGCATGAACCAGATGCGTCCACAACCTATGTCCAAGGCCAGGGGAGGCACAGACCGCCTATTGACCTGCAGGCTACGAATCTTTTTTTTGTCGGTCTCCGGGGATGCGGCAAATCGACTCTTGCCCGGGCAGTGGCAGATTATGCCGGCCTTGTCTTTGCCGACACCGATGATTTGATTCAGCAAAGGACCGAAAAAAGCATTGCCCAGATCGTCCGGGATTACGGATGGGAGACATTTCGCCATCTGGAACATCAAGCTCTGGCCTCGGTCTGCGCTCGGTCTGGACAGTCGGTAGCAACCGGGGGCGGGATAGTTCTCAGGGAAGACAATCGAGAGTTGCTCCGTTCAACAGGACACGTCTTTTATCTCTTGGCTAATGTCAGAGTGCTTCAAGAACGGTTGGCTGATCAAGACGATGAAAGCTGGCGGCCTCCATTAACTGAGCAGGACGCGAATCAGGAAATCGCGGCCACCCTGGCAGAGCGGGAGCCATTGTATTTCCAGACCTTGCATTACTTACTCTCTGCTGATAGGCCGGTGCATGAATTGGTACAGGATGTCTTGGAGCGGCTGGGTATTGGAGGCATTCGATAAGAGGTGCACATTATGGGTCAGCAAGGCGCAGTTGAGCACTTGCTCGATTCAATGCCTCGCACCCAAGAGATCAGGAATTTGCGCAGCAAGATTATGCATACGTTGGGCACATGAGTTGTCTCTATGGATTGACTGAACAAGCCGAACCGTCTATTTCCTATCGTTTGGAGAGATTTAACTGTCTATAGGTGTTTTTATGATTTTCAATGAAGTGCACGGACCCGCAGCCGCAAATCTGGATTCAGATACAGTCAAGTTGGAGTATCAGGGGCAGGTCTTTGAGCTCCCTGTTCTGGTGGGCACAGAAGGGGAGAAAGCTATAGATATTTCGCAGTTACGCCAAGAAACCGGACTGATAACCATGGATCCTGGGTATGGAAATACCGGCAGCTGCATCAGTGCCATCACCTATATGAATGGTGAAGAAGGTATTTTGCGCTATAGGGGAATTCCTGTGCAGGATTTGGCTGATCAGGCTACATTCAAGGAAACCGCCTTTCTCTTGATTTATGGACGTCTTCCGTCACGCACCGAGTTGACCCGGTTTTCAGTCATGCTCAATGACCACTCCCTGGTCCATGAGGATATGAAGGTATTTTATCAGAATTTTCCCCGCGGCTCTCATCCCATGGGTATCCTCTCGGCAATGGTCAATGCCATGCGCAGCTTTTATCCGGAACTCAATGACACCAATGAAGAGATCCAGATGACTGTGACCAGGCTGCTGTCCAAGATCAGGACCATGGCCGCTATGTCCCACAAGATATCAAGGGGGCATACTGTTGTGTATCCCCGTCCGGATCTTGCCTATTCCGCAAATTTTCTGAACATGATGTTCGATTCGCCGGTCAAGCCCTATTGGATCGATCCGGAAGTGGTCAATGCCTTGCGGGTTTTCTGGATTTTGCATGCGGATCACGAACAGAACTGCTCCACCTCCTCGGTGCGTTTGGTGGGCAGTGCCCGGGTCAATCTGTATGCAGCCATTTCTTCCGGCATTGCCGCCTTATGGGGTCCTCTGCACGGAGGGGCCAACCAGGCGGTGGTGGAGATGCTGGAGGAAATCCGGGAGAGCGGCATGGGCTACAAACATTTTATCCAACGGGCCAAGGACAAAAGCGATCCTTTTCGGCTGATGGGTTTTGGACATCGTGTGTACAAGACCCTGGATCCTCGAGCCAAAATTATGCAAAAGGTATGTCATCGTTTGCTTGGAGCCTTAAATATCAGTGACCCGTTGTTAGACATTGCTCAAGAGCTGGAGCGGGTGGCTCTGGAGGACGATTACTTTCGGCAACGGCAGCTCTATCCCAATGTGGATTTTTACTCCGGCATTGTCCTTCGCGCCATCGGCATACCTAAGAATATGTTCACGGTGATGTTTGCCATTGGACGGCTGCCCGGATGGATCGCCCAGTGGCTGGAGAGTATCAACGATCCAAACTGGAAACTGAACCGGCCCAGACAGATTTATGTGGGAGAAACCGAGCATGAATACATTCCAATCGACCAGCGAGAATAAAAACACAGGGGGGGGGCCTCAGGCCCCCCCCTGTGTTTTTATTCTTCATCCAGAAATGGATAGCGATAATCCCGGGGCTTGTCGTTGGTGTAGAAGTTGCCGGCTGCATGGCGCAGAATGTCGGAGGCCAGGGCAATAGCCTTGCGGTCGCGGGCAGAAACCGCCACGGTTAAGTCGTATGGGCTGGTCTGATCGCACAAATGCAGGGCCTGTTCATTTGGAGGCCATGCACTCGAACATTTTGGTTGTTGCCCCGCAGACCGGGCAGCGCCATGTGTCCGGCAAGTCTTGAAACCGGGTGCCTTTGGGGATTTTGCCCTTTCGGTCGCCCCGGTCTGGGTCGTAAATATATCCGCAGTTGACTGTCTGACATCTGTACATCTCTTCAGGTGCGGCCATACTTGACTCCTGTTGTTGGGGTGATGAAAATAGTGGTCATTGGAGTTTCGAGTTTGACAATAATAATCAATTTTGTCTACTGGTGTCCCTATGAACATAAGAATTACCCGATTAGAACAAAGTCTGACAGACCAGTTTGGATCCGAAGCATCTGATCTGGCCGCTGTGATCGATCAGTGTCTGGAAAAGGAATATACCTTATATGCAGATATTGATCTGCCTGTAGAGGACAAAAATGAAGCCCTGCTGACTGCCTTTGAAGAGCGGGCCCTGGTCCCGGTCCAGAAAAGACCGAGCCAGGGCTGGGATTCGTGCGGTTTGCGTCTTACAGCGGATGAAAGCTACTTCATCCCCCGGGTGGTCAGAATCTTATTGTCCACGGCCCAGGAAACAGGAAAACTGGATCCTGATCAGGCGGTTCGTGATGTCCTGTCTACCTGCTCAGGTTCTGATACTGGATCCATGGCTGACTTTTTTGCCCAAGCCAAAAAACAGGTCCGGTCGTTCAAGTTTGAAGCCGGCTTGCTCCATCAGGTCTTGCAGGAAATGGATAATCCTGTGGACTTGCATGCCAGCATGGATACCTTTGTTTTGGCCGGGATGATGAGTCCATGCACGGGAATGTCCGTTCCCAGCGGGCTGGCCTGGTTTGAAGTTAACAGGTGCCTGTTTTGGAA
>CAYZLB010000014.1:0-33679 GCA_964479235.1 uncultured Desulfohalobiaceae bacterium
GAGTGCAACCTTGCCAAGGTTGAAGTCGCGGGTTCAAATCCCGTTTCCCGCTCCAAATCTGTATCTCAAACCAAACTCAGTTTGGCTTTTTTTATCCATGACCAAAGACAATACCCTCCTCCCGTATTCCCCTGCTGCCGGACTGAAAGAGTTGATGACCAAGGCCAGTTCCAAATATCCTGTGGAATTTGAAACCATCAGCATTGGTGAACTGCAACTGCAGATCCTCCAGATCAAAGACATGGAGGCCTACATAGAAAACCTGGCCGCATCAGCAGGAACAGACAAAAACCTGGATTTGCCTTTTTGGGCCAAAATTTGGCCTACCTCACTGCTGCTGAGCTATATGCTGACCTCCTCGTATCCGGTTCAGGGATATCACGTTTTAGAACTTGGTGCCGGGGTCGGGGTCTGCGGACTCGTTGCCGCCAGCTTTGGGGCCCAGGTGACCTTGACCGACATTCACCCAGATGCCCTGCTTTTCGCCCGGATCAATGTTCTGAAAAACAAATTGGAGGATCGGGTCCAACTGGCGGCAGTCGATTTCACCACAGATTATATGCACCAAGCCTTTGAACGGATCATCGGTTCAGAACTTTTGTACAGAGAGACGGCCTATGGGCCACTGGTCCATTTTTTAGACCAGCACTTGAGTCAGACCGGAGAAGCCCTTCTGGCCAAGAGCCATATTTTCCAAGCAAAAGGGTTCTTTGATATTGTTGGTCACACATTTAACCTTGAACAAAAAACAGTCGGGTACAAAGAAAAATCCCCCCAATCCGGAAAACCCGAAAGGCATTTGTGCCAGATCCTGCGTCTGACCCCAAAATAGCGTTTTTTCCACTCCATGTTTGATCTTCATCCCTGCATCAAAAGATATACCCGGGACCTTGACAAGGCAGTGCCTCCGGAAGAAACAGTCAGCCGGATCCAATCCCTTGTAACCCAAAATAGGCAGCTGCTGGAGAGTACCAGGAGGGTGGATACCGGACGGTTGGGTATTCCTGTGTATATGTCCATCTGTGGTCCCGGTGCCCGAGAGGTCATGCCCACCCGCAAACAGATGGGCAAGGGCGCCTCTGCTGCCCAGGCCGAAGCTTCTGCTTTGATGGAATTCATTGAGCGGTACAGCCTCTTCTCCTTTTTGACCCGAAAAAAGACGGAAGGAGCCCTGTTGACCTGGTCTCAAGCCCAAAGGACATTTCAGCATTCCCTGATTCCAATCAAAGACCTGCTCCTTTCTGTGCACGAAGAACGTCCTGAACAAGAGGCTGTCCAGATCCTGGATTGTGTTCCCTGGTCTTTTTGCGCGGCCTTTGATCTGCATACAGCAGACAGTAGCATCCTTCCTTTGGACTGGTTTCAGACCCTGAATGAATTCAATGGGTCCTCAGCCGGCAATACGGAAGTCGAGTCTGTGCTCCAAGGCCTTTGCGAATTGATAGAGCGCCATGTCTGTGCCCGCATTGACGTTCAGCAACCGGTGCTGCCGAGCATAGACCCTGATTCCATTGCCGATCCTATCCTTCAGGAGCTCTTGACCGCCTTTGTTCAAAACAACATTTCTGTCTGGCTCAAGGACTTCAGCCTGGAATACGGTGTGCCCACCGTTGGAGCCCTGGCCTATGATCCGGCGACATTCCCCAAGTCCAGTGAAATCGTTTTTACTGCCGGGACAGCTACTTCCCCGGAAAAGGCTGCCATGAGAGCCTTAACCGAAGTTGCCCAATTAGCTGGTGATTTTGAAACCGAAAGCAGATACGAAGCATCCGGCCTGTCGAAATTCACCCGTATCGAACAGTGTGAATGGCTCTGGCAGGGCAACACCGTTTCTCTATCCGCGTTGCCGGACATCAGTGATCCGGATATGCAAATTGAGCTCTCCAGATTACTTCATGTCCTGGCCGGGCATGGACATTCGGCCTATGCCGTACGCACCACTGATCCAGGTCTTCAGATCCCTGCGCATTATTCCATTGTCCCTGGATTTGACTTCCGCGAACGTAGTTCTCATCAAAGCCTTGGACTCTTTGTCGGCCGAATTCTGGCTGAACAGCAGCCCGAGGATGTCGCCAGACACGGTTTGCAGGTCCTGGAACATTTCTATCCCCAAGCTCATTTCCTGCCGTTTTTTCAGGGTATCTTAGCTATGCGCACAGGACGGTATGATCAGGCTCGGGCTGCCTTCGCCAAGGCCGAACCTCTCCAGCCCACAGATCAGGACACGGCTTTTGCCGTATTTTATCAAGCCTATTGCCTGAGTCAGGAAGAAAAGTGGGGCCGGGCTACGCCGCTGTTGGACCGAGCCGTGGATTTAGCTCCAGATGTGCATGCCTTTTACAACCTGCGGGGGGTGAGCCACTTTAAAGGGCGAAGATATGAACAAGCGATCCAGGATTTCCACTTTGCCCTCAACATCGATCCCGGATCAGCCATGGACTTGGTCAACCTGGGGCTCAGTTACAAACGGGTGGGTAAACATCAACAGGCTATTATTCATCTTCAGGCCGGGCTCGAACTTGATCCCGGGCTTGACCGGGCCCGGGCGGAACTGGAAGATCTTCTGACCAGTAATTAACGAATCCATCTTTAGGTATTGTGCTCAACTCTTCCGCCCGCTCTTGACAATCCGGGCGGCAACCTTTTATAAAGTATACCTTATGCGTTGGCACCCGAATCATCCTCCTCTTGACGGGGGGGTGAAATTCCATTACCCATTCTCCAGCAAGTTTCAAAAACACGTCCGATGCAGACGTGTTTTTGGCTACTGGTATCATGCCAGACAATTCTCAATTAACTGTCGGTCAAGGAGGTTGACACATGGCAACTGTCGAGTTTCAAGGTAAAACATTTGAAATTGATGAAGACGGCTTTTTGCAGAGCTTTGATGATTGGAGCCCGGAGTGGGTGGACTATGTCAAGGAATCTGAAGGAATCAAGGAGCTTACTGATGAGCACCGGAAAGTAATCGATTTCTTGCAGGATTACTACAGGAAAAACGGTATCGCCCCCATGGTTCGTATCCTGTCCAAAGTGACCGGGTTCAAGCTGAAAAAAATCTACGAGCTTTTTCCCTCCGGCCCGGGCAAGGGAGCCTGCAAAATGGCTGGGCTGCCCAAACCCACGGGTTGTGTCTAAAAGATCACCCCGATTCAGACAAAGAAAGGGTGGCAATGCCACCCTTTCTTTGTCTGAATCTTTACCAAAACTATTGGGAACACCACAGACCAAGATAAAGAGAGGATTGTTGTGGACCTCAGCACTGCCTTAGCTGACCTCAAACAGGAACCAGGATTTGCTGATCAGGTTGGAATGGTCTTGATCCACAACGGTGTGGTTCGGGGACATGCTCGGGAAAGCAAAAACACAGTTCAACACCTGCAGGTCACCCCGGACAGACAAAAAATAGAAGCCTTGCGCCAAGAATACGAGGCCTGGCCGGGAATTTTTCGGATTCTGGTCCATGCCAATGAAGGAACATTTCAGCCCGGACAGGATGTACTGTTCATTATAGTCGCCGGCGACATCCGGGAAAATGTTCACCCCGTGCTCTCTGAGCTTTTAAACAAGATCAAGGCCGAAGCAATGCACAAGGTGGAGTCCTGAACATTCCCATGTTTTCCAGACAGTGCAAAGCATTACTTAAACAAGCAAACTCCTGCATCAGCCGCCAAGGCCAAAACCCGTTTGGCCTCCTCTTCTCTGCCCCGTTTCAAACACCCTTGAACATAGCGTTTGCCCTTGATTCTCAAATGATATTCAACCAGTCGACGCTGGCCAGGACGGAGCTGATCAGTGAATAAAAGCGAACAGAGGCTTGTAATCCTGTACAGATCCAGGCCGATGGTTTTGGCCGACAGCTGGTCGGCATGCCCGGCATATCTGGTGGCCAGAGGCAAAGGAACAAGGCCGACAGGATAACGAATAGCACAACGCAGCCACAAGTCGTAATCCTCACAAGCCAAGAGCCGGGAATCAAACGGGCCGATATCATCCCAGCACTTTCTGCTCATGATAACACAGGAAGGACTGACCAGACACAATTCCAATGACGGATCAAAGATCCATCCGCTGGGCTTTAGATGACGCAAGCCTGGATTGACCCGCCGGCCCTTTCTGATCCATATTTCTTCGGTCTGGCTTATTTCCCATCCTCCGCTGCAGGTAAAGGCCAACTGGATGGCCAGCTTTTCTTCCTTCCAGGTATCGTCTGAATCCAAAAAAGCGATGTATGATCCCGACGACACACTGATGCCGGTATTGCGGGCTACAGCAACACCGAGATGGGCCTGCCAAACGACCTTGAGCCGGGGATCACGAATGCCGTTGAGCACCTGGGAGGTTGCATCATCTGATCCATCATTGACCACGATGAGCTCCAGATTGGAATAGGTCTGGGCAAGGACAGAATCTACAGCCCGCCGCAATAGATGGGCCCGGTTGTAGGTGGGGATGATCACTGATACGAGAGGGGAAATTGTCGCTTTGCGCATAATCTTTTGCTTTTGCCGGGAGTAATCCAATGCCTGCCAGCTTCGAGTCAATCCATGAGCTGTCCCAAGCTATTTGTCACATTATCTTGTCGTCATTTCAAATAGATTCCGACATCCTCCATTTTGCCCAATCCACTTTGGGCTTGGATTCAAGTACCGAGATCCGAACCGCCTTGCGTACTGTTCAGGATACGTTCGATCCCGAACTTGAGTGCCTGATAGATCTGCTTCTGACCCCCTCTATGCATCAGCGGGAAGCAATCGAACCAACACTGCAAGGCTGGGATAAACGTCAAGTAGAGCAAGATGAACTTATTCAGGAATTGATGGCTTCCTGCCCTCTGGCTGACATCGCTTTTCCAGACGGTGAGCAAATGGTCCTTGATCTGGACAAGAACATGATGCACGGCATCGTCAACCGCCTGCGTCTTGGTTCTCCCCTGCCTGAAATATTGATTCAGGCTGTGGCTGAACATGTGCCTGATGCATGGAAAGCATGGGTCCAGGTCAGGATGCGCCTGGCAAGTGTCCAGCTCACCGGGACCAGGGCCGATTTTTTGGCCGCAGTGTTGCAAAATATCTCTGCATCCTCACCCCTTTTCTCAGAATATTTCACTTTCTCCCTGTCATTTATCCAGGAATGCACACAAAACGCGGATATGCTCCAATCCTTGGCCGCCAAGAAAGAATATCTGGAACACAGTATAGACAAAGCCGCTTTTTTAGAAAAGCAGCGCACCAGTCAGGCCATGGAAACGCTGCTTATGCAGCGTATGCCCATGTTGAGCATTGACACCGCTGCTGCTGAAAGAGAGATTCAGATCATTCATGATATCAGCCTGGCCCTATATGGGCGAGTCCTGGGCAGCTTTGATCAGGCCTGCCAAGAGAGCTCATACCATCTCCAGCGCTAACATAAGAAGCGAAAGATAGAAACTACAGTTTCGCTCTAGTGAAAAAGGAGTCTTGATCTGTCGCTTCCTCTTCTTCGTCCCCCATTGAGGGAGGTTGTGGGGTGTTTCCTGCATTTCGACAGATAATTGATCACAAGACACTTGACTGAATCGGGAAAAAATCTATAAACACTTTTCGTCTGAACCTGCTCAACAGCCAGGAAGCGCAAACGAGAACAAAACACAGGCAAAAAATGGCTCAAAACAAAGAATATCATTGCAGTTCGGCACAGGGATGCCCAGCAGAGAAACTGACTTCTTTAAGTTCCAAGAACGCAGCCCCGCTCGTTCTTTCCGGAGGGAGGCTGATTACTGGTACCGGACAGGTGATTGACCAAGGAACACTCATCATTGAAGATCAGATTATTACTGCTTCCGGTCCAAAAGACCAGGTCCTCAAGCCCGATGGGGCCTTAATACTGGATATGTCCGGCAAGACCATCCTGCCCGGCCTCATTGACGCCCATGTACATCTGGATCTACACGGCATGCCGGATACCTATCACGAAAGCCTGGTCGAGGAGAAACTGCGGACCATCCGGGCCTGCAACGAAATGGCCAACACCGTCCGTTCCGGAATCACAACCGTGCGCAATGCCGGATCGTCCAATTATATTGATATTGCAGTCAAAAGGGCCGTGGAGGAAGGTCTGGTCATCGGCCCCCGCATTTTGGCCAGCGGGAAGATCATCTGCATGCTCACCGCAGGGAGTGAATACTTCCAGGGGCTGTACCGGGAAGCTGATGGCGTGGACGAAAACCGCCGTGCAGCCAGGGAACAGCTCAAAGAAGGAGCCGATCTGCTCAAAATAATGGCTACCGGAGCAATTATGAATCCCGGAGGTACTCCCGGTGCACCACATTTAAATGTGGAAGAAATCCGGGCCGTGGTGGAAGAAGGCGAAAAAACAGGCAAACATACAGCCGCTCATGCTCACGGTGCCGAAGGGATCAAAAACGCCATCAAGGCCGGCGTACGGACCATTGAGCATGGTACCCTGGCCGATGCCGATGCCCTGAAAATGATGGCCGACCAAGGAGTGTTTCTCATTTCAACTTTGTGTTCCAACTATTGGATGTTGAACAACACGTCTACAAACGGCATTCCCCAGTTCATGTTTGAAAAAGCTGAAGAAGTTGCCAAAATCAGAGTGGAAAACCTCCACCGGGCCTTAGAGGCCGGGGTGCAGGTGGCCATGGGCACCGATGCCGGAACACCCTACAACTACCACGGCCGAAATGCCATGGAAGTTGTGCAATATGTGGACAAAGGCATCATGGATCCCATACAGGCCATAACAGCCTCTACCAAGGTCGCAGCGGACGCCATCGGCCTTTTGTCCCAAATCGGGACCCTGGAACCTGGGAAGCAGGCCGATCTGCTCATTCTGAACACCGATCCCGTCCAGGATATCCATTGTTTGATGGATTTGGACCGCATTTTTTGTGTCCTCAAATCAGGACAGGTAGTACACGGTCAGGTTGACACCAGTCAATGGGATGAGGGTTCGGCTTTAGGCCTTAATTAACCATCATCCCTTCAAAGCATCGGTCACACGATCTCAAACCAGCCAAATACAACACCTAACATGGACAGACACTCGTTCTGCTCCTGCGGCCCCTTGCCGGGCCACAAGTTTCTAGTGAGACTTTACCCATATTCCTCATCCCGGATCGATGCTCATGAGAAACCCCCATCATTGGCTCAAGTAGAAAAACCGGGATGCAAAACCCACACCTGATCTGATATTTTACTCAAGGAGGAAACCATGAACCCCAAAAAAGTCCTTTTTCTCTGCGACGCAAGTGACATTGATATTGTAGAAAAAAGCTTTGCCTCCACTGCCGACTACGATGTCACCGTAGAAACAACAGAAAAGATCCTGGACTATGGGGTCCAACCCTATCTGGAACGGACCATTGCCTTGATCAAGGAACACCCGGCAATGTATGACGGAGTGGTCGGCACCCATGACTCCTCAGCCGTTTTTGCGTCCATCATTTGTGCCGAGACAGGAAAGACCTTTGCCTCTTTGGAAAGCGTGATCAACTGCCAGAACAAATATATCTCCAGGCGAAAGCAGCGGGAAATCCTACCGGAGGCAGTTCCGGAATTTTGCCTGGCCTTGGACTATCTCAAAGATCCAACCCGGCTCAGACCGCCTTTTTTTATTAAGCCTGTCCGGTCCAACATTTCTTTCGGCACCCATCTGATCCAGACCCCGGAAGAGCTGGAATACTACATCGCTCTGGAAAGCAAGGACATCGTGGTCAACAACCAGTATTACCTCGACGCATTGTCCCTACGCCCACATATGGCCAATGGCTTAAATGTCGCCACGTGCAACAGCTTTCTGTGTGAGAATCTGATCTCAGGAGAACAGGTCACAGTCGACGGATTTGTCTGTCAGGGCCAAGTAACCCTCTTCGGAATGACCAAGGCTGCCTTCTACCCCGGGACGAACAGCTTCAGTCACCATGAATTTCCCTACTCCTTCTCCGAGGCCCTACACCAAAAAATCACCCACGGTCTGCAACGGCTCATACCGGCCCTGGGCATTGACAACAGCTTTTTCAACGTTGAGCTTCGGGCTGACCAGGACCAGGAAACCTTTGCCATATTGGAAATCAATTGCCGGATCGCATTCCAGTTCGCCAAGACCATCGAGCTGGTCTCCGGATTTGACCCCTTGCACCTGCTCTGCGAGCTGGCCTGCAACGAAAAGCCGGATTTGTCCTGGATCAAGGACAACACATATCCCATGTGCTTTAATTTTGAATTGCATTCTTTTGCAGATAAAAAAATCATCAAGACCCCGACCCAGAGCGGCTTTGAGGAAATCCGCCTCCTGTATCCGGATGTGCATATCCGCAATCTGATCCACGAGCGATCCAATCTCTCGGACTACAAGCACAACCCGGAAAGCTTCCGCTATTGCATAGTGGATATTCCTGGGCACAGCCGGGAGGAAATCATGGCGGCCTCTAAGCAGATAACCTCACTGCTGGGATATGAATTTGAATCACTTGATTGATATGGCCAGATTATGGCCTCGTTTCATGCCGGCTTTTTGATCCGCGCAACGTGACCCAGACCGCATCAGGCACCAGATAGCGAATGCATTTGCCCTGGGCCAGTTTCTTCCGGACCATAGAACTGCTGATTTCCAGTTTTGGGCTCTGGATGAGCTGAATGCGATACCCGGATGGCAAAACCCATTTGTCTGGCTCAATATGTTCGGCTTCCGGCCACATTTCCGCCGTAAACCGGTTCAAGAGCTGCTCATCCCCTGCCTCCCGGACCACAACAACGAAATGGGTCAAGTCAGGGAGTCTCGGTCCCTGATGCCACTTGGGCAGTTGTACAAAATCAGGGCAACCGATCAAAAAGTACGGATCCCGGTCGGGATATAACTGATGATACAGTTCAAGCGTATCAACGGTATACGAAGGGCCGGCCCTCTGTCCCTCCAAAGGGTTTAAGGCCAGTTCGGGCATATTGGCGATGGCGGCCCGGATCAACCGGCATCGAAAGGAAAAATCGGGCACGGCATCTTTGCCCTTGTGCGGCGGAACAAAGGCCGGAACCAATTCGACCCTGTCCAGCCCAGCCTGCTCCAGGGCCTCCACCGCCAGTCGCAAGTGACCGTTATGTACTGGATTGAAGCTGCCGCCTAAAACCCCGACCTTCATCATGGCTTACTCTCTGATTTGACCCTGCCCAAGGAGGACGAACTTTGTACTGGTCAATTCCTTCACCCCCATGGGACCATAGGCATGGAGTTTGGAGGTCGAAATCCCGATTTCAGCTCCCAAACCCAGCTGTCCGCCGTCATTGAATCTGGTTGAGGCGTTCACCGCCACCAGGGAAGCATCGACCTCCTGGATAAAACGCATGGCCCGATCGTGCCGGGAAGTCAAAATGGCTTCGGTATGGCCTGAACCAAATTCGGCGATGTGCTCCTGAGCATGATCCTGATCCTGAACCACCCGCACAGCCAGGGTCAGATCCAAAAATTCATGCCCATAGTCAAGAGGCTGAATTTGTTCCACCCTGTCTCCCAGAAAAACAGCCGTTTCTGGTTCGGCCTTGAACCTCACTCTATCTCTTCCCAATTTCTCCACAACCTTGGGCAGAAAATCGGCTGCTATGTCTTTGTGGACCAAGAGGCATTCCAGGGCATTGCATACCCCTGGCCGCTGGACCTTGGCGTTATGGATGACAGCCAGGGCCTGGTCCAAATCCGCTGTCTCATCGACGTAGATGTGGCACACGCCCTTGTAATGCTTGAGCACAGGCATAGTAGCCCGCTGGGTGACCGCCCGGATCAGGCCTTCCCCTCCCCTGGGAATGACCACATCTATATATTCGTCCAATGTGAGCAAGGTATTCACTGCTTCCCTGTCAGCTGTAGGCACGACCTGGACCGCCTCTGCCGGCAATCCGGCATCCTGCAGTGACCTGGAAAGGAATTTTCCCAGGGCCTGATTGGAGGCAAAGGCCTCAGAGCCTCCACGCAGGATACACCCATTTCCGGCCTTAAGGCATAAAATAGCAGCCTCCACAGTCACGTTGGGCCTGGATTCGTAGATCATGGCCACAACTCCGAGAGGAATGCGCATCCGGCCCACTTTCATTCCATTGGGCCGCCTTCTCATATACGCAATCTCTCCCACTGGATCGTCCAAGGCCGCCACTTCCCGGCACGACCTGGACATGGCCTGCAGGGACTTTGCATCCAAAGCCAAACGATCCAGCATGGCTTCATTCATTCCCATTGTCCTGGCTTGAGCCAGATCCTGGGCATTGGCCTCCAGAACGTCCCGGCCTTCGCTTTCCAAAAGCTCGGCCAAACGGTGCAGGGCTGCATCTTTGACTTCACTGGACTGAGGGCCCAAAATCCGGGAGGCCCGTTGAACGTTTCTGGCCATGTTTTGCATCTGTTCCATTTTGTCAATACCTCCTGAAACTCATAATTGCACCCTCTCCCCAGGCTGGGGCAAAAAGCCATGTACAGCAGGCATTTTTGCCAACATGGACCTGACCCTGGCCTGGTGTTTCTTTCGCTCGTCCCGCTGCATGTGGACCAGGGCCAGACGCTTTACCCCTGTTGCTTCCGCCATATCCATGACTTCCTGAACCGTGCCGTGGCCGAGCACAGTCAGATTTACCTGAAATCCTTCATGGACCATCAGAGAACAGCCCCGAACCGCGTCCCGGGTTTTTGCTCCGGGCCGCCCGTCTCCGCTGTAATACACACTGCTTTCGGGCTCATCCAAGCGCAAACCCAAATTTGGCCTGGAGTGCTCGGTCCAGACCGTTGTCCACCCACATCCCAAGTGTTGAAAGGTCTGTTCTGGAGGAAACACCTGGAACCGGACGGGAAAGCTGAATTTGTCCCAAAAGCTGGGATAGGCCAACCGGACGCTCTGAACCACAACGTCCTCTATTCCTGGTGGTCCGACAATATCAAGGGGTTTCTCCCTTTTTTCTTCCCACAGCCGAAGCAAAAGCAAAGGGAGGCTGAAAAAATGGTCCCCGTGAAAATGAGAGATCCATACTGCGTCCAGTTCATTGGGAGAGTTCAGCTCTGAAAAAACAGCATGGGCAACACTGAAACCGCAATCCAGCAAAATGCAGGCCTTGGACGTTCGAACAAGCAGGGACGTATTGCCGTGATCCTGGTCACAGGCCTCACCCACACCCAAAAAAACCACCTCCATGCAACTCCTCCCGGTTATGATACGATCAGCATGATCCAGTTACCCTTTGACCTTTGACCCCAATCTGATTACAAGGTTCTGGTTCAACGCTTCCTATTGATTCAGGTCAAAGGGTCAAGGATAAAAAAACAAAGAGACCCTTGCCCTTGAAGAAGAACAGCAATCGTTTCAAAGATATGCAGCACAAAGGAGCCCACATGTCTACTACTTCTCAGCAAAATCAGGCCCCGAAATCAAATGACTCCCAGACAAACCTTCCCCCGGCTGCCGGATGGGCCAAGGTGCTCACCGACAACATCAAGGTCATCGGCCTGGTCCTGGCTGTGATCATTGTCGTTGCCGCTGTGTTCAGCGGCTACACCTACTATAAAACCCAAACCCTGCGCAATGCAAAGCAGCAGGTGGATCAGATCATGTCCGAAAACTCCGGGCAGGAAAGGATTGAAGCCTTGGAAAGCTTTGTGCCCCAGGCACCAAAAACCATGCAAACCGCCCTTCATTTGCAGCTGGCCAAGCTGTGCATGCAGGAAGAAGACTTCGAGCGAGCCGCCTCCCACTGGGAATACATTGAGAAAAACGCTGCAGATCAAGATTTGCAGACAATAGCCGCCCTGGGCCGGGCCACGGCCTTTGCTGCCATGAAGAAGACACAAGAGGCCTTGAAGCTTCTCCAAAAAACGGTTGAAAATGCCCCAAAACGCTACCATCGCACACTCAATATGAAATTGGCCACCATTGCGGAAAATGCCGGACAATGGAAACTGGCCCTGAGCGCGTATCAGAATTTGACCGACATGACGGCATTGACCGCCCAGCGGGACGAGTTCATCCAACACAAGATACAAACCATCCAAGACAAAATACAGACGTCAGACTCATAAACCAAGGTGAATAGATCATGTCTCATCCTCTTTTGACCGCAGAACCAGGATCCACCCACTTTTTGCTGGGCAACGAAGCCATTGTCCGAGGAGCCCTTGAAGCCGGGGTAGGATGTGTCACCTGCTATCCAGGTACACCCTCTTCCGAGACGCCGGATACATTTTTTGCCCTTGCCCCGGAAGCAAATTACTACTTCGAATATTCAGTGAACGAAAAAGTGGCCCTGGAAGTTGGGGGCGGAGCATCCCTGGGCGGGGTGCCTACCCTGGTGACCATGAAGCACGTTGGGGTCAATGTTGCCGCCGATCCCTTAATGAGCCTGGCCTACATCGGCACACCCGGCGGGCTGGTCCTTTTGAGCGCAGACGATCCCGGATGCCATTCCAGCCAAAACGAACAGGACAACCGGTACTACGCCCGGTTGGCCGGACTGCCCTGCTTTGAACCTGCCTCGGCCCAGGAAGCCAAGGATATGACCAGAGACGCCCTTATCTTATCTGCAAAATGGGAACAACCCGTCATGCTCAGGACAACCACCAGGGTCAACCACTTGCGCGGACCAGTCACTTTTGGTCTATTGCGCGGGGCTCAAAACAAGGGAATATTTGTCAAGAATCCATTCAGGTTTGTTCCCCTGCCGGCCGTTGCCCGCCAACGTCACCCGGCCCTGCTTCAGTCTTTGGAAACCATTCAGGACGAAATAGATCAGTCCACCTGGACCCTTGATCATGGTCAAGGCAGCCAGGGAATCATAGCCTCGGGGATATCCCGTGCCTATCTGCACGATGCCCTCAGTGATCTCGATCAGAACGATTCCCTGCATATCCTTGAACTGGGGATCACCTATCCTTTTCCGGAACACGCCGTTTTGAACCTGCTCAAAGACGTCGAATCGGTCCTTATTTTGGAGGAATTGGAACCTATTATCGAAGATCATGTCCGCATCTTGTGCCAAAAGCATGATCTTCATATTCAGGTTCAGGGCAAAGACCAGGACTTGACCCGGCTGGGCGAATATTCAACCCGGGCTGTACGCCGCGCTGTGCTCCGTTTTTTGGGCCAGAAAACCGAAGAAGAGGATCTGTGTACCAGCCGCGAAGGACTGCCCGGCCGGCCGCCCAACCTGTGCCCCGGCTGCTCCCATCGTTCAATGTACTACGCAGTACGCCAGGTTTTCGGAGATGATGCAATCTATTCCACAGATATCGGCTGCTACACATTGGGTTTTCTGCCTCCCTTAAAGGCCGCCGACTTCCTGTTCTGCATGGGTTCATCTGTCTCTGGAGGATCAGGCATGGCCAAAGCCACGGGCCAGCCTGTGGTGGCCTTTATTGGAGATTCCACCTTTTTCCACTCCGGCATCACCGGCCTGATCAACGCAGTCCACAACCAACATAACCTCCTGCTCGTAGTCCTGGACAATGCCACCACAGCCATGACCGGGCATCAGTCCCATCCTGGCGTTGAACAGACCCAGCACGGCCCGAATCCGAGCCGGGTGGATATCGAACAGATAGTCCGCGGCTGCGGGGTGCAGGAGGTGAGCACTGTCCGGCCATCCAACCTGAAAAAGTCTTTGGAGCTCCTGAAAGACTCCAAGCAAAAAGACGGAGTGCGGGTCATTGTCGCTCGAGAGCCTTGTGTCCTCTTTGCCCGCCGGACCCTGGGCAAGAAAAATCTGCAGACCGCCTACGTGGCCAAGCAGGGTGAAGACGTTCGCCGATGTCTGGAAAACCTGGCCTGCCCGGCATTTTATGTGAACGATGACGGCATTCAAATAGATGAAAATCAATGCAGCGGATGCATGCTCTGCGTGCAGATCGCCCCGTCCATGAAAGCCAGGAAAAGGAGTTAAATTATGAAATCGCGGATTTTTTTGGCTGGAGTCGGCGGACAGGGCACCCTCACTGCCACCAATCTTCTGGGTTTGCTGGCCCTGGAACAAGGACTTGATGTCTGCTCCGGCGAAATCCACGGCATGGCCCAACGTGGCGGGGTTGTGGAGTCAACCCTCCTCCTTGGAGGATACAAGAGTCCTAAAATCGCCCCTGGAGAAGCCGATGTTCTGTTGGGATTTGAGCCCCTTGAAACCCTGCGTGCCTTGCCTTATCTGCATCGCGGCGGGGTCCTGATCAGCAACACCGAACCGACCATGCCCGTTGGGGTCAGTACCGGCAAAGAGACTTACCCCGGGCTGGACGAAGTGGAGAGCAGCAGCCGGAAATGTGCCGGACAGGTCAGGTTTGTGCCCTGTAAGACTCTGGCCGCCCAGGCCGGGACAGTCCAAAGTGCGAATATGGTCCTCTTGGGTGCCTTCTGCACTGCCGAAACACAGCCCTTCACCCTCAATGCCCTGCATCAGGCCATTAGCACCCATCTGCCGGCAAAGATAGTGGATATCAATCTTAAAGCCTCCCAACTCGGTTTCGATACGGCCAAAGAGCAATAGTGGCGTTTTGGAAACCATACATTGATTATCGCCCGTCATTGCCAAGAGCTTTCGCCGATGCAATCTCAATCGCAGAGCCACCTGGTATTTTTATCAGATTGCTTCCCTTTCCTGACAATGACGGGTGAGCCCAAAGTTGTCAGCGCCCCTTCAACGGGGCCCTGCTCACCCCCCATAGCGTACTTGATGGGCAAAGGCCTCCAGCCTGTTCTGGATATTGGTCTCAGTCTGCCCGTCATAGACCAGAGAGAGCATGGGGACAGTGGATTCTTGCCGCAGTCTGGGCATGATGGCATCGACCACTCCTCCAGGCATACAGGTAAAGGGCATGACGTTGATCAGGCCCTGAACGTTCTTGTCCAGATAATCCAAGCTCTTGCCTATACTCAAGATGGCTTCTCCCTCAAATTCAGGTGAAAGGTAGGGGCTGGCCGCAGCCAGGAGCTCTCTGATCTCCGGCTCAGGCAGTGAACGTAGCCAGCCGTTTCCAGCTTGGAGCAGGCTGCGCTCCAAACGGTTCTGGACCACGGACTCCAATCCCAGCTTGCACCAGAGCATGAATTGTCTGTTCCGCTTGGCCTGTCTTTTCCCGGTATGATTGACATAATGGATCCACTCGCCGATGGTTGGCAACCAGGCCTCCAGGCCCAGATCCTCCAGACGTCGAACAAGGTATTCATTGGCAAAAGGATTGGAACGAACATAGATCTCGCCCACAATGCCCACCACCGGCTTGCTTTCGTCCTTTTTTCTGGGCAGGGCAGCAAAATCTTTTGCCGCCTGAGCCACAACCGGACGCAGATCCTCATTTTCGGCAACAGTCCGGCTTATTTGTTTCAGCCAATTGGCATACAAGGTCTGACATCCCTGCCTGTCCTGGGCATACGGCCTGGTTTCTAACAGCAGCTTGATGAGCAGGTCCACGGCCACAACCCCTTTCCATGCCAGCTTGGTAAAGTCTTTACTCACCATTCCCAGTTCCTGGTATAATGTACTTCCCTGGTTCGGCGAAAAGACCTGCACATCCCCCATGCCGACCTCATCCAACACCAGACGATGCAACTGATGATAGAGGCCGAAACGGCAAGGACCGCCGGCAGCAGGCATAAAGAAGGTTGCCCGGACTGGGTCGAAATCCGGGCTCTGAACCGCTTTGAGCAGATCCCCGGTGGTCAGGACAGCAGGCAGGCATTCCTTGCCCTTGGTGTATTTGCGTCCCAAATGCAGGCTTTGCTCATCCGATGCCGGCAGGATCCTGGCCTCCACGCCATTGGCTCGAAAAGCCCCGGCAAAGGCGTGCAGATGGTCAGTCATCGGCGGCAGATACAGGATCCGATTTGAGCGAAAATTCCTGACCGTGTGGACAAAGGGCGGGCTTGCACTGGATGCGGCTTGTGCTTTTTCCGTGCTGTCCCAAAAGGCCTCCAGCCGGGTAAGCACACCTGCGTCTGCGGTATGTTCATCAATTTCCAGTTCCAGATAGGGCCCGCCACTTAACTGACGTTCAAAAAAATGCAGGATAAAGGCATCTGGTCCGCAGGAAAAATTTGTCACAAACACAGGTATCAATCCGGGATATTTGGCCACCAGACGACCAGCGGCCAGAATCCTCTTTCCATAGGCCCAGTACATCTGACCCAGATCGTTGTCCCCCACTCCCTCTTCATCTGCCTGCTCTAAAGGCAAGCAATCCAGGGGCACGCTGGGTATTCCTATTTTGCGCAATTTTGCCGGCACATTCATGTTCATACCCGGATCCAGGGCATTGTATGGCCGACCAATGAGCAGGACTGCCCGTTCACCGGACTGAGCCCGGCGCAGAATGTCTTGTCCATACTCCCGAACCCCGGCCGTAAACTCTCCTTGGGCCGTCCAGGCCTGCTCCAGGGCCAGACGCATGGACTTCCAGGAACTGCCCAGAATGCGGGCAAACTGTTTCCACTGTCCAGGGTCTTCTTGCGGCTTGTGTCCCAGGCTCAAAAGCGGAGACAGAACAGTGATGTTTTTTTCTTCCAGGGAAAAGGCGGACCGAATAATCCAGGGCAAGGATTGGACATAGGGGCAAATGGTGCCCTTTTGCCCTGAACCGAACCAGGCCGGAATCTCTCGAACCTGAGGCAGAAAAATAGTGGACACCGATTTGTCGATCAAGTCTTGGATATGGCCGTGGGCCGCCTTCATCGGCAGGCATGCCTCGGTGGCCATCCGTTCAGAACCGACACGGATCTGCTTGCGATTACTTTGTTCGCTGCAGACCACCTCATAGCCCAGCTCTGCAAACAGGGTAGCGAAAAAGGGCAGCCATTCCTGGAAAAACAGGCACCTGGGCAAGCCAATACGCTGTGCCGCATGATCTTCTTTCTTCTCGGGAAGATACGACTCCATCAAAGCAGACCGCTTCTGGACCACGTCCAGGTTTTCATCGGTGTTTTTGGCCTGGACTTGATCGTAGCGGTCACAGCGATGACCGAAATACAGGGGCCGGTCCTGACCATAAAAACTGATCTTTTGTACCTCACAGGCATTGGAACACCCGGAACAGGTGAAATATTTTGTTTTTGCCCGCCGGTGGGAGAGGTCAAAGCCCAGAAAGCTACTTGTTCCCTGGTGTTGCTCCATGGCCAGCAAGGCCGCTCCGATTGCCCCGGTGACCTCATTGTGTTCCGGAACCGTGATCTCCCGGCCCAAAACCTGGGTGAAGGCGGCCGTGATCCCTTTATTCAAGGCCGTCCCGCCTTGAAAAAAGATCTTTTGCCCAATGGATCGCTGCTCCACAACCTTATTTACGTAGTTGGCCACAATGGAGTGGCACAACCCGGCGGCCAGATCCGCCCTTTCCACCCCTTGCTGCTGATAGTGAACCAGATCGGACTGTATGAATACAGTGCACCGTTCGCCCATTTTGACCGGAGCAGGAGCAGACAAGGCCAGGTCACCGAATTCCTGGATTTCTATGCCCAACCTGTGGGCCTGTTCCTCCAGAAAAGAACCTGTACCCGCGGCACACACCTTGTTCATGGCAAAGTCGACGATTACCCCGTTTTCCAGGCGGATATACTTGGAGTCCTGTCCTCCGATCTCTAATATAGTGTCCACGTCCGGGGCCAGCCTGGAAGCGGCCGCAGCCTGGGCACTGATCTCATTACGGACCACGTCTCCGCCTACATAGGCTGAACACAAGGCCCTTCCGGATCCTGTGCTGCCCACGGATTGAACCCGCATCCCGGCAAGTCCTTTTCGTTCAAGTTCGCGAAGACCGGCGGCGATTGCTTGCAGGGGTCGTCCGGAGGTAGGGAGATAGGTCTTGGCCAAGACCTTGAGTTGCGCATCATCTTGTGAATCCGCCTCCAGGAGGACCATTTTCGTGGTCACTGAACCCACATCAATTCCCAGAACCACATCCATTGGTTTTGGCTCTGGATGCCAGTGTTGGTAAGCACGCTGCGAACGGGTATGATCTGGTCCGGATACCGGAATAAGGGGCGGCATTCTGCGGGTTGAATCAGCGGTGGAATAGAGGGCCTTTCGCAATATGTTCAGGCCGGGGTAGGGCCGTGAATTGCTTGACTGTCCTTGCAGGGCCGCACCCAAAGCGCCCATGACTTTGAAATGTTTAGGAACAATCAAATCCTGTGCCGAATCAACTAAAAGTTCCAGGATTGCCCGACGCACCCCCAAATTTGCAGCCACTCCGCCTTGGAAAACCAGGGGAGGTACAATTTTCTTGCCCTTGGCTATGTTTGTCTTCAAATTACGGACAATGGCAAAGCAGAGTCCGGCGATAATCTCATCATCCTGCACCCCGTTCTGCTGTAGGTGGATCATGTCTGACTTGGCAAAAACAGTGCATCGCCCGGCGATGGTCGGAACATTTGCCGCCTGTTCGGCCAATCGGGAAAAGGTCTCAATATCATAGCCCAGCCTGGCTGCCTGCTGCTCCAGAAAAGCGCCGGTTCCGGCAGCGCACACAGTATTTAAGGCAAAATCATGGATGGAAAGCCTGCCTCTATGGCCAGGCCGAACAACGATCAATTTCGCGTCTTCCCCGCCGATATCTATAACCGTTCTGGCTTGGGGGTAAAAATGCTCAACCCCCTTGGCATGGCAGATGATCTCATTCACAAAGGACACATCCAGAATAGAGGCAATTCGTTTGCCTCCGGTTCCGGTACAGGTCATGCTCAGTATATGCTCAGGCGGATATTGCTTCTCCAGGTCCTCAAGTATTTGCACAGCCCTTTCCACAGGCCTGCCTTGGGTCGATCGATAGGTTGAAAAACACACCTGTCCATCTGTATCCAAAGCAACACCTTTGGCCGTACCAGATCCAACGTCCAAACCAAAGTGGATATGTGTATGCATTGAAACGGCTCACCTTGTGTTATATGTCGATCCCCCACTTTGCATGATATACGTATGAGGCCGGAAGGAGGGATCTGATAGATTGAACCTTCCCATCATATCTCTTTTTTCCGGGCGAGACTACAACGATTTTTCTGTAATGTCCAAGCGCAACTTGACCCGGCCCGGGCTTTGGGCAAGCATGGGCCGGTTGACTCCTGAGAGGGAAATACTTACCTACAATCCAAGGAGGGAGAAATATGGACAGAAAGCCAGTCGTCGCCGGGCAGTTCTATCCCGGCACACAACAGGAATGGGAACCAAAAGTCAGAGAATATATGAAACCTCAGCCCGAAAGTGGTACAGTGCCGGCCAAGCTGGTCATGCTCCCCCATGCCGGGCATATGTTTTCCGGACATGTGGCTGGGGCGACCCTGTCCCGGACAGAGCTTGCCCCTACGGTTGTGCTCATGGGGCCAAATCACACTGGGCTGGGCAAGCCCGGTGCGGTATGGCCGGAGGGCACATGGCAGATTCCGGGAGCACACCTGGATGTGGATACAGCCTTGGCCCGGGCCATTATCGACTCCGACCCGGAATTGGTTGCCGATTATGAGGCCCATCGTGCCGAACACTCCCTGGAGGTTCTTCTGCCTTTTTTGTGGGCCAAAAATCCCCGGACAAAGATCGTGCCTATATGCATCTCCATAACCAGTCGAGACACACTGCAGCGCATTGCCCGCAATATATTCCAGATCATACAGAGCTGGAAGACGCAGGTCAGTCTGGTGGTCAGTTCCGATATGAGTCACTTTTTGTCCGAGGATGAGGCCAAATCACAGGACAACCTGGCCCTGCAGGCAATTTTAGACCTGGATCCGGAAAATCTGCTGGATGTGGTCATCCGGCATCAGATCAGCATGTGCGGCATCCTCCCCATGTATATCGGTCTGCATGCGGCCCTGGCCCTTGGGGCCCAAAAGGCTGAATTGGTCAAATATGCAACCTCCGGAGATATTATCGGGGACAAATCCCAGGTAGTCGGGTATGCCGGGGTCATTGTCAGCTAAGAACGGCAAATAATTTTTGCCCGCACAGGGACACAAAGTATTGCAGACCTGCCCTTACACAGCCGGATGGAGCAAACTGGCTTAGGTGATGCGTGCTTTGGCGCAAAAATATTTCAGATTTGCCGGAGGCAAAGCTGAACACAGACCTTTAGGCCCAGGCAAACAGGGCCAGGTACTCTTGATTCCCCTTTGGTCCACGTACCCTGGAGGGCACATGGCCCAAGCAACAAAGACCCTGGTTCCTGGCAAAAGCTGTGACCCTGGCCACAGCTTCGTGTTCCAAGGCGGATGAGCGAACTACTCCTTTGACCGTTGATCCTCTGGGGAGTTCGAACTGGGGTTTGATCAGGGCGCAGATTCGCCCTGTGGACGCCATCCAGGCCAGACAGGGAGGAAGAATCTTGGTCAATGAAATGAAAGAACAGTCCACAACCACCAAATCCACGGGCTCAGGAATCAATTCCGGACCGGCATGGCGGACATTGATCCGTTCCATAACCACCACCCGGGGATCATTGCGCAAACGCCAATGCAATTGGCCATAACCCACATCAACGGCGTACACCCGCACTGCCCCGGCCTGAAGCAGGCAGTCAGTAAATCCACCTGTTGAGGCACCGACATCCAGGGCAACCACGCCCTGAACATCTAAGGTAAAATACTCCAGGGCTGTGGATAGCTTCTCGCCTCCCCGGCTGACGAAGCGCTCCTGTCCGACTACCCGCAGCAAAGCCCCTCCAGGCAGAGAGGTCCCTGGCTTGATCACCCTATGTTCTGCGCCGGATACGTCCCGTACAAAAACCTGACCGGCCATAATCAGCCGTTTGCCCTGCTCCCTGCTGGAGGCCAGTCCTTGTTGGACCAGGAGCTGATCGGCCCTGCTTTTTCTTTGTTCGGCCATGCTTGCTACACATTTCCTCTTCATGCTAAATAGTGTGTGCTGGGTATCCGGATCGTGATCAGACCAGAGATACCCTTCACCCCGTTCTTTGCCCTCGGGCATCCGGGCGAAAAATCTTGTCCCCTATATGTCAATCTCATCGTATCTGCCAAGGAGGCCAAAACAATGTCCATGCCCAAACCCCTCAAGTACATCCTCTATGCCCTTGGAGGCATCATCCTTATCCTGGCTCTCCTTGTGGCCGGCGCTCTTATATTTATAGACCCCAATGACTATCGCGACCGCATCGAACAAACGGCCAGTGAGCAATTGGGGCGATCGGTTCACCTCAACGGCCCTATGGAGCTCTCGTTTTTTCCCTGGATTGGGGTCCAGGTTCAAGACGTTGCCCTGGCCAATGCTAAAGGATTTGCACCGGAACATATGCTCTCAGTGCATAAAGCCGGCCTGAAAGTCAAACTCCTTCCATTGCTCAGCCGGGAAGTGCAAGTCGGAACCCTGCTTTTGGAAGGAGCAATAATCAATCTGGCCAAAAATGAGCAGGGAAAAACAAACTGGCAGGATTTGTCTTCACAACCTGATGCTGAGAAAGCAAAACCCAAGGCAGAGCCGGAACAATCCTCCTCACAATCACCAGGCCCCGTTGCCGCCATGAGTATTGAAAAAATACAAATTCAAGACACCCAACTCAACTGGGTGGATAAACAATCAGGGACCAGCCTGGCGGTCCGGGATCTCAATGTGGATATGGGTCCCATGCGCCTGGACAATCCAATCCCACTTGATCTGCACTGCCGGGTCGAGAATGAACAAACCGGGGACAGCTCCAAGCTCTCCCTGACTGGAGAGTTCACATTCTTGGCCCAGAAAAAACGTCTGCATGCAGAGAATATCGATCTGATCAACCGAGTTTCAGGAAAGAATATTCCGGGCGGGGAGGAAGATATCCATATTCAGACCTCACTGACCCTGGACATGAAAACCGGAGGGTTAGATATACCCCAATTCTCTTTGTCCGCCTATGATCTTCAGCTCACGGCGCAGATGCAGGGAAAATCCATTACCACCTCGCCATCTTTTAGTGGTCAGCTCACAGTCCAGCCCTTTAATCCCAAGGAGCTCATGACCAGGCTGAAAATGCCGGCAATACAGACAACAGATCCGCAAGCCTTGACCAACCTCCAGG
This sequence comes from uncultured Desulfohalobiaceae bacterium, assembly GCA_964479235.1. Classification (GTDB taxonomy): domain Bacteria; phylum Desulfobacterota; class Desulfovibrionia; order Desulfovibrionales; family Desulfothermaceae; genus Desulfovermiculus. The sequence goes on from CAYZLB010000014.1 coordinate 22,000, forward strand.
CCAGGGCAGAATTCTCGGGCACACCATCCTCGCTCAACTTCTCTTCCGTGGACATCACCCTTGACGACAGCAGGATACAGGGTCAGGCATCAGTGGATCTGAGTCCCCGGATTCCGGCCTCAGAATTTGATCTCCACCTGACGAGCATAGATATCGACCGCTATCTCCCCCCGGCATCAACCAGGAGCAAACCAAAGGCAGAATCCCAAGAGCAAAAAAAGACAGAGAAAAAACCAAAAGAGAAATCCTCGGCAGCAGCTCTGCCCCTGGAGCCTTTGCGTCAAGTAAAAATGAACGGTCAGGTCCAAATCGACGCATTCAAGGTCAACGGCCTGCGAATGCAGGACATTACCCTGACGGTTCAGGCAAAGGATGGGCAGATAGATATTTCCCCCCTCCAAGGGAAATTGTACGGGGGAACCCTGCAATCCACCGCCACTGTCGATGTCCGGGGTAAAACCCCTGTCCTGCGCTCCAAAACCACGGTGGACAGCCTAGAGGTCCAATCCTTTCTCCGGGATTTTTCCGGAAAGGGGCTACTTTCAGGCCTGGCCTCGCTTCAAACATCGATCTCCACCCAAGGGCTCGATTCTTCAGCCTTACTTCAGGCCTTGGATGGCAATCTCCAGCTGAACGTGCAGAATGGATCTTTTCAGGGCGCAGACCTGCTGCACCAGATCCGTTCCACATATTTGGCCATCAAAGGCAAGGCGTTGGCCACATCAGGGTCTGAACAGACCAAATTTTCCTCCCTGGATTTTGCTGCCGACATCACGCAAGGCAAGATCCGCAAAAGTAACTTGAAGCTGATATCATCCTTGTTCAGCGTCCAGGGATCCGGACAGCTGGACCTTGTACAGCGCACCCTGAACTATCTGCTCAAAGTCAATTTCGACCGTGATCTTTCCGGGAAATACCCCGAACTCGCAGACCTTGAGGGCAAAGAAATACCTTTGGATGTCCAGGGCTCCCTCATGGATCCCCGCTATGGTTTAAATAAAGAGACCTTGCTCCAGATTCTTGGTCAGGAGACCATTTCCAAAGAAATAGATAGGGGTGTACAAAAAGTGCAGGAAAAGCTTGGACTCCCTGGTTCTGATCAGAATGCATCTTCTGGCACCGGACAAAAGGTGAAGGATGCATTGCAAGGCCTTTTTGGATCAGGAGCGAATTGACAAAGTACAGAAGAGATATCTATACACCGCTTCGGGCCCTTGTCCGAAAAACGTAAGCAGTCAACCTGATATCTTCATACCAACTGGGTATAATTGAAATCTTTATAACCAAGGAGTGCGACCTATGAGCGTACGGATAGGAATCAACGGGTTTGGGAGAATAGGCCGTTATGCAACCAGACTTCTGGCAGATACAAACGATCTGGACCTCGTGGCCATCAATGCCCGGGCGGACAATGAGTCTTTGGCCCACCTGCTGAAGTATGATTCTGTACATGGCACCTTCCAGGGATCGGTTCAAGCCAATGACCAAGGGTTTATGCTCAATGGGAAACAGGTGGCGGTAACCAGGAATCCGGCTGGAGAATGGACTTGGGGCGATTATGGCATAGACATGGTTCTGGAAACCACAGGCAAATTCAAGGACCGCACGGCGTGCCGGCCCCATCTGGATTCCGGGGCCAAGAAAGTCTTGATCAGTGCTCCGGGCAAGGATTGCGATATCTCCATTGTAATGGGGGTCAACGACCAGGAGCTAAAGCCAGAACACAGCATTATATCCAATGCCTCCTGCACCACAAACTGTTTGGCTCCGGCAGCCAAGGTTCTGCACGACAGTTTCGGCCTGCTCCGGGGAACTATGACCACGATCCATTCCTATACCATGACCCAGCGTATCCTGGACGGCTCCCACAAGGATCTGCGGCGAGCCAGAGCTGCGGCCATGTCCATGATCCCCACCTCCACCGGCGCTGCCAAGGCTGTGACTGAAGTTATTCCTGAACTCAAAGGAAAACTCGACGGCATGGCCATTCGGGTCCCTACCCCCAATGTCTCTCTGGTCGACTTAAGCGCCGACGTGGGCCAAAAGGTCACCGGGCAAGAGGTCAACCAGGCCATGAAGGCCGCCTCCGAAGGTCAGCTCAAGAATATACTGGGCTACTGTGAAGAGCCCTTGGTTTCAGTTGACTATGTGGGTTCCATCTATGGCGGCGTGGTGGACGCCTTGACCACCACAGTCACGGACCAAACCCTGGTCAAACTTATCGTTTGGTACGACAACGAAGCCGGCTTCACCCACCAGCTTCTCCGCCTGGCGGAAAAGACGGCCACAATGCTTTAAACCAAAGTTGAGAGGCAGGCCTTGACCCCAAGCCCTGCCTCTTTTGGAACTGATTTGTCCGCGATCAAACTGGCGGCTTTTTCCAAATAACAGATAACTGATAACGAATAACAGGCCCGCCAGCGGCGGTGCTGTATACATAAGCTTTCAATCCATGTCCAATTTTGTCCACCTTCACTGCCACACTGAGTACAGCCTCCTGGACGGGGCGATCAAAATCCGCGATCTCTGCGCCAGGGCTGTGGACTTTGGCTGCCCGGCCGCGGCCATTACCGATCATGGCAACCTGTTTGGAGCCATTGATTTCTATACCACAGCCAAGTCATACGGGATAAAGCCCATTGTGGGCTGCGAGGTCTACGTTGCCCCAACCCACCGCACCCGCAAGGATGCCCGATCTGCAAGCGAGGCAGGTTATCATTTGGTCCTTTTGGCCCAAAACCAGGAAGGATACCACAATCTGATCAAACTGGTCTCCCAGTCCAACCTGGACGGATTCTACTACAAGCCCAGAATAGACAAAGAACTTCTGGCCAAATGGAATACAGGATTGATCGCCCTTTCCGCCTGCCTGAAGGGTGAGATTCCAGTCAAACTCATGCAGGGAAAATCCCTGGAAGAAGTCAAGGAAACCGTTGCTCAATATACCAATTTTTTCCCGGGCCGATTTTATCTTGAATTGCAGGCCAACGGTATCCCGGAACAGGAGGAACTCAACGTCCGACTTCTGGATCTGGCCAAAACATGCGACCTGCCCCTGGTAGCCACGAATGATTGCCATTACCTTGGTCCGGACGATGTCCAGGCTCACGACATCTTGCTTTGCATCCAGACCAATGCCTGCTTTCAGGACACCAAACGGATGCGGTTTAATACCGACAAACTCTATTACCGTTCCCCGGAAGAAATGGCCGAAGAATTTTCCCATTGCCCTTCAGCTTTGGAAAACACCTGGACCATTGCCCAGAACTGCAATCTGGAGATCGAGCTTGGGCAACACCATTTTCCGGTCTATACCCCCCCGGAAGGCCGCAGCCTGGAAGATGAATTCGTCCGTTTGTGCCGGGACGGACTGCGCGAACGACGAAAGCACCTGCCCTATGTCCAGGACGAGCAGGTCTATTGGGATCGGCTGCAGGAAGAAATGGAAATCATCTGCAGCAAGGGTTTTGCTGGATACTTCCTCATTGTCCAGGATTTTATCAACTGGGCCAAGGCTCAGGGTATTCCGGTAGGCCCTGGCCGGGGTTCGGCGGCTGGCAGTCTGGCTGCATATTCCCTGCGCATCACCAATCTGGATCCCATTCGCTACAACCTGCTCTTTGAGCGTTTTTTGAATGTGGAGCGGGAAAGCCTTCCGGATATTGACGTAGACTTCTGCTACAACCGCCGGGAAGAGGTGATCAAATACGTAACGGACAAATTCGGCAAAGATTCCGTGGCCCAGATCACCACCTTTGGAACCATGAAAGCCAAGGCTGCCGTCCGGGATGTGGGCCGGGCTTTGGGGATGAGCTTTGCCGAGACGGACAAGATTGCCAAACTCATTCCCGACGATTTGAAGATGACCATTGACAAGGCCCTGGAGCAAGAACCTGAACTCAAGGTCAAAACAAAAAACGATGAACGAATAGCCCAGCTCATAGATATTTCCAGAAGACTTGAAGGCCTGGCCAGACACGCCTCAACCCATGCAGCCGGGATCGTCATCTCCGATCGCCCCATGAATGAGTATCTTCCCTTGTACTTGGGCAAAAAAGGGGAAGTTGTCACCCAGTATGACATGAAAAAGGTAGAAAAAGTCGGGCTGATCAAGTTTGACTTTTTGGGCTTAAAGACCCTGACCGTGCTCAGCGACGCCCTTGATCTGGCCAAACATCGGCACCAGGTAATCCCGGATCTGGACACCCTTCCCTTGGATGATGCCCAGACCTTCACCCTCCTCTGCAAAGGACAGACCGACGGGGTATTCCAGTTGGAAAGTTCCGGCATGCGCCGGGTACTCACCGACCTACAGCCCAACTGCTTTGAAGACATCATCGCCCTTTTGGCCCTTTACCGCCCCGGTCCCCTGGAAAGCGGGATGGTCGCTGATTTCATCCGCCGCAAACACGGCGAAATCGAGGTAGAGTACCCCCACCCCAGTTTGGAGCCCATCCTCAAAGAGACCTATGGGGTCATCCTGTACCAGGAACAGGTCATGCGCATTGCATCCGAGCTGGCCAATTACTCCTTGGGCGACGGAGATATTCTGCGCCGGGCTATGGGTAAAAAAAATCCAGCGGTTATGGCCGAACAGCGGGAAAAATTCCTGTCCGGGGCCAAGGAAAACAATCTCCCTTTGGACACGGCCAATTACATCTTTGACCTGATGGAAAAGTTCGCCGGGTATGGATTCAACAAGTCCCACAGCGCAGCATATGCCCTGATCTCCTATCAAACCGCATACATGAAGGCCCATTACCCCCGGGAATTCATGGCCGCTCTGATCACTTCCGAAGTCAGCAACACAGACAAGGTCATCAGCCATATCCATGCCTGCCGGGAAATGAATATCCAGGTCCTCGGCCCGAACGTGAACACGAGCATCTATCCATTTAGCGTAACTGACCAGGGCATTCTTTTCGGTTTATCCGGAATAAAAAACGTCGGCGATTCAGCAATTCAATCCATTGTCCAGGAACGAACCCAAAACGGGGCCTACAAAAGCCTTCTGGACCTATGCCAGCGGGTCAATCTCCGCAAGGTAAGCAAACGAGTTTTGGAGAGCCTGATCAAAAGCGGAGCCATGGATTGCTTCAATTCCAGCCGGGCCGCCCTGATGGCCGCCCTGGACCGGGTAGTGGCCAAGGCCCAGCGAACACACAAGGATAAAAGCCATGGCCAGCTCTCCTTGTTGAGTATTGTCCCGGCTCAAGAAAAACACTTGGCTGATGTCCAAAACGGTATAGGTTTGACCATCCCGGAGTCGGATATCGTCCAGTGGACGGAAGAGGAACGTTTGCGTTATGAAAAGGAAAACCTTGGATTCTTTTTAAGTGGCCACCCCCTCCTTGAATACAAGGACCATCTGCAACTTCTGGGGATCACCGGGCTCAAAGACTGTGCCGACCTGCCTCAAGACACGGAAATCAAAACCGCGGTCCTGGTCACTGGAACCAAAGAAATCACCACCCGCAAAGGGCACCGGATGGCCTTTTGCCACGTGGAGGATCTGACCGGAACAGGCGAGATGACCCTGTTTCCGGAGATATACGCCCAGGTCAAATCGCATTTGGACGTGGACCAGCCCTTGTTTTGTACTGCCTCTGTAACCCAGGACAGAGAGAAATCAGCAAATGAGGAAGGAGCAAAACAAGTAAAGCTCTTAGCCCAGTCGGTGACCTTTTTGCAGGATGTGGAACTCCCGGAAGATGAACCGTATCAAATCCACGTTCCGGGCCAGCATATATCTCTCAATGATTGGCTGGAATTCAAAGAGATTCTCCACCGCCATCCAGGCAAAAATCCTGTGCATTTGATCATCGGCTTCGCTCAGGGCCAGTGCCGTTTACAACTTGGCCCCAATTTTTGTATTTTGCCTGGACCAAGTTTGCAGCAGGAAATCACTGATTGGAAAAAGATCCTGAACCAACGAGGAGTCCATGTCTCAGAACAGACCACAGCCTCTGTATCGGTTGCGAATCACTGACGATTTTAGTTCATCTCACCAATTACGCCATTACCAGGGCAAATGCGAAGAACTCCACGGGCACAACTTCCTGGTCCGGGTAGAAATACAAGGTTTCCGTTTAAACCACAAAACAGGAATCCTCATGGATTTCAAAGAACTGAAAAAACAGGTCAAAACAGTACTCCAGACTTTGGACCACCGGCATCTGAATGAACTGGAGCCCTTTGTCCAGGAAAATCCCTCATCCGAAAATCTGGCCAAATATATCTACACCCAACTCAAATCTCTGCTCAGCGATCATCCGGTTCAGCTCAATGAAGTCAGTGTAGCTGAAAAAGAGAGTTCAGAAGCCATATACAGCGAAGTCTGAACATGCGCATTGTTTTGCAACGGGTCAAAGAAGCAAGACTTTGTATTTTGGACCAAAAAAAGGCCCACATCGGCCTGGGACTGGTTGCCCTGGTTGGATTTGGGCGGGAGGACAGCCCTGATCTGCCCCGAGCTCCTGTCTGGTCCAAACTCCTTGACAAGATCGTGAGCTTGCGTATCTTTCCAGATCATAAGGGGCGGTCTGAGCTCAGTCTGAACCATGTCCACGGAGAAATTCTGGTGGTCTCCCAATTTACTCTCTATGCAGATTGGCGAAAGGGACGGCGTCCATCTTTCGCCCCGGCTGCACCACCGGAAAGGGCCAAAGCCCTTTACGATCAATTCATTAGCGATCTCTCCAGCCGCACAGCCGGCACTGTTGCCAGCGGCCGGTTTGGAGCGGAAATGGATATCTTGCTCTGCAATTGGGGACCATTCACTTTGACCCTGGACAGTCAAGAGTAACCCCGAATCCAGCAGACCAGGAATATCCGGGGAGCTAACCTTTTTCTACCTTTGGACTATTGTTTGCATGCAAAATAGCGATATTAAGATTCTGATCATCGATGATTCCCCCGTCTGGCGGGACAGTCTGAATTCCATATTTCAGGGCCAAAACTACCAGCTGCGCATGGCTGAGGACGGCAACCAAGCCCTTAAGGAGTACAGACGGTTCAAGCCTGATATTCTGATCCTGGATCTGAATCTGCCCTATTGTGACGGAAAAGATATCATCCGATCTATCCGCAATGAGATGGGAGACAATGATTTGTACATCATCTCCCTCACCTCGGTTGCGGATGTGGAAACAAAGACCCAGGCCCTGAACTTAGGATCCAACGATTTTTTAGTCAAAACATTCAATCTTGAAGAACTCAAGGCCAGGATCAATGTAGCCAAACGCCAAATCCGTCTGAATAAACAGCTTCGTGCTGCCTTTGAACGTATTGCTCAGGAATTTGACACTGTTGTCTCCTTGCAGGGTAAGCTCATTCCTAAGTCGGGCTACTATACCAAGGACTTGGCAATCCAAAGCGCGTATTATCCATCTGGACGGGCCAGCGGGGATTATTATGATTTTTTTAGTGTTCGAAACGGAACACTCCGGGTAGTCATAGCCGACGTTTCCGGACACGGGGCCCGAGCGGCGTTCTTGATGGGGATTGTCCGGGCACTGACCAGGACCACAGAAATCCACTACCTGGACCTGGCCCAGACCTTTGATCTGATCAATACCCAGCTCATCGACATCCTGGGCCAGGAAATGGATTTTGTGACCATGTTTGCGGCTGACATCGACCACACCAACAATGTCATCACCTACATCAATGCCGGACACTGTCCAGGGCTCATGGTCAACGACAATCAGCATACCGACCTCTTGGAGCCCACCAGTACGATTCTGGGTTTTTTTGATCTTGAATTCCAGCCGGTCACCTTGGACATTTCAGACAGTTGCGGCCTGTTCCTTTTTACTGACGGATATTATGAATGGATGGTCTCTCCAAGCCAGCGTTTCGGGTTGACAAATTTTTTAAATTTGGCCTCTGAACTCTTGTGCACTTCCAACTTCAACATGGAAAAACTGGAGACCCAGATGGTGCAGGGGCTGGAAGGCAGACCTTTTTTTCCTGATGACCGTAGTGCGTTATGGATTCATTGGAAAATCAATGATCCATAAAGTCTTCCATTCCCAGGCCACTCCAGAGGAAATTATGCAGTTGACCAGATCTGTTGCCGACTTTCTTCAGGAATGGATAGAGGATAAAGACCTGATCCATGATCTCCGGCTGGTGCTGAGCGAAGCCTGCGTCAATGTCGCCCTTCATGGCTATGGCCAACAGGCAGACGGTAAGTTGGAAGTGCACATTTATATCGACCCGTTAAAAAAAATTCATCTGGAGGTCCGGGACAACGCTCCCCCGTTTTACGGCCCACAACAATCGGTGTATTCACCCGGACCCAAAGATGAAAGCGGCCGAGGCCTGTTTATCATTTCCCGCTTGGTAGACGCATTTGCTTATAACTACGCCAATGGACAGAACACCTTGAGTATGGAGCGAGCCATTGAGGAGAACGTATGGAAAGGATGAGCACAGAAATACAAGGACAGATATGCATCGTTCGATATGCAGGTGAGTTGACCCTTGAAGTCATAGACAGTTTGAAGGATGAAATCGAGGAATATTTGAGTGGATCAGACTGTATGGCTCTGGTCATGGATCTGTCCAAGACAGTTTTCTTGGACAGTTCCGGAATAGGGTTTTTGGTTCACATCAACAATCGAAAGACCATAAAAAACAAGGAATTCTATTTACTGGCTCCCTCCCCCCAGGTACGCAAGACGCTCAGTCTGGTCAAGCTTATAGACTTCTTTCATATCATTGAGGATGTGTCTGAGATCCCGAAAACAGATTGATCATTTATCCTTATATCCTCCACAGCAAGGAGCCTTTATTATGCTGGATTTGGCAAAAAAACTGGCCCTGGCCAGCTTGGGAACAGCTGTCGTATCTACATTCAAGGTCCAAGAATCTATGCAATCTCTTGTCAGGCAGGGCAAATTGACCGCTGAAGAGGCTGAGCGATTCATTCAGGAAATTTGCAAAACCGGAGAACATGAGATGCAAGATATCAAGCAGCACATGAATGAAGGGTTGGAACGGCTGACCAAGGGTATGCACCTGGCCCAGGCCGAAGAGGTGGAGCAGTTGCGGCACAGGGTGGACAATCTGGAAAAACGGTTGAGCATACTCGAGGACCAACTGACCCCTACTCCGGCCAGTACCCAGCCACCTTTTCCAGTCCAGGATACCTCAGAGAGTGAGGGTGAATAAATCTCATTTTCAGGCTTTGTATTATTGACCCTTTTGACCTGCAAGGACAGACCCTTGGATCTGCACACCCTCTCCAGACTCAATCGATTCAAAGAAATTTCATTCACCCTGATCAAATACGGTTTTGGAGATTTGCTGTCCCGGTTAGATCTGCCGGAAAAGATCATATTTTCCAAATCAGCCAAAAAACATGCTGCCCAGGAAGAAAGTACCTGGAAGCGGCTCCGGTACGTCTTGACCGATTTGGGGCCAACCTTTGTCAAATTCGGTCAAATCCTCAGTTTACGGACTGATCTTTTGCCCCCGGATCTGGCCAAGGAACTCAGTCGGCTGCAGGATGAAGTGCAGACTGAGGACTGGGCAGCAATATCCTCGCAGATAGAAAAGAGCCTGGAATACCCGATAGAGGAAGTCTTTGCCTACATCGAACCCCAGCCCATGGCCGCAGCCTCATTGGCCCAGGTGCACAGAGGACTCCTGGCCAAAGACAAGACCGTCGTGGCCATAAAGGTCCAGCGGCCGGGAATTGAACAGGTCATCCGCAACGACCTGGACATCATGGCCGGACTGGCCAAGCAGATCCATGAGCGTGTGGAATCTATGGCCTTATACGATCTGCCGGGACTTATCCGCGAGCTTCGGCACATGCTCCTGCGCGAACTGGACTTTGAACGCGAAGCGAGAAACATCCGCTTGGCCCAGGCCAATTTTCAAGGGCACGATTACATCAGATTTCCCCGGGTTTTTTCCGAGTTCAGTACCCAGAAAGTTCTGATCATGGAACTGGTTCAAGGAACAAAGCTTCGCAATGTAGGGGCCTTGCCGGCCGAAAAACGTCTCGTGCTGGCCCAGAACGGACTTCGGGCCTGCTTGAAGCAGATACTGCAGGATGGTTTTTTTCATGCCGATCCCCATCCCGGCAATATCTTTGTCATGGATGACGGAACCTTTACCATGCTGGATTGGGGCATGGTCGGCCGCTTGACCCCTGAGACCAGAGGCAAACTGATTACCCTCCTGGAGGGGATTGTCGATCGGGACAGCGAAATGGTCCTGGATATCCTCCTCGAGTTTTCCGAGCACGATCCAGGCTTAAACACCGACGATCTGCACAGAGACATCATGGATCTTTTGGACGACTATTATTCCCTGCCCCTGGCTGAAATAAATATCGGTCAACTCCTGTCCGCGATAACGACTCTCCTGCATCAGTACAGGATACGGATCAAATCCGATCTGGCCATCATGATCAAAGCCATGGTCACCAGTGAGGGTTCCGCTCGTCTGCTCTATCCTGATCTCGATGTTGTGGCCGAGGCCAAGCCCTTTGTCCGCCGCATCGCCTTAGGCAAATACTCTCCGCAAGTTATTCAGCGCCAGCTGCGCAAAGGCCTGAGCAATGTCTTGCAGATGCAAAAGGACCTCCCTCGGCAGGCAAACACCATACTAAACAAACTGGAAGATGACCAGCTGTCCATCAAATTTGAACACAAGAATTTGGAAGGGATGCGTCTGACCCTGGACCGGATAGCCAATCGCCTCACCCTGGGGGTGATTACCGGTTCCATGATCATCGGATCATCCATGATCATCACCACCGGCGTCCGCCCATTACTCTTTGGCTATCCCGCCCTGGGCCTTGTCGGCTATCTCCTGTCTGCCTGTGTTGGCATTTGGTTGGGTATTGACATCTTACGCCGAAAAAAATTGTGATCTGGAGTCAACCATGGAACGTGACCTCGCACTGAGCATTCTTCATTCTCATCTACAGGAAACAAGCCTGATCAATCATAGTCTGGAAACCGAAGCGGTTATGCGCAAGTTGGCCGGGCATTTTCAAGCCGATCCAAAAGTATGGGGCATAGCCGGACTGCTGCACGATCTGGATTTTGAGCAGACCAGAGACAAACCTGACCAACACGGCCTGCTCACAGCCAAGGAGTTGGAGGGAAAGCTGCCCCCGGAAGCGATTCAGGCCATAGCCGCCCACAACAGTGAGATGAATGGGACGCCTGCTCAGACCACATTCGACTATGCCCTGCGCTGTGCCGAAACCGTGACCGGCCTCATATCGGCCAATGCTTTGGTCCGTCCGGAAGGGATGGAGGGTATGAAAGCGAAAAGCCTGAAAAAAAAGATGAAGGACAAAAGCTTTGCAGCGAACGTTGACCGGGAACGGATCAAAGAATGTGATAAGATCGACCTGGAGCTGGGAGAATTCTTTCAACTCGCTATTGCAGCGATGCAGGACATCGCTGCTGATGTGGGGCTGGAGAAATAAGCGGCATTTTCTTGACTTTTCTTCTTGAATCAATCCGGCAAATTTTCCCTTTTTGCCCGCTTTGGGGCAAAAATATTTCAGCCTTGCCGAAGGCAAGACTGAACACTGATTGACATCCAGGGATGCTCCAATGTATAAGGCGCCTTGCTTAATATACTTTCTATATTGGGGGTGTAGCTCAGCTGGGAGAGCGCAGCGTTCGCAACGCTGAGGTCGTGGGTT
>CAYZLB010000015.1:0-33653 GCA_964479235.1 uncultured Desulfohalobiaceae bacterium
GACGCAGCTGAACTGCTGTTGCTACGGTATTCACATTCTGCCCGCCGGGCCCGCTGGAGCGGATTGCGCTCATCTCCAGTTCAGACAGGGGGAGGCTGATGTTTTGGGTGATGTGCAGTGCGTTTGGTTCCATGTTTATCCCTCTTTATGTAGATACTGATTTCCCTGAGCAATGGCCTCCAAGCGTTTTTCATCCAGGACTTGAAGCTCTTTTTTGGTGAATCTGCCTAAAATCCCCTGTTCGCGCAAGGTACGTACAGATCGGGCAATAGTTGTCTGGTGCACCCCAAGCAGGTGGGCAACTTCGGACTGGCTTACCCCGGGCTGTTTGTGTTCCTGGGCTATAGAGAGCAGGATTTGTTTGAGATTTCAATGGATGGTTAAGGGAAGTGAGATGTCCATCCAGAATCTGATGAAAATCCTCGGCCTGCGAATGGCGGTCAGCGCCGGATATCTCATGCTTGTCGCCTATCCGTATTGGAATATGATCGGATTGTATTCTTAATCCAATGTGTATATTGACTGTCCAGGCCCTTTCTTCAAAAATGCGTCCGGGTGCATATGTTGGTTTTGATGGAAAACAAGTTGAAAGCTATGACTCTACGCAAGCCTGATTGGCTGAAGATCAAATTTTCCGACCCCGGCCGGTTGACCGAGATCAAGGGTATGCTCCGGCGGCTGTCCCTGAATACCGTGTGTGAGGAGGCGGCCTGTCCGAACATGATGGAGTGCTTTGGCCGGAAGACGGCCACCTTTATGATTCTGGGCCGTAACTGTACCCGGAACTGCAGGTTCTGTAATATACACGGCGGGACCCCGGATCCTGTGGACGTGCAGGAGCCGGAGCATGTGGCCGAGGTCGTGGCTGAGCTGGGACTCAAGCATGTGGTGGTCACCTCGGTGACCAGGGACGACCTGGCCGACGGCGGGGCGGGGCATTTTGCCCGGGTGATCGAAAGGCTTGCCCCCATGCAGCTGACAGTCGAGGTCTTGATCCCGGATTTTCAGGGCGACAGAGAGGCCCTGGCCCGGGTGGTCCAGGCCGGTCCGCATATCGTCAATCACAATGTGGAGACCGTACCCAGACTGTATCCACAGGTCCGGCCGCAGGCGCAATACGAGCGGTCCTTGCATCTCCTTGCCGAGGTCAAATCGTTGAGCTCCGGGATATACACCAAGTCCGGATTCATGCTTGGGCTGGGAGAAATAGAGGAGGAAGTGATTGCAGCTTTGCACGACCTGCGTTCCGTGGACTGCGATGTGCTGACCATCGGCCAATACCTGGCCCCGTCGAAAGAACACTATCCGGTGGCCGAATACGTTCATCCGGACGTGTTCACCAAGTATCAGGATATGGCCTATGATATGGGTTTTGTGCATGCTGTGGCCGGGCCTCTGGTCCGCAGCTCCTATCATGCGGATGAGTTTGGGATATCAGAAAACAGATGACAGAGGACTGAAGACAGAGGTCAAAGATCAGAAGTAAGAGGGCAGAGGACAGAGGTCAGACGACAGAGATCAGAGGTCACCCTGCCGCTGGCGACGGCCGCCAGTTTGATCCAGAATGAAATGCACCAAACTGGCAACCACTATTACTCCCACGCTCTGCGTGTGAGCTCGTAAGGAGAAAGAAATGACCCAGAAGATAACCATCATCGGCGGAGGGCCGGGCGGATATACAGCTGCCTTTGAAGCCGCCAGGGCCGGGGCCGAAGTCACCTTGATCGAGGCTGCTTATATGGGCGGGACATGCCTGAATTGGGGATGCATTCCCACCAAGACATTGAAGGCCTCGGCCGATGCCCTGAAGACCGCTCATCGGCTCAAAGAATTCGGTATTTCCGGAGAATGCAAGGTGGCAGCGGACATGCCGAGTATTGTGGCCCGAAAATCCAAAGTCACCGGAACTCTCAGAAGCGGCCTGGAAAAGACCTGCTCCAAGCTGAATGTCAATCTGATTTATGGAAAGGCCCGGATCGCAAGCCCCAATCTGGTCCGGGTACAGACTCATGAAGGGCAGGAACAGGAGATATCCGGCGACAAGGTGATCATTGCCACCGGGTCCAGAAACCTGGATCTTCCTTTGCTCCCAATTGATCATGAAAAGATCATTACCAGCGACGATGCGTTGGAACTGGATCATGTGCCGGAGCGGATGTTGGTTGTGGGCGGGGGAGTTATCGGCAGTGAGCTGGCCTGTATTTTCCAGGCCTTTGGGTCCAGGGTGACCATTGTTGAAGGCCTGGACCGCATTTTGCCCCTGCCATCCATTGATCAGGACATGAGCAAGCTCATGCAGCGGGAGATGAAAAAACAAAAAATCACCTGCGAGGTCTGCCGGACAGCGGTTAAGGCCGAGTCCACCGAGACAGGTGTGTCTGTGACTCTGGGGCCATCGCCGTTTTTAGATCAGGTTCCGCCCAATGCCCAAAAGGAAAAAGTGGTGGAGGCAGACGTGGTCCTGGTGGCTGTGGGTCGGGTACCGAACACAGAAGGACTGGGTCTGGACGAGGCCGGAGTGGAAACTGATCAGCGGGGCTGGATCGAGGCAGATGGGTCTTGCATGACCTCTCAGCCGGGGATTTATGCCATTGGCGATGTTCTGGGACCGAGCAAGGTCATGCTGGCCCATGTGGCGGTCATGGAAGGGTTGATTGCAGCTAAAAACTGCCTGGGTAAGAATGAAGTCATGGATTACGATGTGATACCTGCTGCTGTGTTCACGAGCCCGGAGGTGGCCAGCGTGGGGTTAACCAAGGCCCAGGCCACGGAGCAGGGATATAATGTCACCTGTGTGCAAAGTCAATTCCGGGAACTGGGCAAGGCCCAGGCCATGGGTGAACTTTCCGGGACATTCAAGCTGATTGTGGATGCGGGCAGCGGCAAGCTTTTGGGCGCCCACCTGGCCGGAGCCCATGTTTCGGACATCATCGCCGAGCCGACCCTGGCCCTGAGGCTTGGTGCGGCCGGCAAAGACATTGCCCGAACCATCCACGCCCATCCTACTTTAGCTGAAGGGCTTTTTGAGGCTGCCCAAAGAATCTAGCACTGGGCGTTTGCCCAGTGCTAGATTCTTTGAGATTGATCGTTGTTTAGGTACAGCTTGAAGACGGAAGAAATTATGGGTATATTATTGAGCATATCGGTACCAAAAGCTAAAATACAAGAGATTTTCCAGGATGGGAAGAGATATGCAAACTACTATGAAAATGGTCTATTGGAAGAGTGAAACGTATTGGATTGGTAAGCTCTTGGAACATCCAGAAATAATGACTCAGGGGGAAACACTTGAGGAGCTGGAAGAAAATATGCGAGATGCATACTTACTTATGACCATGGACGAAGTACCAGAAAATAGGCAAATAAAAGAACTGGCTATAACAGTATGAAACGCAAAGATCTCCTGAAGCTGCTTCATGAGAAAGGATGAGTATTTGTACGCCATGGCGGAAGTCATGATCTTTATAAAAACCCCCGGACCGGAAAGAAGCAACCGATTCCCAGACATAATGAAATTGACGAGTATCTTTCCAAATATACTCAGATTTCAAGAAAAACAAGAGGATGGCCGGAGCCATAAGAGATAGACGTACCCAGGGAGGACCCTGGGTACGAAGAGGGAAAAAAAGCTTGACTTTCCCTTAGATTGCCCGGCAGACCTGCCCCAAGTGTACTCGCATGAATCGGGCCGGGCAATAGTGAAACGACGGAAAAGGATAGGATCACGTTTCATCCCCGATCAATCCGCCAAGTAGTTTTTTGCGCCTGAGCGCAAAAAATATGTCAGATTTGCCGGAGACAAAGCTGGCATCTACGAAGAAGATCCCAGCTTTTCCTTTAAGGCCGTTATTTGTTCTTGGATTGCAGCCAGCATGGCCTGGAGTTCCTCCTTTCCCTTCTGGCTCATTTCCTGCCCGCCTTGCTTTAGCTCTTCCATTTTTTGCTGCAGTTTCTGCTTTTGTTCTTCCAGGCTTTGGAGTCCAGCCTGGACTTGGTCTTGAGTGGCATTTTGGGCCCTGTCAGTCAGATCTCTGATCTGGGTCTCCAGATCCTGGTACTGTTCCCGGGCCTTTTGCAGGAACTGGGAACCAGCCTGTTGGGCAGCATCAGATATGGCTTCAGCCGCTTCCTTGGTCTCTTCCACTGCCTTGTTCGTGCTTTCTTCTTGGTCTTGGCCGCAGGCTAGAATACAAAAGGTTGCAAACAAAGTGACAGCCATAAGCACATACTTTCTGATCATAGATACCTCCTGGTGCACATTTCAGCGCCGCAGCGGCGTTGAAATGTGAGGTGATGAAATTTTTGGGGCAAGTCGCCTGGTTCGCATACAAAAACAACAACGGGTGAACTTGTGATTTGTTGGCAATAATGCAAGCTCAAGGCCAAAATGGCCATTCCCGCCATCCGGAAAGCAGGGGGAAGTAGAGTCCCAGTCTGATCGGTCTGTTTTCTCCGGCTTGGAGTAATCGAGCATAGGTCTGCATTTGCGTCAAGTAACGAGATTTTTCTTGATCCAGAAAGCCATCAATGTCAGATCCCTCGTGCCGGCTTGTCTTGTAGTCGATAATCCAGCGTGTCCCGTTTCCATCCACAAAAGTCCGGTCCATGACAACAGATACAATTTTGCCCTGATCTATCCCACTGAGGGCGAATTCGTTGTGGGCCTCATTCTGTGCAGACAGAATCCAACGACCGATGTCATGCTCCAGGGTGTTTTCCAGGGCTTCCTGTACGAGATCCACTCCAGCCTCCAGGTCTGCTTTTCTGACTCCAAGTTCATAGAGCTGACGAGCGAACACCGGCCGCAGACGGTGTACCCGGACTCGGTCCCACTCCTGGACTCCCTGTTTGGCGATGAGCAAAAGCCATCCATGCACGCATGTGCCTGAGCTGCGCACTGTTTCTCCAGCCCAATCAAAGACAATGTCTTCTCCCTCCTCTTCTTTATCCAAAGTTAAGCCAGCGCTAAGGCCGGACGGAAAGCTTGGCGGCTGCCATTTTGGCCCAAGCCTGTGTAATATCTGGGGAGAGTCGGCAGCCTGAGGTCCTGTGTGGGTGCTATTTTTTTCTTCAGAGTCTGTTCTTTGCCGGGCTGCCTGGTCAAATACCTCCCAAACAGCCGGCCACAAAGCTGAGAGCAGAGATCCGGATGCCGGGGGGCGTAATCCGCGATCATTTATTGTGGTATGGCCAAGAAGATGAAGGCGTTTTTTGGCCCGGGTTGCAGCCACATACAGCAGCCGGCCGTCTTCATGGCTGCTCTTGCTTTGTGTCAAGTGCCGGATATAGGTATAGATGGGATCTTTCTCCTCCCCGGTCCCGGTCCGGGGAGCCAGAAGGAGATCGCTTCTTCTATCCGGACCAGAGCGTTCAATCCAGGCCAGGAGCTGTTGCTCGTCCGGCCGGGGAGCGCGTCCAAGACCGGGAATGATGACCGTATCAAACTCCAGACCTTTGGCCTTGTGTATGGTCATGACCTGCAGGCCTGGATCGGCCCTGGTATCGGCCGGCGAGTAGAGTTTGTCCACGGCATCGTCCAGCTCGTCGATCAGTGTGTGGGGAGCAGGATCAAATCGTTCGTGGACAAGGGTGAAGAAGGCCTCTGCATCTTGACGATCCCGGGTTGAGTGCAGACAATCCGGTCCGCCCAGGGCCTGCCAGCAGGCTTCCACCTGACGGCGGACTCCGGTCCGGTCCCGATAAAGGACGAAATGTTGCAGGATGGGCAGCACCCGGTGCAGGCGGTTCTGGGCTTCACGGCTGAGTCTGGAGACGATCTCTTGGTTTTGCAGCCGAGTAAAAACTGCCTCCAGGCCTTGATCCGGGCTGATGATGGCCAGATCGGCAAGCTCTATTCCGCACCATGGGGCCCGGAGCACAGCCAGCCAGGCCAGGTTGTGTCCGGGATGACGCAGGGCCTTGCTCAGGGTGCACAGATCCTGAATAACCGGACGCTGGCTCAAAGAGTCGATGTCTTGAGCCTGAAAAGACAGCCCGGCCTGGTTTAAGGCAGGAATAATTGCCTGCAGGTGGGGTCGGCTGCGGACCAGTATAGCTGTCACCCCTTCCGGATTTCTTTCTTGTGATTCCTGGACCAAGGACAGAACACTCGCAGCCTCCAGATCATACCCCTGGTCGAAAAAAGGATAAACGTGCACAGCCGGGTTCTCTTTTGGGGGCAGAAAGGCCGTTGAAGGAGAATAGGGCACACTGCCGGACAAGGGATCTTCCAGGGATGGCAACACCAGGGGAAAGGCCTGGTTCACCCAGTCCACTATCCCGGATTGGGAGCGGAAATTGACGGTCAAGGTCAGAGGAATGAGCGGGATATCACCCAAACCCTGGTGCCTGGCCTGGAGAAAAAGCCCGACCTCTGCTTCCCGAAAACCGTAGATGGACTGCATGGGATCGCCCACGGCAAAAAAAGTCCGTCCGTCCCCCGGAGTCCATCCCGCGGTCAGGGACTCGAAAAGACGCATCTGAGAGATGCTGGTGTCCTGAAATTCATCAACCAGCACATGCTGGATGCGGTTGTCCAGAACCAGGGCCAAATCCGTAGGTTCTTGAGGCGAGCCCAGGGCTTGCCTGGCCCGGGCGGTGATTTCGGCAAAATCAACTTCCCCCTGGTCCTGAAACACCAAATGCAGATGCCCTACAGCCAGACGCAAAACATCAAACAATGCCTCCAGCACTGTCCATTGCTCTTGGGTATACCTTGGATGAGGCAGGATGAGGGCTTCTCCCAGTTTGGATTCAAGACCAGGCACAGCGGTCAGAGTCTGCATGCAGGCAGAGAATGTATCCTTCATTTCCTGTAGCAGGATTTTGGCTTCCGGATCCTTGCACCCGCTGGGGGCGGGAAAGCCCAGATTCTTGTTTGCCTGCTTCCGGATAGTCTTGCTCTCGGTCAGGCAGAGACGGGCCACACCCTGCCACAAAGTCAGGCTTTGGCTGCTGGCCTCAGGGAGAGAATCGAGATCCGCACATTGGATGAGTTCAGGAATTTTTTCCGGATCCGGCAGGCGGGGGACGGCAAAGCGAACCAGGCGGGGCAGGCTTTCCCTGGCCTGGTCGGGGATATGCTCCAGGATTTCAGTCAAGGCCTGCTCCACGATCCTGTCCAGCGCTGATTCCAGATGAGGGCGCTGTACTTGCCTGTTATCAGGATCAGCCAGATGGCGCAGCCATTGCTCCCGCTGGGGCAGCATCCCTGCGATCAGGCCGATGGTCCTATCTTCATCGTTGTCCAGGTGGGCCAGCAGGGTGCGGATGGCAGGGGACCAGTCCGAGTCACTGTTCAGTTCAGCCACTGTGGCCTGAGCTGCCTGCGCATACAACTGGCCTGGATTATCGCTGATCCGGCCCTGGCTGCCCAGCCTGGAAAGTACCGGCATGCGGGCAACCAGGCCGGAGCACAGGGAATCAATGGTCTGAATCCGCAACCGACCTGGAAAAGCGGGCAGGTCCCAGCCCAAGCTTGCGCTTTTGGCCAGGACTTTCCCGGCCAGTTCCAGAGTGGTTTGTTCGTGGGCGGCCTGCGGGTGTTCTCCTGCAGAAGTGCGATGCAGGGCACTGACAATACGGGCCCGCATCTCTGCGGCCGCCTTGCGGGTAAAGGTGATGGCAATGACCTCTTCCGGGGCCTGGACCGTGGCCAGAAGGGCCAGGGTCCGCTGGGTCAAAAGCTCGGTTTTGCCCGATCCGGCCGGGGCCTGAACAATAAAGGATCGCTGCGGATCCAAGGCCGCAGCCCGCTGCTTGGCATCCACTATATCTGAGGGCATAAGAGTCCTTTCTCAATGTCTACAGCTCATAGATCCTGCACAAGGCGTGTAAATCGCACTGCCGGCAGGCCTGTTTCGTGCTGGGAGCGACCCGGGCTTCGCCGCGGAGCACCTCTGCGGCCAGGTCTTCCAGCTGCGTCTTCCAGTGGAGGAGCAATTCGGTCCAGGATGAAAAGTCCCTGGTCAGGGAATGTTGGGCAAAGGCCTTGCAACCCGGGACGATATCAGCTTCTTCACTCAGGCCAACAAAACAGGATTCGCCCTTGCGGACCACACCGAAATAGACCCCGGCCACCGGTTCAGGGCAAAACAGGCTGTACAAAGGCACTTGGGGCTCCACCGGTCGGTCCTGAAACCATTCACTCATAAAGTGCCGCCCGGTTTTATAGTCGATAACCACCAGTTTGCCGTTTTCCAGGCGGTCGATACGGTCGGCCACCACATTGAGCCGCAAACCGTTAATAGAAACATCCAGACGTTCTTCCAAAGAATGGACTGCAAAGGGACTGCGCCTGCGTTCCAAGTCCAGCCATTCTCTAAGTAAATCAATAAGCCGCCTGCGCTCAAGCACAGCAGATTCACTGCTCAGGCTTATTGGCCGCTGCCTTCGCATCTTTTGGACAGCCTGGTCTGCAGCTGTTTCAATACGCTTTAGGAATGTGTCCTGATCCAGGGCCAGCAGTGTGGCCTGGTCAGGACAATTGGACCAAAAGTTTTCCAGGGCCGAATGGACAATAGTACCCCTTTCCGCTGGGCCCAGGCCGGGCGTGGGCTGATCCAGACTTTGGGCTTGCAGGCGATGGCGGGCAAAGGCCTGAAAGGGACAGGCCGCCTGGGACCGGAGCAGGCCTGAACCTCCTGGAGCCCGCTGATCTTGGGGTAAAGGCGGTCCATATTCATCCCCAAAGGTTTGGACAAACGTTTCAGGATTTCGGTCAGCCCAGGGATCAGGCATTCTTTCCAGTGCAGAATGGTTTCCGGCTTGGGCAGGCAGATCCAGAAGCAGGGGGCTGGGCAGGAGTTCGCGGTCCTCCTCGCGCGATGGATAACTCAAAACGATATTTGGGGCGCTATGGGTCAATCGGTCCAGGACGTGGCGGGCATACTCCAGTTCATGCTCCGGACTGGATCTGGGCAGCCCCAAGTCCCGCTGCAGGGAGGCAGGCAGGAAGGGATTGGGTTCCGGAACTGCAGGCCAGACCTGGTCGGTCAGGCCCATAATCCACACATGGTCAAAGCGTTCCCCCACCGCCTCCAGAAGGCCCATGACCCGAATCCTGGCTTCCGATCCTTCGGGCTGGAACACGGTCTGATTCACGATATGCTCCAAGCGGGCGATGGCCTGATGCAGGGAGATATTCGCCAGAACCCGGTCCAGCCCGGCCAGGCGCTGCAAACAGTCATTGAAAGTCTGTACGGTCTGGTATTCCCGGCTGTCCAGACTCAGTTCCCCGGGCCAGCCCATGCTGTGCAACAGTCGATCGATATCCCTGGCCCAGATGCTGGGGGCTTGGGTTGCCGGCAAATCTTTCCATAGGTTCTGAAAGTTCTTCATCGCCCGGGCCAGGAGAGGACAAGGGGCAGAGCCGCGCTTTTTCTGCTTTTGGATCTGGTCCAGGAGGCTGGGCCAGGAGATTGCCCTTTCTCCCATCTTGCGCAGGGTGGCTTCGCATTTGCCCCTCAGCCCGGCCTCAGTGAGCGCACCAAAGGTAAAGGACGAGGTGAGCAAGGCGCTGACGGTAGTGAAGGGCAGGGGGTCCTGGGTCAGATCCAGGATATGTATGGCGGCCTGGATCAAGGGATAGGAGCCGAGAGGCCGGCCTAAGGAGATGTCGTAGCTTCGTTGCCTGGGTGGCAGGGGACTGGTAGCAGTATCCGGGTGCAAGACAGGGTCAAAAGTCAGCTCAATTTCATCTCTTATCCGGGACAAATCCGGGACGATAATACCTATCGTCTGCTCCGGTTGGGTCAGTACGAGTCTGCGGGCCCAATTTGCAGCATTGGTGATTTCCTCCTTGGAGTCGGCAAGGGGAAAAACAGTCAGTTCAGATTTGAGGGAGTTGAATCGGAGCTCATACAGGGAACAGCCCTGGGCCTGGAGCGCGGCAAACAGATGCTTTTGGACAGGACTGAACTGTTCGAATCCGGCCAGTATCAGGGTTTGTGGACAGGGCAGGGTTTTGGAAGATATGAGCTTGGCTATGTATGCCGGCTGCCGGGCCTCTTCCAGCCATCCCAGGTTGTCGACCCGGTTTTGAAAGGTGGTGCACCATTCCAGAAAGGCCTCCTGATCTGGAGAGGACCAGATCAGGGGATCACTATGGCTTTCCAGATTCCAGTGCTGGAACAGGGTCCAGGCCTTTGCGGCCTGATCAGCTGTATGGCTCAGATGTAAAAGGCCTTGGGCATGTTCCGAATTGCGGATGACCATCTCCCACAGAATCAGTTCCTGGTCCTGGCTCAGGGCCAGGGGATAGGTCTTTGTTGGATACAGGTAGGTAGACTGCTCCATAGTTCGGGCAGTCCAGGCGCTCCAGGGGAGGATGTCCGGAGTTTCCCACAGGCTCAACCCATGCGCCTGAGCTTGCAGGTGATAGCGATGAAGGATATTTCTGCTCAGCCTGCGGTTGACAGTTATCAGGCTGGCTCCCTGGGCCAGGACGGGAAAGAGTTCGGTTTCATAAAGCGTCGTGAATTCAGACATGACCGTAGTATACACCTCATGTGCCCTGAATTTCAAGCAAACGTCAGTGTTTTTTGATTAAATTACTTTTGGCCTCTGGCAGTCCGGCCAAGCGTCGACAGGCTTGTCAGGATATTATCCGTACATTATGCTGGGAATGAATCTTTCACGGTTGTGGGGTATGACAGCTGAGTTGTGGGCTGTGTTGGCCATGCTTTTGCATCCCTATTTTTTTGCTTAAAGATCTTACGATGATAGCTGTAATGTGAACAAACAGGAGCAGATGATATGCTCAGATTGAATATCAATACCATTGAAAATCAGGTGGCGGACAGTGCGATTATCTATCAGCGCGGGCAAAGACTCTATGAGTACGGGGCTTACAGCTGTGTTGAACACGATCCCGGCCTGGCGCGATTTGTCTATGAGGTGGATGGCAACTACGGAGACTATACCACCATTGTTTCCATGGAGGAGGATGATCTGGGCTACTCCTGCGATTGTCCCTATCCCGGACCGGGGTGTAAACATGTGGTGGCCGTCATGCTCGATGTCTTAGACCGGATCGAGGACTGGAGCCAGGAACCTATCGGGGAAGAGGTGCAGCCGCCATCCGATTATCTGACCCCGGAGGAGATCAAAAACAAGGCCCTGAACGACCGGCGAAGCCGGGCCAAGAAGGAGGAGTTTACCTTTATCCGGGGGGAGATGGTCAAAGGGGATCATATCCTGGAGACAGTGAACGGCCGGCAGTATGTGGTCACTTTGCACCATCCGGCCCAGGGGGCAGGCCATTGCTCCTGCCCGGACTTTACCTCCAACCAACTGGGTACCTGCAAGCATCTCATGGCCCTGAAGGACCGGTTTATCGGACCCAAAGATTTGCAGCAGGCTGAGCAGGAACGGTTTCCCTTTGTGGATGTGTATTGGGATTCGGTGCATGGGGCACCGCATATGTTCTGCGAGCGGCCCAAGGCGGAAATCGCATCCATCCTTCCGGTCCTGCAGACCTATTTCGATGCAGACGGCTTGTTTCAGTTTGACGATCTGGGCCGGATGGTTGATTTTCTGTCCGCGGTGGAGAACAGCAAGCAGGTCCGGGTCAGGGAAGAGGTGCACAACCGGGTCCAGGAGTATCAGCTAAACCAAGAGGTGGAAGAGCTGTCCAGGGAAGAACTGCCGCGAATGTATGGCCTGAAGGTCGAACTCTACCCTTATCAAAAGGAAGGAATACGTTTTGGTCTGTACCGCAAGGCGGCTCTGATCGGAGATGAAATGGGCCTGGGCAAGACCCTGCAGGCCATTGTTTTGGGACTGCTGAAAAAAGAAATCTTCGGTTTTGAACGTATTCTGGTTATCACCCTGGCCTCGCTCAAAGAACAGTGGAAGCGGGAAGTAGAGCGCTTTACTCCGGAGAAGGCCGCGGTTGTGGCCGGATCGCCGAAAGTGCGCCAGGAGACCTATTTTCAGGATCCGAGCCTGTTCAAGATTACCAATTACGAAGCCGTGCTCCGGGATGTGACTATTTTGCGCCGGTACAAGCCGGACCTGATCATCCTGGATGAAGCCCAGCGGATCAAGAATTTTGCTACCAAGACCTCTGATGCGGTCAAGAGCCTGCCCCGCAAGCACGCACTGGTTTTAACCGGCACGCCATTGGAAAACCGGTTGGAAGATGTATATTCCATTGTCCAGTTCCTGAACCCACATCTGCTGGCTCCGCTGTGGCGTTTTGCCGCGGATCACTTCCTGCTCAGCCGGGAGAAGAAAGACAAGATTCTGGGGTATCAGAACCTGGAACTGCTGCATAACAAACTGGGGTCCCTGGTCATCCGCCGGCGGAAGGAAGAGGTCCTTCAGGATCTGCCGGAGCAGGTGACCAATACCTATTATCTGGATCTGGCCCAGGAACAGGCCCAGATGCACAATGGGTACAAGTCCCGGCTGTTGCCTCTGTTGAACAAAAAGTTTTTGACCCCTATGGATGTCCGCCGGATTCAGGAGATCCTGCTCCAGATGCGCCGGGTCTGCGACTGTACCTATCTGGTGGATCGCCAGACCAAGATCTCACCCAAGCTCAAGGAATTGGAAAGCATTCTGGACGAACTGGTCATTCAGAGCGGTCGGAAGATGGTCATTTTCAGTGAATGGACGACCATGACATTTCTTATCGCCAAGCAGCTGTCCCGGATGGGGATTCAGTTTGTTGAGTTAAGTGGCAAGATTCCGGTACACAAACGGCAGGCCTTGATCGATGAATTTACCAACAATCCGGAGTGCAAGATCTTTTTGTCTACTGATTCCGGAGGCACCGGGCTCAATCTGCAGGCTGCGGACTGTGTACTCAATTTCGAACTGCCCTGGAATCCGGCCCGGCTCAATCAGCGCATCGGCCGGGTCAACCGTATCGGGCAGGCCAGTTCCAGCGTGAATGTGATCAATCTGGTCAGCAAGGACAGTATTGAAGAAAAGATCCTGGCCGGAATCCATTTAAAGACCGAGTTGTTCACCGGTGTGTTTGACGGGGGCGTGGACCGGGTGGAGTTCTCCCGGGAGAAGCGCAACCAAATGCTCAATGAGCTGCGATCCATGATGGGCGAAGAGATGCGTCAGGATCACTCGGATTATGAAGCCAGGCCCGGTGATGAGATTCCGGAGGATACGCCGCATTTCCTCAATCCTCAAGCCCTGTCAGAGGATGAGGATCAGTTCGCTGTGTATGCTGGTGAACACGAGGAATCGGAGGAGGTAGGGGTCGACGGCGAACATGGAAGCGAAGAGAGTGCTCTGGATGCGGCCGCAGGTGAACATGACACAGCAGAAACTGAAACTTCTGGGCATCTGCCAGAAGCCTACGAAGGCAGTGCTGGTCAGAATGCAGCTAACGCGGATGAAAATCGAAAAACTTCCGGCAGGGGAGAGTGGCCCCGACAGAGCCCGGAACAGATGGAGGAGGTCCTTAACCAAGGGCTGGAGTTCATGAGCGGCCTGTTGGAAATGGCTACAGGGCAGAAGCTGCACCGGGCCGAGGAAGACAAGCCCATGCTGCAGGTTGATTCCCAAACCGGAGAAGTAACCATGAAGTTCAAACTGCCGGGATTTTGAGGAGCAGCATGGGTTTTGTGGAAATACTCGCTTTGGCCTTGGCCTTGGCTATGGATGCTTTTGCTGTCTCTGTGGGCATTGGGGCCAAAGTCGGAAAGGTCAGCTTTCGGCAGGGATTCAGGCTGGCCTGGCACTTCGGCTTTTTCCAGGCCGGGATGCCGGTTCTGGGCTGGATGGCCGGGAGTATGGTCCGGGAGTATATATCCGCCTTTGATCACTGGATTGCCTTTGTCCTTCTCCTGTGCCTCGGGTTGAATATGATCAAGGAGGCCTTTGAATCCTGTGATCAGGCCCTGCAAAAGGATCCGAGCAAGGGCCTGTCCTTGGTTGTTTTGTCCGTGGCCACGAGTATTGATGCCCTGGCTGTGGGGTTCTCCTTTTCCGTGTTGGGCATATCCATTTGGTTTCCAATTTTTATTATAGGAGTTGTCGCAGCTGGAATGACTGTTTTTGGTTTCTACTTAGGTCACAAGACACTGCAAATAATGAAGCTGGAGAGATTTGCTGAATTTTTTGGTGGATTTGTCTTGATTGCAGTTGGAGTCAGAATATTATTTGATCATGGTGTTTTTGCCTAGTTTGTTTCATATAAGAAATTTTTGCGTCTTTTTATTCCTTTTTTATCAGTTTTCTTATCAATATATAATAATGAAAAGGCCAGTTAATCTAATCTATCGATTTCTACTGTAAATTTTAGAACTTTTTTGTGTTGTCGAAAATAGCAAAGCAGAACTATTTGGTACTCAATGGCCTGATGAAGCACGGCAAAAAGCTTGACCTGAGTATATCACGCATGACATTTTGTGGCTGGGGAGAGGAAAAATGATTTGTTGGCAATTGTAAGAGAACAAAGACTTGGGCTGGATTCTGAGACCGAAACCATGGAAAAAGAAAAAAAACAAGCTATTCAAGATATTGTAACAGTTATACGGCAACTGGTGAGTTCAATACACCACAACTCATCCATGCTGAAAAAACATTACGGTTTGACCGGCCCCCAAAGTGAAGCCTTGCGCATCCTGGAAAACGAAGGTCCTCTGTCTTCTGCTGCCCTGAGCCGTAAGTTGTATGTCACACCTTCCAATGTAACAGGCATCATTGACCGGCTGGAAAAAAAAGGACTTGTAGAGCGGATTCGAAAGCCAAAAGACAGGCGGGTCAGCCTGATTTCCCTTACCGACAAGGGGCATACCCTGTATGAATCCCTTCCTGCGTCGATAGAAGGCAAGCTGATTTCTGGATTAGATGATATGGATGTAGACCAGGTCATCAACTTGTATCAAGAGATCTATAAGATTCTCGATATCCTGGATGCAGACAAGTATGAACCAAAAGTTCTGGGCGACAGCGTAGACATGATGCGGGTAGATGCTGAAGAGCAACCTCGGATATAAGGGGATTGGGGCCGCTGTTGGCAGCAACCGGCCAATTTGATGGACAAAAATAGTTCGTTCAACCACCCATGGGGTCCCCTCCTTGCGAAGGGGGGGACCCTTAACCGTCTGATCTTGCTTTAGATCTGCGATTGCGGTTTTCGATAAGCCAGACACTTGCGGATAAAAAACGTACAGACATCCGCGGTTCTCTTAAGTCCCCTCCATCGCAAGGAGGGGCAGGGGTGGTTGGGATGGTGAATCAGTTATCTCATTTTTTCAGTATGTTATAACCCCACGGTTTACCCGGCTAAATAGACCACGGGTCTACGGCAAAGCCGTATTTAGCTGGGTGTTAAGTGTGTGCTATACTCAGCGCACGAGCGCGTAATCCAAAGTCCCTTCTATTTTTCCGGCCGGCGGGCGGAAAACCAGCCCCACTTCATATCACCGTCTTTACAGCAATCCAGCTTGAGCTGCCAGCGGGAGCGCAGATAGGAGTAATCTTCTTCTGAGAATGTTTGGATGAATTCATCCTTTCGGGAATCGAGCTTGTGTAGCTGGTCCTGGAGAATGTCGATCAGGCTTTCGGTCCTGTCCTGGACCAGAACCTGATCAAAACCTGCTTGCCGGATATGGTCTCCGTAGCGTTCAAGCTCTAGTAGAGGATAGCCTGATTCCTGGATATAGTTTTCAAACCTATCGCTCCCTTGGCCCGGTCTGCGGGCATAGTCGGTAATCATTACCACCCCCCTCGGAGACAGCCAGCGATAAAACTTTTGGAATAAAGCGTCTTTGTCCGGCACATGGAGCAGGGTTTCTCTGCTCCAGATGACATCGAAGGACCCAGTGTCCCAGTTCAGCTTATGGATATCTCCCTGCTGAAAAAAAACATCCGCAATTCCTTTTTCTTTGAGCCGCTGATTGGCGATATCCACGATTTGTCCAGTCAGGTCCACACCCGTTACTTTGGCTTTGTATTCCGTTGCCATCAAGAATGCGGGGCCGCCCAGGCCACTGCCCACATCCAGAACTCTGGTCCCAGGCTTCCACTGCATCTGCTCTATAATCTGCCGGGTCACCTGGGGCTCACCGTAACCAAGAAATCCGGGACCGAAAATCCATTCATAGCGGTAAATGCCGGTTGTGGAATACTGTTTGTCGTTGGCCATGACTACACTCCTTGATCGTTATGTATGAAGACGCAAGTGCAAGAATTGTTTGTGCACCAGCTCATGAAGCGATGTTTATCCACAAAGGATTGGTAAAAGCCCGGTTGCCCCGGGCATCAAGCACAACCAGGGCATACCAGCTGTTGTCCTCTGGTTGGACCACAAATTGGATACGCCGGGATTGTTCTGTTCCGTTCAGACGCAACCTTTCAGCCACCTCTCCTTGAGAGATGAGTTCGACATCAGTGATGCCGTGTACAGCGGTTATATCGTAGACTAACTGCTGTTTGTTTCCTTGTGTGATCCTCACTTGCCGGCCGAAAGGGATTTCCGGAAAGACCAGAGGTCCATAGGTGATGAAAGAATGTCCGGCCTTGAGTGCACGTATATAGGTCTCTGGGGTTGGAGGAGCCTGAGTATATACATACGTGCGCACCGCCCCGCTGGTATCCTGCCAAACACTATGGGTGTCTGTTCCGGCGGTGAGATAGATCTGTTTCCCCTGGTTCCAGAATTCCCATGCCTTGTGCACGGCCTGATCCGGCGGATACTGGTAATTGATTTCTATAAGATCAAAATCATGAACCAAACCTCCAGGGGCTACCCCCATATCCAGACTGCGGAAATAGCCGTAGGTGCTGTAGGGGTGATTGATCACAACCACCTGAGCTCCCAGTTCCCGGGCATGGCTGAAGATTTCTCCAGCTGTGCTTGAACCTGGATCCAACCCGAGCTGGGCATCGGAATTGACCGGATAAATGTTGAAATGCCCCCAGGCCGGAGATATCTCCATGGCCGGAATAAAAGGAATCCGGCGGTTACGGGCCAGGGCGGCCATGAGGTCGTTTTTTTGCGTTGAGTCGTGGTCGCTGAGCAAGGCCATGTCCAATCCGCAGGCCAGTTGGGATCGAAGCACAAACTCCGGGGAGGTCACTCCATCAAGGATATCTCCGTGATGGTGCATGTCTGCTCCATACCAACCATGTTCAGCCGGGCGGACTAAAAACTCTAGTTCAATATCCAGATGATGCTGGTCATTGGCTTTGAAGCACAATGGCAGCACATGAGGGAGACCGAGAAAGTCCCCACCGTGTGAAACGGCCAGGGTGTATTCTCCCGGCGGAATGGTCAGCTCGGCTCGGCCTTTGGCCTCCAAATCGGTAAAATAGCGATTTTGACCCAAAAAACCAATAACCGGCGTCGGACCCTCAAGGATATCGATTCTGGCATCAATGGGCGTTTTATCCCTGCTGTCCAGAATGTGAAATGATACGCGGGCCGGAGGTTGGAGACCGGAAAAGTCTTTTGTTGTTCTCTGGGCGGCACCTATTTGGATTGTTTCCTTCCTGCTCAGACTGTAGTGCCTGGCCATGGCCTGAACCGCATACTCTCCCGGCGGCAGGGCCAGTTCATAGTGTCCATCTGTTCCCTGAGACCAGGTTAAGGTATTTCCGTCTTTTTCTACAACAATATAAGGCTCTTTAACCTTCTCTCCAGCCTGATCAAATACTCTGCCCTGGAGCAGACCACAAGAAACACCTTTTTGTTCCTGCTCAAAGCGGAAAATTTCGGAAATATTGCTGTGGGCACAGACCTGGATCCAGGCCTGGACAGTCTTGGTCTCTCCAGGGGCCAAACTGATGCGGCCGAACATGTCCTGCCCGAAATGATCAATAGATTCCAGATAGGGGGCATGCAGGGCAATGCACCAGGTCTGGTCGTAGCCGATAAAGCTCCAGGTCAAAGGATTATTTGCCTGGCCTTGCTTGATTCCTCCCAGGCCGGGAGGAGTAAGCATGTATCCACCCTTCATATACAAGGTGTATCCGGGTTGAATATCTTTGAGTTCATGCTCTCCTGCATTGGTCATGCTCGTAGCCACATGAAGAACATCTTCTCCCTGAACAAGGGTATATTCGGTGACCAGCTGGACCTGATTCCAGTCCCGCTCAACGCGGACCACCCCTTTTTCCGGACCGTTTTCTATAGCTCGTACCCGGTGATATGTATAGGGCCAACTGCACCAGTTGTCGGGTAAAAAATCAAATATATTGATCAGATCCAGTACTGGTTCGTCTTTCACTGCCGGGGAAATGTCCAGGATCCCGCCTGGGGGCATGCCCCACGGGGGGGTCGTCTGGGTGGCGAATTTGCAGACGATGTGGCCGTTCATCAGGGTCAGATCATCTGAGGCACCGGTATCCCCGTCGGGAATAGAGATGCGCTCAGTCGTGATCTGTACCCTATCCGTATCTTTTTCTATTGCCATGTTTGTCATAATAAGGGGTACAATGAGAAAAAGTTATCAGTTATCTGTTCTCAGGCATCGAGTTTCATCGAATTTTTGCATAAGAACAGACAACTGATAACTTATGAAAAACAAAAACCGTTATTGAGCTGTAACTCCGTCCTCCATTGCCGGGTTGGGGTGTATTTTTTTGACATCGAACCTTGGACAGGAGTCTAGCTTCTGGGCACTTCCAATCCCTGTTTCTTCATTTCCTCCCGAACCTTGTCCTGGGTCTTCAAGTAATCGGTGTTGGAGATTTTTTTGGTCTTTACATCATAGACCTGGGAGAAGTTGTAGCCCGGGGTGGGATCTTTGATCTTGTCTTCATACTTGGCAAAAAATGCCTGAGCCAGAGGTTCGGCGTCCTTGCGGGTCATCTTGTAGGCAGCCAGGCCCATTTCGGCGTGGAAACGATGGTCATAGGGGAGCAAGGAGTCCGGCTCCACGGCCTTGGCCGGGTGCCCGGAAAAGATCTGTCCGCCGGCCGGGA
Source organism: uncultured Desulfohalobiaceae bacterium (assembly GCA_964479235.1). GTDB lineage: Bacteria > Desulfobacterota > Desulfovibrionia > Desulfovibrionales > Desulfothermaceae > Desulfovermiculus. The sequence continues at coordinate 18,898 of CAYZLB010000015.1, forward strand.
CCACGGAAAGCATGTAGGCGGCCATTTCATAGTGGTACATCTCGGTGCCGGCCCCGCCGCCCAGGTAGGGCAGATTGACCATGGGCCGCTGCATATACTTGGCATTGACCTGGTTGGACATCCCGATGGACCAAAGCAGGGGCTTGGTCGAGGACATGCGCAGGGTCTGATGCAAAGGGGCGTTGTAGTGGTAGTTGCCCCGGTAAATGAGGACCCCCATAATGATGTATGCTGCGGCCAGAACCGCGTTTCCTTCTGCTCCACCGGAATAACCGCCGAACAGGGGTGTTGATGTCGAGCCCACGTTGGCACTTATGGTATTGAAATAGGCTACTTTTTGCAAAGCCTCGTAGTTGACAATCATTTCAGCCAAAAAGTCGATCAGATATCCGTCAGTTGTCTTCAGGCTGAAATGGGGAGAAGCGGCAGCAATCATGGACACAGAGTTGGAGGCCGCGGATATGCCGTTGATGATGGGTAGTCCGGCCCGGCCGCTGCGGCGAATGGCCTCCTTGGCCAGGATAGCTGTCTTGATGGCCGAAAGTATTTCCTGAGGAGATCTGACCCGGGCGTCTTTGCCCCGCATGTGCAGGATGGAAGGAACGCTGAGAGAATCTACGATGTCGATCTCGGCCATACCTTGGACGATATCAATATAGATCTGCTCATCAGTTGTGTAGATTCCACCGCCAACATGAATCCAGGGCCGCGTTTTGGTATCATCCAGTTTGCGCCCGGTCATGGCCTTGTGCTCCCGTCCCTCGCCAAAGGAGGCTGTTTTGGGCGCTTGTTCCACCGCCCGCAGGACCTCGTCTTTGGAAAACGGCATAATCCGGTTCGTGTCCGGGCAATAGGCCCCGGCCTCGGCAATCAGGTCTACAGCGGCTTCAAATACACGATCGATCAGGTCGTCGTCCGTGTTGACTATGGTCTGCTTGTCCCACTTCACCCCGTGCCGCTTGATTACCTCCTGGATCTTGGGCACAAAGTGTTTCATGAAATAATCCATGTCTTTAATCAACGGCCCCTGATCAGCCCTTTCAAAAACTTCTATAAGATCCAACATGATGGATTCCTCCCTGTCAAAAAATTATTCAAAGCCAAGCTGGTCACGCTTTCTTTAGGCTGCGGTTTGTTTTCTTCTCCGCCGGCTCGGCTGTTTTTCCAGCATGTGTATGGACACATGCATCAATCTTTCCATATCCGGACTGTGCTTCTCCCAAGGCCAGTTCCTTATTGGACCAGCTTTTTGGCTTCCTTGACTGCGCCAAAGGCAGTTTCAGAATAGGCATCGGCCTTGATTTTCTTGACCCATTCTGGAGTGACTGCTCCACCGCCGACCATGATCTTGTATTTGTTCCGTTTCCCCTGTTCATTGAGTGCTTCAATCATGTCTTTTTGTCCCACCAGGGTTGTGGTCAACAGGGCGGACATGGCGATGATATCGGCATTCGTCTGATCAGCCTTGTCGATAAAGCTGAAAGGGTCCACATCCACGCCTAAATCGTAGACAGTAAAACCGGATGTCTCCAAGAGAACCTTGAAGATATTTTTGCCGATATAATGCATGTCACCCTTGACTGTGCCGATGACCACAGTGCCGATTTTTTTGGAACTGCCGCCCATTTCCTCGATCTTGGGCTGGATAATATCCATGGCGCTTTGAAAAATGGTAGCTGCCTGCATCATTTCCGGCAGGAACTTTTCCTCATTTTCAAACTCATCCCCGACCTTTTGCATCCCGGGGAGCAATCCCTGTTCAATGAGCTGCTGGGGATCGACATTGTCCTCGATTCCTTGCTTGCTCAGGGCCAATACATCATCTTCGTTTAAATCTACCAGGGCTTGGGTCAATTTACCATAAAGTTCTTGATTGCTCATGAAAACCTCCTTGAAGTAATGAGCTGTAAGGAATTGAAAATGTTTTTATCAACAGTGTATGCATACAAAAGCGGCCCCAAGGTGGGACTGCGTGTGCAACTCTTTGTACATCATGCTCGGAAAGCAGGATCTACGGGCCGGATTTGGCCGTTTTGCAGCGTATCCGGAATCAATCTTGTTTGGACATAATATTTTCCAGAACCGATTTCAGACCAAAATAGAGAGAGGGAAGGGGAATGAGGGTCTCGCTCTTTTGAACAGCCCATTGTAGTTTCACATCAACGGGGTCGGGAAGGGTGAGGATCAAATTGTATCCTTTTTCTGTCAGGTGGATATCCATCACCCGCCGGTCTTTTTGCCGGGTACGGCTGATGAGTCCTTTGGTTTCCAGACGATCTACGATTCCGGTCATGTTTGACGGAGTAACATACAATCGTTTGCTGAGCACAATGGCCGACTGAGGTCCGTCAAGCAACAACAGGCGAAGGATTGCCCCTTGATTTTCAGTTATGCCGTATTGCTGATACGACTTGCGAGATTGTCTGGCCTGCATATCCACCGCCCGGGCAAGTTCGTGCACTGTTTGGGCAGTGAGCTGAACCCAGTCTGGTTGGGGTGTGTTTTCTGATGTGGGTATGACCTGAGACACAATCTTCTCCTTGGTGATCGTTTGAATAAGGATAGTACAAGCTTTAACAATCGAAGTCAAGATTGTATACTAAGAAATATTTGAAATTTAAATAATAATTTATATATTTATATATTCAATTATTTCAATATATTTTATTTATGGTCTTTTGTGCTTTTTATTGCGTGACGAGAAAACTGCAAGATGCCAGCCGAACAGATTTTTTTCTTGACATAGCAAGATAAACTCATTATAGATTACTAACTGAAAGCAAAAGAGTAATCCATTGAGCTTCAGGGCTGATGGGGGTGGTAGGCAAGCTATGAACGAACAGATTCTCCAGACTTCTGGAAGCATAATCAACTGGTGGCGGTGGACCAGTATAGCCGGGTCTGCCTCCTGAACAGTTTCCATAAGTTATAGCACGAAACGACGGACCGAGGCGGCCCAAGAGCCCCTCGGTCTTTTCTTTTTATATCTTTTCAAAAGGCCGCGGGGTGACACCCCGCGGCCTTTTTTGGTTTGACAAAGACTTGCACGTGAAAAACGGTAGGTTGTGAAAAGGAGCATTATCTATGCAGTTGCGGCAGTTTCCGGAAAAAAACACCTTTGCAGAATATTTCCAGAAGTACAATGTGGTTCCAGTTTGCCGGGAGATACTGGCTGATATGGAAACCCCGGTTTCTGTACTGAAAAAGCTCTACACCCGTAACTCTCCGGCATTTTTATTGGAAAGTGTGGAAGGGGGGGAGCGTTGGGGCAGGTACAGTTTTCTCAGTACGTCAGCTCGTTCGCGAGTCCGAATCTTTGCCCACACCGTGGAGGTTGAAACAAACGGAAACCGAGAGGAAATAGAACATGATGGCCATCCTTTGCCGGTTCTGCGCACCCTGATGAACCGTTATAATCCAGCTGTCATTCCCGAACTTCCCCGCTTTTGGGGCGGTTTGGTCGGATATCTCTCGTATGAAACAGTGAGTTTTTTCGAGAACATCCCCAATCGGTTGCCGCCGGAGCAACCTCTGGCTGACTTTATGATCCCGGATGAGATGTTGATTTTCGACAATGTGAAAAATACGCTTTTACTGGTGGTCATCTGTTTCCGCAATGATCAGCACGATGCTCAGCTCGCATACAACAGCGCTGAACGGCGAATAGCTGCCCTGAACCAAATGATAGAAGAACGCAGCATTGAAAACGGCCGTGAAGACCAAAAAACGGCCGCACCTATAACCTTGCATCCAATCCACGAATCGTTTGCGTATACAAACAACGTGCAGACTGCAAAATCACGTATACAGGAAGGGGAAATCATTCAAGCCGTCATTTCCCAGCCTTTTTGTGCAAACCGGATCCCTTCTGATCCAACGGCTCTGTATCGTGCTCAGCGTTATATCAATCCCTCACCGTACATGTTTTTTATGCACCTGGATGAGATGGTCCTGGTTGGCTCATCACCTGAGACCATGGTCCGTCTGGAAAACGATATCGCCACCTTGCGGCCCATTGCCGGCACCAGGCCGCGAGGAAAAACAGAACAGGAAGATCGGGCTTTGGCCGATGAGATGCTGCGGGACGAAAAGGAACGGGCCGAACATTTGATGCTCGTAGATCTTGGTCGAAACGATCTGGGAAGAGTAGCCCAGACTGGTACGGTCCAGGTTACTGACCTCATGATCGTGGAACGCTATTCCCATGTCATGCATCTGGTTTCAAATATCTCCTGTGATCTGCAGGAAGATCTGGATGCCTGGGATCTTTTGGCTGCCTCCTTTCCAGCCGGAACTTTGAGCGGTGCGCCAAAGGTCCGGGCCATGGAGATTATATCTGAACTGGAGCCCGAGCCTCGCGGACCGTACGGTGGGGCCGTTGGGTATATTTCGTTTCACGGGAATATGGATTTGGCTATCACTATCCGTACGGCAACCATCGTCAATGATACGCTGACTGTGCAAGCCGGGGCGGGCATTGTGGCCGATTCCGATCCAGAGGCTGAATACACCGAGACAGTGAACAAGGCAAAGGCCATCGGCAGGGCTTTGGAGTTGATCCACAAACAAGGGTATTGAAGGCAGAGGTCAGGGGTCAGCGCCGCTGCTGGCCACAGACGGCCAGTGTGATCGATAAAGAAATTTATGGATTTCCTTTCCCGTCATTGCCCGGCCCGGATCATACGAGTACACCGGGATCAGGCTGGCCGGGCAATCTAGGGGAAAGCCATTCTATCTGCTCTGGATTCCCGCCTACGCGGGAATGGCGAAGAAAGTAGATGTGTCGTTTATACGAGCGTAGCCTTTGGCGGCTGCTTATCTGTTATTTGGTATTTGTTATCGCCAAACGCCGCCAGTTTGATCCAGAGAGAAACTGATAAAAAGGGGTAAATTATGATCTTCGTCATTGATAACTATGATTCATTTACGTACAACCTGGTTCAATATCTTCGGCAGCTCGGTGCTGAAGTTGAAGTGGCCCGAAACATGGACTTTGCACTCAGTGATTTGGGAACAATGTCCATTTCCGGCATTGTGATCTCCCCAGGTCCCGGAAGTCCGGAAAAAGCCGGCCTTTCGGTGCAAACCATTACAGAATATTCAGGACGGATCCCCATACTTGGGGTCTGTCTTGGCCATCAGGCCATTGCCTCCGCTTTTGGAGCTCATATTGTCCAGGCCAAACAGCTCATGCACGGCAAGGTTTCCACAGTCAGCGCAGATGGAAAGGGCATATTTTCCCGGATCAATAAGCCCTTTGGGGCCATGCGCTACCACTCTTTGGCCGTCAACAGGGACACCCTGCCACCATGTTTGGAAGTTACTGCCCAAACCGACGACGGGGAAATCATGGGCCTGCGCCATTGTCGACATCTCACTGAGGGCATTCAATTTCACCCTGAATCGATCATGACCCCTATAGGAAAGCGGATTTTGCGCAATTTTCTTCGACTTTGCGACAACAGAGAGGAGGCAGTGGAGGTGGAATGTCATGTTTAAGGAACTGCTCTATACAATCTATCAGAGAAAGGATTTGACTGAGGAGGAGATGTTTTCCTTGCTTGGAGAAATTTTCTCCGGGAACACGACCGATGCCCAAATAGGTGCCTTTATGGGGGCCTTGGCCACCAAGGGCGAAACCTATGCCGAACTTGCAGGAGCGGCCCGGGCCATGCGGTCAAAGGCCGTCCGTATCGAAACTATGGCTCAGAATCTTATCGATACCTGCGGCACAGGCGGGGACACCTCCGGGACTTTCAATATTTCCACGGTCACCGCCTTTGTGGCTGCAGGCGGCGGAGCGGTGGTGGCCAAACACGGCAATCGGTCCATCTCCAGCCGGTGCGGGAGTGCCGATGTGCTGGAGGCCTTGGGGATGAACCTGGATGTGGATCCGGAAATTGTAGAAGAAGCTCTAGCCGAAATCGGGATTGGGTTCTTGTTTGCCCCCAAATATCACGGAGCTATGAAGTATGCGGCCAAGGCCAGAAAAGAGGTTGGATTGCGCAGCATTTTCAACATGCTCGGCCCCTTGACCAATCCAGCGGGCACCAGACGGCAGCTTCTGGGGGTATTTGCCCCGGAGTTGACCGAGATGTTTGCCCAGGCCCTGCAGCGCTTGGGGGCCAAACGGGTCTTGGTCGTCCACGGTCACGACGGCCTGGATGAGATCTCAGTCTGTGCTCCGACCAGGATTTGCGAATTAGACAACGGACAGATCACCACATATGATCTCTCTCCTGAAACGTATTTCGGACGCAGGGCCGAGGCAGAGGAAATAGCCGGCGGCAGCCCGGCTGAAAATGCTGCCATAGCCCAAGATATCCTTTCAGGAGGCAAGGGGGCCAAGCGGGATATCGTGCTGATCAATGCCGGGGCCGCCTTCATGGCTGCTGGGCTGGCGGAAAATATGGGGCAGGGGATTGAGATGGCCAAAAAGTCCATTGATTCCGGGGCTGCTCTGGACAAGCTACAAACCCTGATCACCTTTACCCGGGAGAATGGGTAATGAAGGAAGGAGTCGCCATGACGACCTTAACCGCCCACTCTCATACAACCCCTCATGTCATTTTGGGCACGCTGACGTTAACAAAACATATATAAAATCCCGATACTGATGCCGATAATGATACCCCATCAAAACAGAGGAGAAGTGGGTATACAGGTTTCCCGCCCTGGGCAGGGCTGGGACAGGGGCGGGTCGTCATGATGATATTTTCCTTTCCTGAGGGTATTTTGACTGCATTGGGCATGGGAAGTCTCTCCTTGGTATCCACCGGCAAGTCCATGCCCATGTCTGCCAGACCCTGAACCAGAAAGTTCGTGGTTGTCCATATGCCGGGTATAAACGGCATCAAGGCCTTATGTAAAACGGATTGGCATGGAGGTCAAAAGTCTTTTCTTCCCGGCCTGCATTATCTATTGATTAACGAAATGATCAGGGGCAGGGATATACCTGAAGCTACAGTAGTGGTTAAAATCAAGGCAGCCAAAAGTCCCGGCGAGCGGTTAAACTTGATGGCGTACATCAGCGGAAGAATGGCAGATGGCCCTGAAGTCTGGACCAGAGCAACATTGTGCTCCAGGTCGGAAAAGGAAAACAGGTTCAACAGGTTGTCCGCCAGAAGGGGAGAGGCGATGAGCCGGATAACCACGGCCAAAACAATGGACCAGGCAAAGACGACCCGGTGCCGATCCAAAGAGATGGAGGCCAGTTGCAGGCCAAGGACAAAAATGAGCAAGGGAATGGCTCCCTGGGCCATAAGATGAACACCCTTGGCCAATCCGGAAGGAAGCTGCCAGCCAAGGCCGGTAAAGAGCAGGGCGGCAACCATGGCATGAAAAATTGGTATCTTAAATACATCAAGGAGCATGTCCTTGGTGTGCGCTTTGTCGCTGCTGACAAAAATGGCCAATGTGCTCAAAGGGATATTGAAAACCACAAAGATGATGACCGACATGGCCACAGCCTGCTGTCCAAAGGTGAAGTAAATAAGCGGTAATCCCAGATTGCCGATATTGACCATGGAACAGGCCAAAACAAAAGGTGTTCTGTCCTGGGTCTGAAGGCGGAGAGCAAGAGCCCCCAGCCATCCCAGAGCCAGCATGCATCCGGTGAGAAGCACCATGAACATAAAGGGCTGCCAAAGTTCCAGGAGTGTGGTCTGGTGCCGGGTCAGGGAGTCAAAGATGAGCAAAGGTGCAAAAATGTTCAAAGCCAAGGTAGCCGTTTCTTTGATGTCAGGCTGAAAAACATGCTGATAGAAGATGGCAATGGCCACTATCAGTAACAAGGGGAGCAGGGACTGGTTGAAGATCAGAAGAAATTGCATAGGTAATGTGCACCATCAGGTCCGGACAAAGCGTTTTTCCATGCTCACGTCGAAAAATTTGCCTATTCCGTATCCCCGACGTCGGAAAAAACGTTACGGATTCGGCCCGATGATCTGCATTTCAGGGTATTTTTGCTGGACCTCAAGGGCGATCTGCATCTCTTTGGTACACCCTGTGGAATAGAGGGCGTCTTTACCGGCCCATACCGACGGAATCTTTTCCCCCACCAGCTCAAAGCTGGTCAAAGGAGGCATTTTTATTCGGGGCAATGAGGTGCTCCAGATTGTTTTCAGTCATGAAATGCAGGAGCCAGGCATCCAAGTGTGGGTCCCGCCCATAGGACAGATCGGCGATTTCGTTTGTTTTCGGCAGTTGGTTGAAAGATGCTCCTTATGTAACACGCTGAATGGACTTGATGATTACGTCCTCTTTGGGCAGTTCCGGAAATCCTGGCTTCGCCATTGCCTATCTCTATCGGATGGTTCAATGATAGGGAGAGGGGTCGATTACAAACTGGAATCCCAGGGATCGATAATTCCCTGGCCTATTGCATATCTGGCCAGGAACACAGTGGAGTTTATCTCCAGGTTTGTCCATGATTCTGTGACAATAGGCTAAAACGGTCTTGAAGCTGGTGGACAGAAGATCGACAATCTCTGTGGTATGATGTCCTATTTTTGGGGCCGGTGCATGGCAGCCAAAAATACGCCGATTCAAATTATCCGCTCCTGCATGGAGCATCTGTACAACGACCTGAGCACTTCGGTCAATCTTTTTACCTGTATAGACCAGCGTCTGTTCTGTCTGGAAAGTATTGTGGATCCTGATTCCCCGGCCATGTGGCAGGCCGGGAAAAGCCTGCCCTTACATATCTCGGTCCTGGGCGCGGTCTTTTTTATGTCGGAAGAACAAATCCAGGATGAAGATTTTCTGGCACAAGAATACGCCGGCACGAGACACAGCTTGGCTTGCAGGAAGTGAAAGATGTGCTGTTCCAGGCGGTTCGGCGTGATTTTTTGGATGATCTGGGCATCTTTTTTCTCGGCATGTACCGGTTTGCCGTTCCACTCTACGAAGCAGGACAGGTGGCCATGACTCTGGGAGTCGGTGTTATGCCGGCCAGGCTAGAACAAAATCGCGACCTTAGCCATCGGATTACAGCCAGGCTGCACTTGGCCAGGGAAGAAATCGAATCCTTCATCAACCCGTAACCCATACGTTTAACCCAAAATATATATTGGAGGGAATATGCAATCCAAGCGGCCGAACATTCTGATCGTCCAGGCCGACCAACTCGCAGCCCAGGCATTGCCCTGTTACGGAAACCAGATTGTCCAAGCCCCGAATCTGGACTCTTTGGCTGAAGTCGGCGTTATCTTTGACAGTGCCTACTGCAACAATCCCTTGTGTGCCCCGTCCCGTTTCTCCATGATGGCCGGACAGCACACATCGCGCATCGAAGCCTTTGACAACTGGGCCGAGTTCCCAGGGGACATCCCCACCTTTGCTCACTATCTCCGGGCCAATGGGTACCAGACCTGCTTGTCCGGAAAGATGCACTTTGTAGGCGCGGATCAGATGCACGGCTTTGAAGAACGCTTGACTACAGACGTCTATCCGGCGGACCACGGCTGGGCTCCGGACTGGAGAAATCCCGACCACCGCTTTGACTGGTGGTATCACAATATGTCCAGCGTAACCCAGGCCGGCCCGTGTGAGCGGACCAACCAAAATAAACTTGAATATCAACTCTGGGGGTGGTCAATTTTGTGTTGTCACAACCAATCCAGCCTCCTCCTGGGATCTGTTTCAGTTTAGGTCTGAACATTTTTGAGGTTCAAGTTTTCATATTCGCGGTTTAATCAAAGTCTGAACTCAATGTAGATTTTATCTCCTGGTCAGCATCAAGGAAAAACGAAATGATCTCATCTGCATTCATGGGAACAAAAAAGTTCAGGCTTTGTATTCCTTCCGGATAGTGAGCTATTCGGTGCACATTGATCGTATATTCATATGGCATCTGATTTCTCTTGCGGGCCATTTCAATCATAGCCTGCAAGTCCCATCCGGTCTTTAGGTGGATAAAGTATAGATCTACAAAATCTTTAATCTCAAACCTGTCAGCCAGAGCCATGATCTTGTGAGCAGTCAAATCTTCCAAACTTTCCAAAAGGATATATCCTTGCCTGACTGTTGGCTTAATCCTGGGAAAGTACAGGGGAGCAAACTCAATTTTCAAGGTGCTGCTTCGTACGTTTAAAAAATAAATACATCGGTCATACAGCTTGTTTGCTGAGTAAATATTATATCTCTGAGACAGCAGTCCTTTTAATGCATTGAACTGGACCGGTTGACCTAATTCCAATGCCACAAAGTCCAAATCTTCGGAGAGCCTGTGATGAAGGTAATAGGCAGCAATAGCCGTTCCTCCGGAAAAGACAAAGCTGTCCCTGATACTTTGGGGAAGGCTCTCAAGGACATCTTTCTGGTGGTCGGACAATATGTTATGCATTGAACCACCTGGCTTTGAGCTTCTTGATTACATATTCCCGGACCGGATCACTGTACTTCACCGGGCCGAACCTGTGTATAGTTCCCACAATGTCTTTGATATCCTGAATGTTTAGTCTGCCTTCCTTGTAGTCAGAGTGGATCTGCGGCCAATAATCGACATACCGCTGGGCACGTATTGGACCGGGTATATGTTCAGGGCTTTCGCATTGCCGATAGTCCCAGAACAGCTTTTTCCAATACCCTGTATCTGTCCCGCATTTTTGCACCGCATTGTCGATGCTCTTGACCTTTGCGCTAGCCATAGGCCGCCTCCTGGGGCTGGATGTCTTCCGCTTCCCAATCCCGGACATCGATTTTTCCGGTCACGGCATGGGTGATCAGGGAAGTCTTGTATCTTTGCAGGAGGTCAATGCTCTCCTGGAATTCCTGGTTTACTTGGTCGATTTTGGCGGTCTGATTTGAGGCCATTGATGATCCTGGCACTCGAGGCACTCGACAAAGATACGTATGACTGCGTTTTCAGCAAGTTGTTGTTCCATCTGTCTGGATTATAGCCCCATGACGATCTTGAGGACGATGATACGCAAATACAGCCAAGTCTCCCAACTTCAGCGTCCTCTTTGGGAACTATATGGCAATTCAGTCTCTATCTTTCAAGGGGTTAGGGCCGATTTCTGCGATACGCCCTACAAAGAACCGGGGGGGCGGCTGGGTGGAGCATTGAAAAGATCTTTGTTCTTTATCTTGGGCTGGACAATGGATATAAAAGAAAATAGACAGAGGAAAAGCGCGCACTAAACGTTGGGTATTTAAGGATCAAGGTTGGATATAGGGTTGGATAATAAAATAAAGGGTTATGGGTCAAGCCCATAACCCTTTGAAATTCATGGCGCGCCAGGGGCGATTCGAACACCCGGCCGACGGCTTAGAAGGCCGTTGCTCTATCCGACTGAGCTACTGGCGCGTGATTTCTTTATAAAGCTCCAGGTCTCATTGGTCAAGAGGCGAGATTTTTGATCCGGCATGAATCCGGCAATTGTAATCGTGTGAACAACCCGTCGATATCACGGCTCAATTGATGAAAACTGGCAGGATATAATGGCCGCAAATTTGTATCAAAGCATTCCATCTGTGGATGAGCTGCTCAAAGCAATAGATAATGAACCAGAGATATGCGCTGTTCCCTGGACCCTGCGCAAGGATCTGATCAACGCCTTTTTGGATCAGTGCCGGGCAGAGATCCGGTCCGGGCATATTCTGGATGCACAGGCCCTGAGCTGGCAGAGACTTGTTCCCAGGGTTGTCCATTTTGTGCAGCAAAAGGCCAGGCCGAATTTCCGGCGGGTGATCAATGCCACCGGAGTGGTCGTGCACACCAACCTCGGCCGTTCGCTGATGGCTGATTCTGCTGTGCAGGCTGTGGATCAGGCCTGTCGATCCTATTCCAACCTGGAGTTTTCCCTGCAGACCGGCAAGCGGGGCAGCCGCTATGCTCTGGTCGAAGACCTGCTCTGTCGCCTGACCGGGGCTGAGGCCGGGTTGGTGGTCAACAACAACGCCGCAGCAGTCTTGCTCATGCTGGATACCCTGGCCAAAGGCAAGGAAGTGGTGGTCTCCAGAGGGCAACTGGTGGAGATCGGCGGCTCGTTCCGCATACCTGATGTTATGGCCAAAAGCGGGGCGGTACTCAAAGAGGTGGGAGCCACCAACCGCACCCATTTATACGATTATGAGCAGGCCATTGCGGAGAATACCGGAGCCCTGCTCAGGGTGCATACCTCCAACTACCGGATTATCGGTTTCCATAAGGAAGTTCCGCTCAAGGACTTGGTGGATCTGGGACAGCGTTACGGGCTGCCGGTGCTCGAAGACCTGGGCAGCGGCAATCTGTTCCAATTCCCACCAGCCGGTGGCTTGGACGAACCTACGGTCCAAAATGTACTCCAAACAGGAGTCTCGGTGGTCACTTTCAGCGGGGACAAGCTCCTGGGCGGTCCCCAGGCCGGGATCATTGTGGGCCGCAAAGAGTACATTGAACCGATCAAGAAAAATCCCTTGAATCGCGCCTTGCGCATAGACAAGATGACCCTGGCCGGTCTGGAGGCTACCTTACGGCTGTACCTGGATTCTGAGACGGCCCGGAACGAGGTGCCCACCCTGGAGATGATCTGCGCCGAATCGAGCCAACTTCAAGCCAAGGCCAAACGATTGGCCGCCAATCTCCGTCCCCGGCTCGCCCATGCCTTCGAAATCCGGACCGTGGCCGGGGCCTCCAGAGTCGGCGGGGGAGCCAGCCCGGAGCTGGACCTGCCCACCACCTTGGTCTCCCTGAGACCCAAAGGAGATATTCACTTGGAAAGGTTGCGGGATGTGCTCTTGCAGACCGATCCTCCCCTGGTGGGGCGCATGGAGCACGACAGCCTGTGCCTTGATCCCCGCACGGTGCAGGCTGATGAACTGAAACAGGTAGGGCCGGTGGTGGAACAGGCCCTGGAGATGCTGGAAGATTCCATTTGATTTCACATGATTATGAATGCACAGTCACAGCGAGGCTTGAAAAGATGGGCACCCAAAATGACGGAGGCCATCTTGCCCAGACAGTAGTCCAGACACGTTGAGGAAGAAAACCGTGGAGGAAGAGAGCAAAATCTTGCGCTGGATTGCCCGGTAAGTGAGGTCTTGAGTGTATTCCGAGATTGCGGCCGGGCAATGACAAGAGAATGCGGCTCCTATCTATCGCTGGAGTGCTCATGCTGAAGAATAATGGACAGCGGTTGAGGGCAACCGCGTCCTACCGAAGAAGCAATATCTCTCTTCTCATATACGATAGTTAAATTTTCAGTTCTGCCCTGTAAATTTTAAGGAGCATGCGATGCCGATACGTCTGGAACATGAACCCAAAAGCGGCTGGGAACTGTTTTCCGGCCCTGAACACGCCCAATATATCGACGAATTCAGCCGGGAATATGTGCAATTCCTTTCCCGATGCAAGACGGAACGGGAGACTGTGGCCTGGTTGAAGGACGAGGCTCAAGCCGCCGGCTTCAGCTCAGATCTGCACGCTTCATATCAGTTTATGCGGGATGTGAAGGGCAAGAGCCTATTGCTGGCCAGACGGGGGAAGAGACCCCTTGAGCAGGGAATCCGCCTTATCGGGGCCCACGCTGATACCCCGCACCTGGATTTTAAGCAGCATCCATTGTATGAGGCCTGTGATCTGGCCCTGGCTAAAACTCATTATTACGGAGGGATCCGCAAATATCAATGGCTGTCCCGCCCTCTGGCCCTGCACGGGGTGGTGGTGACCACTGATGGGAAGCGCATTGATTTGTCCTTGGGTGAAGACCTCAAAGATCCAGTATTAGTCATCGCCGATCTTCTGCCCCATCTGGCTTCGAAGCAGAATGAACGGAAGCTGTCCGAGGCCTTTGAAGGGGAAAAGTTGAACGTGATTTTGGGAAATCGCCCGGCGGATACAGAGGATGCGGACCATGAGGGCGAGCAAAAGAACAAGCAGTTCAAAAAAAGAATCCTCCAGATTTTAAACCAGCAGTACGGACTGGTTGAAGAAGATCTGTTCAGCGCCGAGATCCAGGTGGTTCCGGCCGGAGCGGCCCGGTGGGTGGGTTTGGACAAAAGCCTTATCGGCGGATACGGCCAGGACGATAGGATCTGCGTATTTGCTGCGTTTCAGGCCTTGATGGCGGAAGCTGATCCTGAGTATAGCCAAATTGTCATTTTTTGGGACAAAGAAGAGATCGGCTCGGAAGGGGCCACCAGCGCCAAGTCCCTGTTCATGGAGTACACCCTCCAGGATCTTATCCAGGCCTGGGATCCGGAAGCTTCATTGGCTCAGGTGTTTATGAACTCCAAGGCCGTTTCCGCGGATGTGCATGGGGCCATTGATCCGGACTACCAGGATCTGCACGATCAACTCAACGCCTCAAAGTTGGGCTATGGACCAGTGTTCTGCAAGTATACCGGACACAGGGGCAAGGTGGGGGCCAATGATGCTTCTGCCGAATACGTGGCTTGGCTGCGCAATCTGCTGAACACGGCGGGTATTCCCTGGCAGATGGCGGAAATCGGGAAGGTGGACGCCGGCGGCGGAGGCACCGTGGCCAAGCATCTGGCAGTTTACGGCATGGATATCATAGACTTTGGTCCCGGCGTCCTGGGTATGCACAGTCCATTTGAGCTAAGCAGTGCTGTGGATCTGTATGCAACGATTTTGGCCTATCGGGAATTCTTGAAATGAGATTTGTATATCAGTTATCGGTTATCAGTTATTCGTTATCAGGAGTAAATATTCTGGTTCATCCGACTAATGCGTACTTAGTTAAATGAGCGGCTTTAATTAAGACAGGTAAACCCCCGGCTCTGCCGGGGGACTCAAAAAGGTTTGACCG